>PMIQ01000065.1 GCA_003157175.1 Chloroflexota bacterium
CGCGCTCGAAGACGGCCGTCTGCTCGAACATCGGGGTCTCCATCTCGCGGTAGCCGTAACGGCCCGCCAGCGAGCGGGCGATCCCTTCGAGTCGATTCAGTCCCGAGCTGACCCCGGGCAGCAGGTCGCGGGTGCCCCGNNGCGCGGATCGACGTCCGGCTCGGGGTGATCGTGCGGACCGCTGCCCAGCTCCTGGCCGCAGACCACGCACAGCCCGGGGCAGTCCTCACGGCAGAGGGGCGCTATCGGCTCCGCCAGCAGGATCGCCTCGCGGACCTCTTGCTCGAGCTCGAGCTCGTGGTGGTCCGTGAGGCGCAGAACGTCGGGCTCGGCAAAGGTATCGAGCGCGAGGCCACTGGCCACGTCGATGATCGGCAGGGCCTCTTCCTCGATCTCGAGCTCAACCGGGTAGTCGATCGCGCGGAGGCAGCGACTGCACTCCTGCTCGATTGACGTGCTGAGGCTGGCCTGCACGAGCAGGCCGCGGTTGGTGCGGGTGAGACGCAGCTTTCCGGCCAAGCCGCGGTTCTGGCGAAGCTCCGCGCCGAGGTCCAACGGCGGCGAGCTGACCTCGAGACGGCGGACCGATCCAACGGGCTGGCCGAGCAGGCCGGATACGTTGAAGGTCAAGGCCTCAGCGGCGGATTGGCTCTTCCGCGTCTGTCGACTGTTCGTACTCATCGAGCGCCCCTTCNNCTGATGCTCTTGAGGGTCCTCATGACTTCGACTTCGATCCGGCCCAGCGCCTCGGCGGCGTAGTCGTCGGCGCCACGGCGTATGCCATCGGCTTCGGATCGCGCCTGGCGGACGATCTCCAGGCTCATCTCGTCGGCCTGACGCGTCAGCTCGCGCTCCTCGATCAGGTAGGTCGCCTGCTCCTGGGCGCGGGCGAGGATCTGCTCCGCTTCCTCGCGCGCCTGCTCCAGCAGTCGATCCACCTCCGAATTGACCCGCTTGGCGGTCTTGATCTCTTCGGGGATGGTCATCCGCAGTTGATCGATCAGCTCGAGCGCGTAGGCCTGATCGACCATGACCCTGCTGCTGAAGGGAACCTTCCGGCCGTCCGCCAGCAGCGACTCGAGTCGCTCGACGAGGTGGATGATGTCGATCGGACTGGCCCTCCTGGGGCGACGTCTCGGGCTGCCGGTTTCCTGGATTATAGACTCGGGTTTCGAGCCGCCAGGCGCCTCACGACCGCCGCGGGCACCATTTGAGTCACGTCTCCGCCAAAAGTGGCGATCTCCTTGACCAGGCTCGAGCTCAGATAGCTGTGTTCCAGGGCGCTCATGAAGAAAACCGTGTCCACCTCGGGGTCCAGCTTCCGGTTCATGTGGGCCATCTGAAGCTCGGACTCGAAGTCTGAGATGGCGCGCAGGCCGCGAACGACGAATCTGGCGCCACGCGTCCGGCAGAACTCGACGGTCAGGCCGTCGAAAGACTCGATGTCGATGCGGGCGGCGACATCGACCGGGCAGCACTCGTCGACTGCTTCGCGAATGACCGCCAGTCGAACGTCCGTCGGGAAGATCGGCTCCGACTTGCGAGGATTGACCAAAACAGCGAAGACGACCCGGTCGAAGACCGCCGCCGCCCGGGCGACGACGTCGAGGTGACCGTTCGTCATCGGGTCGAACGAGCCCGGGTAAACGGCGATCCTCACCTGGCTGCCTCCTCCGTCTCAGCGGCTGGTCGGTCCGGGGCGACGGCGACCGACTCTTCCGCGACCGGCGGCTCGGCGCCCGTCCGACGGTAGAACGTCAGGCCGGTCTCTCCAAACCGTCGGGTTCGCACCGATGCTAGCAGCCCCACGGCCGATGGTGGAGGGGTCCGCCAGAAATGCTTGGCCACGACCCACACCGCCGCCGTCAGAAGCGGAGCCGGCGGCGCGGCCAGCCGGGCCAGGGCCGACTCGAGAAGCTTGAACTCGGCGTAGGGCGGGTCGATCAGGACGAGGTCGAATGGGCCGTCGGCCGCGGCTCGGTCGGCCAGGTACGTGAGCACGTCGGCGCGGGCGACGCGGCCGCGGGCCTCGAAGTGAGTCTTCGTCAGGTTCTCACCGATGACGCGGCCGGCGATGGCGTCGCGCTCCACGAACACCGCACAGGCCGCTCCCCGCGAGAGAGCTTCGATGCCGCCGGCGCCGGAACCCGCGAACAGGTCGAGGACCCGAGCGTCCGGCAGGTCCGGTTCCAGGATCGCGAACAGGGTCTGCTTCACTCGGTCGCCGAAAGGCCGGGTGCCTTCGCCCGGCGCCGCCAGACGCGTGCCCCTGGCCGTTCCGGCGATGACCCGGCCGGCGTCACTCATTCGGAGGCCTGCGGTGGCGTTGCCGGCCCGGCGGGCGCGGCCGCGGCTGCCGCGTCGGCGACCTCCGCCAGCACCTCGCCCGCGCCAACGCGGGCCAGCCAGCCGTCCCGCAGCTCCGCCGCGAGAGCTTCGTAGCACGGCAGCAGGGCGCCCCGCTCGTCGAGCAACCGCTCTGCCACGGCCCGCGCCTGGGCCGCGCGCTCGCGGTCCTCTTTGTTCCGCAGCGACGCGATTCGCAACGTGGGCAGGCCGCTCTGGTGAAGGCCCAGCAACTCGCCTTCGCGTCGCAGCTCCAGGTCCAGCTCCGCCAGCTCGAAGCCGTCGGTGTGAGTGGCCAGGGCGTCCAGGCGGGCCTTTGCCGTCTCGTCATTCGAGTCCGAGACGAGAATGCAGTAGGCCTGCTCCTCTCCCCGCCCAACGCGCCCCCGCAGCTGGTGGAGCTGGGCCAGGCCGAAGCGATCGGCGTCGAGGATGAGCATGACCGTGGCCTCGGGCACGTCCACGCCGACCTCCAGCACCGTGGTTCCGACGAGCACGTCCAGTTCGCCGCGGCGGAAGAGGTCCATGGTCGTGTCTCGATCCGACGCCTTCATCTGGCCGTGCACGACACCGACTCGCGGCGCCGGCTCGGCTGGCTCACCCATCCGCGCGGCCGCTTCGCTCAACTGCGCCGGCAGCGCCGCGGCGACCTCGTCCGCGGAGCGAGCGGCGGTGTCCTCGTCCTCCTCGACGAGCGGCACGACCACGAAAGCTCGGTGCCCTTCACGAACCTCACGGACGATGAGCTGGTAGGCGCCTTTAGAGGGATCGCCCGCCGTCCCGGCAAGGTCCTCGGCGTGGCGAATGCCGGTCCTCACCTTCAGCCGACCGGCCGGCGGGGTCCGCAGATCCGAAACGTCCAGGTCTGCCAGCACGATCTGCCCGAGCGTCCGCGGGATCGGCGTCGCGGTCATCAGCAGGACGTGCGGCGAGCGGCCCTTGGTGGCAAGCGCCTCGCGTTGCGACACGCCGAAGCGGTGCTGCTCGTCGACCACGGCCAGGGCCAGATCGGCGAACTGAACCCCCTCCTGCACCAGCGCGTGGGTGCCCACGACGATCCGGCCGCTCGTGAGCCCGAGCAGGCCGTTGCCGGCGGGCGGCGCGGCCAGAAGCTTGAGTGCCTCGCGCCGCTCACTCACGGGCAGCGACCCGGTCAGCAGCGTCACTCCGTGGCCGAGTGGCTCGACGAGCCGGCGCAGCGCCACGGCGTGCTGACGGGCGAGGAGATCCGTCGGCGCGAGAAGCGCGCCCTGCCGCCCGGCGTCCGCCACGAAGGCCAGCGTCAGTGCCGCGACCGCGGTCTTGCCGGATCCCACGTCGCCCTGCAGGAGCCGCATCATCGGCCGCGCCTGCCCCAGGTCCGCGACGATCGCCGCCACTGCCGCGCCCTGGTCGGGCGTCAGGCGAGCCCGTTCAGCCGCACCAGTTCGAGCGCGGACCTGCTCGGTCAACGCCGCCTCCACGGCCTCGGTGGCCTCTCGGACGCGCACCGGCGAGACGGCCACAGGTTCGCCGACCGCCACGCGGCGCTGGCGGTCCCGGGCGACCATGCCGATCTGCAGCGCCAGGAGCTCGTCGAAGCCCAGACGGTGCAGGGCGGCATCGCGCCGCCCGAAGTCATCCGGATAGTGGGCGCTCTCCAGGGCAGCCGAGATCGGCATCGCTGCCGCGGCGCCGGCCGTGCCCGCGCCGGTCGCTCCCGCGGCGCCCGCGGTGGCGGTCGCCCCTGCCGTCGCCAGCGCCTCGGCCGGCAGATACTCCGGGTAGGTCGCCCCGACCGTGTCGAGCGCCTGCCTGATCGCGCGCCGGAGAGTGGCTGCCGTCANNCGCCGGCCAAACCACGTGGCCTCGGCCTCGCCCGTTTCGTCGCCCAGATAGACCGTCGTCCGCTCGACGTGGCGGCGAAAGGTCGGCGCCACGCGAATGCCGCGGACCTGCAGCCTGGCGCTGGCCGGCTCGCCGTCGGGAACCCTGGCCAGCTCACGCGCGGTGCTCAGGGCCCGCAGATCGTCATAGCGGCGGGGCAGGTGGAAGAGCAGGTCGCGGACCGCGAAGATCCCCAGCCGCGGGCCGACCCGGCGCAGCGCCGTGGCACCGGCGAAGCCGCTCTCCCCGATCTTCGTGGCGGGGCCGACGGGAGCGCGCGGTACTACGACCTTCGGTGCACCGCCACGCGACGTCGCACGGCCCGGCACCCGCGTCGCCATCCGCTACTCCGCCGCGATCAGGTACCGGTAGTGGGGCTGCCCACCGTGGATCACCTCCACCTCCACGCCTGGAAGCGACTCCCCGATCCGCGCCGCCACGGCCTCGGCCTCGGCAAGGTCGGCGCCTTCGCCGTAGTAGATCGTCACCAGCTCGAAGCCGGGATCAAGAGCCTTCAGGGCCGCGAGGACTGCCTTCATTCGATCGCTGTTCACGGCCAGAAGCCCGTCGTCGGGGTCGAGCACGATCGTCTGGCCCAGGCGCACTCGCCGGCCGCCGATCATGGCGTCCCGAACCGCTTCGGTGACCTGGAGCGTCTGGACCGCCCGGCCGGCCAGGGTCATGACCTCGGCGTTGGTCGTGGCGTCGCGATCCGGATCGAGCGCAAGAAGCGCCGCGAAACCTTCGGCGGCGTTTCGGGTGGGCACGACGCGCACCCTGCGTTTGGTCATCTCGGAGGCCTGGCGGGCCGCGAGAACGACGTTCGGGTTGTTCGGCAGCAGCAGGATCTCATCTGCGGTGATCTTCTCGACCGCATCGAGCAACTCGCCCGTTGACGGGTTATTGGTCTGGCCGCCGTGCACGACCGCGGCGACGCCGTACGAGTCGAAGATGCGCGCCAGCCCCTCGCCGGCAGCGACGGCCACAACGGCCAGCGGGACGGTCCCGACAGCGAGTCCACCGTGACCGGTCCCATTGGACCCGTCCGTTCCGCCCGGGGCCCCCGCCATCTCCGCGCCGTATGTCTCGAGATCGACATGTGGACGCGCTTCGTGATGGCCGCCCCGCGCGTGACCGGAACCGCCGGTCCCATGGGGGCCGGGCCCGTCCGACGCCCCGACCGGCGCCACGAGCGGACCGACGCTCAGCTCGGCCTCGCGCTTGTCGCGGGCTTCCTGGCTCTGCGAGTCGAGATTCTCGATGGCGACGCGCGTCAGCGACCCCTTCGATAGCCCGAGGGCGATGACATGGTCGGGTCGGTCGTTGTGGACGTGCACCTTCACCGCCCGAGAGTCGCCAGCCACCAGGACAGAGTCGCCCAGTCGTTCGAACTCCACCCGCAGGCGTTCCGGGTCCAGCGGCTCTTCCCGGCTGTGGAGCAGGAACATCGTCTCGTAGCCGAATTCCCCGCTGGTCGCGGCGACCTGCCTGGCAGGCCTCTTGTGCGTCGCCGACCTCTCTGCCGCCGGAGCCAGAGCCGGGGCCGGGTTGCGAGCCACCATGTATTTGAGCGCGCCCTCGAGCAGCCGGAAGAGGCCCTGCCCACCGGCATCGACAACGCCGGCATCCCGCAGAATCGCCAGCATCGAAGGCGTTCTGGCCACGGACTCCTCGGCCCCGCGGACTGCCGCGATCAGCACCGACTGGAGATCGCCACCCGCCTCGGCCGCGACCACGGCAGCCGCCGAGGCTTCCCGGACGACGGTCAGGATCGTCCCTTCGACGGGCTTGCCGACCGCCTTGTAGGCGGTGGCCGTTCCCTGTGTCAGCGATCGGGCGAGGTCCGCGCCATCGAACCTCGCCTTGCCGCCCAGGCCCTCGGCCATGCCCCGAAAGATCTGCGAGGCGATGACCCCGGAGTTGCCGCGTGCGCCCATGAGGGCTCCGAAGCTGATGGCCGTGGCCACGCGATCGGCCGACTGGTCGGCCACTCCTTCCGCCTCAGCCAGGGCGGCTCGGACGGTTGCCAGCATGTTGCTGCCGGTGTCGCCGTCGGGAACAGGGAAGACATTGAGCGCGTTGACCTCTTCGACGTGGTCGGCGAGGTTGTCGACGGCGGCCCGGAAGGCGGCCAGGAGACCGGCTCCGTCACCGGCGCGGCGCGTCATCTAGCAGCTCGATAGGTCATCTGGTTCCGCGTCGTCTCGGAGCCGTCTTCCCCTCGGCCGGTGTCTTGTGGGCCTGGTCCAGGCCGGGCACTTCGACCGCGACATCCCGAACGGGCTCGTCCAGTTCGCTCGACTCCCGTCCGATCGCGTGGGCACGCTCCACGGCGGTGGGCTGGTATCCCAGGCCGTTGACGTGGATTGTGATGCTGGCGACGTCCACCCCGACCATGCTTCGAAGCGAGTAGCGGACGGCCGAATCGACCTGACGCGCCACCTCCGCGACGGGCATTCCGAAGGCAACCTTGACGAACAGGTTCAGGCGCAGACCCCCTTCGGTCGTGAGCTCGATCCCGGGTCGATCGAAGCCGATCCAGCGGGAGAGCCGGCGCGCGAACGACGGGTCGCTGAAGCCGGTCACGCCATAGCTGCTCTGAACGGCGGTTCGGACGATGTCGACGATGGCGCGACGCGTTACGATCGATCTGCCGGCCACCGGGCGCTCGGGCATATGGATGCGACTCCCAGCCTGGGGGGTGGAGACGGTGTGCTATCATACCGCCCCGGTCGGCCCCAGTCGGGGTCGCTCTTTGATCCACGAACCCTAGAGGACCTAATGGCTCGCTCCTGTGCCGTCTGCGGGAAGGTCTCCATGGACGGCTTCAACCCGCAGTCGTCCGGAATGAACCGGGTCCGCGCCCACCGGCGCTTCCGCCCAAACCTCCAGCAGACGACGATCGAGCAGAATGGCAAGCCGGTGAAGGCCCTCGTCTGCACCCGCTGCCAGCGCACCCTTTCGCGCGGCGCTCGATAAGCCCACGCCGGTCCGTCCCGGCGGCCATACGTGACTCACATCGGCGTCGAGCCCAGGGCTCGGCGCCGATCTTGTTGAGCCGCGCCCGGCAGCATGAGGCGCGTGCGGTCGAAGCCTCCGGGGAACTCGCCTCGCTCCGTCGCTGCGTCACGTTGCCCGAGGCGGCATTCCTATCCCCGACCGCCTGGCTGCCGGCCTACGTCGTCTTCGGAGCGATCCCGAGCTCGTCGGAGTCCAGCCAGATCGTGAATGGCCCGTCGTTCACCAGCTCCACGGCCATGTCCGCGCCGAAACGGCCCTGCGCCACGGGCACGCCGGTGCTGGCCAGAATCTCGCAGAAGACCTCGTACAACCGCTCGCCGACGATCGGACCGGCGGCGCGGATGAACGACGGCCGCCGTCCCCGGCGTGCATCCGCGAACAACGTGAACTGGCTAACCACCAGGGCCGAGCCGCCCACTTCAGACAGCGAGAGGTTCGTCAAGCCCTCGGCGTCGGCGAAGACGCGCAGGCCGGCGACCTTCGCCGCCAGGCCGGAGGCTACCCAATCGTCGTCCGCAGGTCCCACGCCCAGCAGCACCAGCAGCCCCGACCCGATCGAGGCGACGGACTCACCCTCGATCCGGACGTCCGCCCTGGAGACTCGCTGCAGCAGCGCACGCATCGGTGCCGTCCCGGCTCAGCGGTCTAGCGGCTGACCAGGCCGACGGCGCCCCGCCACAGCCCGCCCAACATCGCCAGCCATGGGACCATGTAGAACCCGCTCTGCGAACCGCCGAACCAGCCATGCGCGTCCATGCCGTAGGCGACAGTCAGGCCCAGCACCGCCACCACCGCTCCCTGGACCACCAGCGCCCAACGAACCCGCCGGCCTATCCGCCGCAGGGCGCCAACGTCGCCGGCATCTTCCGCCTCCACGCCGGCTTCGATCTCCTCGTCGGCCATCTGCTTGAGGAATCGCCGTCCCCACGCCGGCCCCCGCAGGACGACCAGGTACGCCACCGATGCGTAGACCACGCCGCCGATGATGTCCACGACCCAGTGTTCGCCCAGGTAGACGATNNGAGAACCAGACGCAAGCCGTATAGGCCGCCATCAGCCAGCCTGCCCGTCCGAACGCCCGCCTGGCGAACAGGAACGCCAGGAACGGATAGGCAGCGTGGAGCGAGGGGAATGCCGCGACGTCGTTGGAACTGATGCTGTACAGCGAATATGAGTACANNAACTCCAGTTACGTAGCCGTTCTGCGCGGCCCACCACGGCGGCGCCACCGGCAGCAGCAGGAACGTCACGTAGGCCGCCATCGACAGCAGGATCAACGCCGCCACGTAGTCGTAGTAGGAACGGCGGTGGTGGATCCAGAGCAGGAAGCCGACGGCCAGCGGCAGCGGAAAATGCAGGAAGTAGAAAACGACCGAGAGCGTCGCCACGTTGTCGTACACCGGGTTGGCCTGGGTCCAGACCGGGCCCGAGTGGAAGATCCCCTGCAGCCACGTCGTCGGCAGTCCGCCGAGGCCGATGATCCGCTCGATCGAGACCACGTCGGTGACGTGGATCGGCAGCCCGAACTTGTCGGCATACCCGCGCATCAGCTCGTAGGCGAAGAACAGCGCCAGGAACGGTATCCAGTCGCGCACGAAGAGCTTGCCGCGACCGAGCAGCAGCGCGGCCAGGCCAAAGGCGATGACGATCAGCTCGGGCGTGACCGAGATGCCGCGCGCGATCATCAGGACGGAGAGGATCACGGCGTAGGATGCCACCGCTGCCAGGAGCAGCCGGTCGTTGCGACGTCCCAGGTGGCCGTGCGGTACCAACGCCCCGACCTCGGCCGGCGCGCCGTCCGTGCCTTCGGCGCGCGCCGGCAACGGCTCCGTCGCAGGCAACTCTCGGCCCGCGGCCGGTTCTTCGCTCACGCAGTCTCTCCTCGCTCAGTTCGTGCCCCGGCAACGGCCCCACGCCCGGCCTCCGCCGCCGCCAGCGCTTGCTCGCGGGCCCGGCCGAAACGCTCGATCGCGGCGACCTCCCAGCTGGCGGGGATCAGCAGCTCGTACTCTCGCGGCCCGGCGGATCCCGCGGCGCGGTCGGCGCGCAGCTGGATCATGGGGATGCCTCCGGCCTCCATGGCGTCCAGCAGGCACTTGCCGATCGACCGGGGAAGGGTAGCGAAGGTCACCCATTCACTGTGCGGGACGGCGGCCCTGCCCCTGGCCGGACCGTTCTCGTAGCCCTCGTCGGCGAGGGCCTTGATCAACCGCATCTCCCGGGCGATGTCGACGCCTTCCTTCCACAGCGTGGAGCCCACCACGAGCACCTCGGCGCCAAGCCCACCGCACATCTCAGCGGACTGGCGACTGACGCCGCCGTCCACGTGAACCTGTCCCGCGGACAGCTCCGGCGCGCGGTCGCGGAATAGCTCGTGGGCGGGCAGGATCTTGGCGGCGGCGTCCTTCATGAACGATTGCCCGCCGAATCCCGGTTCGACGGTCATGACCATGACGATATCCAGGAGCTCGCGATACGGCTCCAGCGCCGCCAGCGGCGTTGCCGGCCTCAGCGCCAGGCCCGCCTGCCGGCCGGCCATTCGAATCTTGAGGAGCGTCGGCTCGATCGGCTCTTCGACCTCGACGTGGAAGGTGATCGAGTCGCAGCCGGCATCGATGAACTGATCCATGTAGCGGCCGGGCTCGGAGATCATCAGATGGGCATCGAACGGCTGCCTGCCGATGCGCCGCAGGCGCTTGATAACCGTCGGTCCGAAGCTGATGTTCGGGACGAAGTGACCGTCCATGACGTCGAGATGGAGGCGATCGGAGCCGGCTCTGAACGCCCGCAGCGACTCTCGGGCCAGATCCGAGAGGTCGCAATCGAGAATGCTCGTGCTGACCAGGGTGCGGCGGCGGGCCATCAGCGGTCTCCCGCCCGGCCCGCGACTGCCGACTCGAGATCAGCCGGCAGGCGCTCGACGCTGCGGTCGCCCCGGAGGGCCGCCTCACTCTGGCGGACGATGACCTCGCGCCGGTGCGCCACCACGAGAGCCGGCGGCTCTCCGGCCCGATCGGCGGCCAGCTGGCCGCACGCCGCGCCGGCATCCTGGCCGCGATTGCGGCGGACCGTGGCGCCGACGCCGCCCTGCTGCAGCCGCGCCGCGAATTGCGTGACGCGCTGTGGGCCGCTGGCCTGCCAGGGCGTGTGGGCAACGGGGTTCATCGGGATCAGGTTGACGTGCGCCAGGTCGCCGCGCAACAGGCCGGCCAGAGCGTCAGCGTCAACGTCGGTGTCGTTCACACCGGAAATCATCACGTACTCGTAGCTCACGCGCCGGCCGGTTACGCGGGCATGGTCGCGAGCGGCTGCCACCACCTCGGCAACCGGCCAGCGGCGGTTTATCGGGACGAGGACGTCGCGCAGGGGATCGCGAGCGGCGTGCAGGCTGATCGCCAGCGTGAACTGCGGGTTGAGAGCCGTCAGGCGGCGGATCCCCGGCACGACCCCGGAGGTCGAGACCACGACGTGGCGAGCGCCCAGGCCGAACCGCCTCGGATCGGAAAGGGCGGCCACTGCCTCAAGAACGCGGTCGAGGTTGAGGAGCGGCTCGCCCATGCCCATGAAGACGACGTTGGTCAGACGGGCGCCGCGTTCGGCCAGTCGGCGGGCGGCATGGCGCACCTGGTCCAGAATCTCGGCCGTCTCGAGGTCGCGGCCGAAGCCAAGCTCGCCGGTGGCGCAGAACGGGCAACCGACGGCACAGCCGGCCTGGCTCGAGATGCAAAGCGTGTGACGCTCCCGATGCTCGGGCCGGCCGTCCTCGCCGAGGCCGCGCGCGGGGTAGTGCATCAGCACCGACTCGATGAGCGCCCCATCCGAGAGCAGGTGCAGCGTCTTCTCGGTCAACCCTTTGTCCGAGACCGAGACCTCGTCCGTGGCGATCGTGTCGACGCGGAAGTCCCGTTCAAGGCCCTCTCGTAGGCGGGCCGGGACAGTGCGGAGCTCATCCACGGCGACGATGTTCTGGCGCCAGACGCCATCGCGTATCTGCTTTGCCCGGTACGCGGGCTGCCCCTCGGCCGCGAGCCACGCCTCGAGCGCGCCGTCTGGCAGGCCACTCAGGCCGGGGCGCGAGTCGGGGGCAGGTTTGGACGGGCGCGGTACGCGCGCCGCCGTCGATGGCTCAATCACAGGGCCGCGATTATCGCATGCCGGGCGGGCCGGCCGACGTGCCCGCGCCGTCGCGCTGGGCCGCCGGACGATCAGCCGATCAGCCTCGGGCGACCGCGAAGCAGCTCCGCGGAGGTGACGCGGCGGCCGCCTGCCAGTTGAATCTCGTCGAGCACGAGCCGACCGCCGCCTGCCGTCAGCACCAGGCCTCCGCCGGCCTCCACGAGCCGGCCTGGCCCATCGCCGGGCTCCGATGGCTCCACGTGAGCCTTCCACACGATCAGCCGCCCGACCGGCGTCTCGAGGAAGCTCCCTGGCCAGGGCTGATAGGCGCGGACCTGCCGCTCGAGCTCCGCGGCCGAGCGCTCCGGATCCAGGAACCCATCCTCGCGACTCAGTGGCTGAGTCAGCGTCACGCCGTCCGCAGGCTGCGGTCGAGCCTCCAGCCGCCCGGCCAGCCACTCCGGCAGAGCTCTGACCAGCAGACGAGCGGCCGCAGCCGACGCCCGCCCCTCAAGGCTCACGGCGGTGTCTTCGGCCCGCACCTCGAGGGGCTCCTGCGCCACGATCGGGCCGGCGTCCATCTCCTCGGTCAGGACCATGAGCGTCACGGCCGACTCCACGTCCCCCGCCAGAATCGTGGCCGGGATCGGCGCCGCTCCACGCCACCGCGGCAGCGCGGACGGATGCAGGTTCAGGAAGCCGCGCGGCGGGAGATCGAGCAGCAGCCGCGGTATGAGCTGGCCGTAGTCGGCCAGAACGGCCAGGTCGGGCGCCACGGCCGCCAGGGCGTCAACGGCCGCGGGCTTTCGGACTCGGACCGGTTGCAGCAGCGGCAGCCCGAGCCCCCGGGCGCGGGCAGCGACGGGCGTCGGCGTCACGATCGCCTTTCGGCCGACCGGTCGATCGGGCGTCGAAACGACGGCCTCGACCCGAATGCCCGGCAGCGTTACCAGCGCATCGAGAATCGGGACGGCGAACGAGCCGCTGCCGAAGAAGACGGCGCGGACGACGATCGAGGGTTTCGCCGCCTGGTCGCTCACCCTACGGCGGTGCGGGCGGCTGCCGGTAGACCGTCCTCGTCCTCGCCGTCGTGCTCGGTCGAGATCAGGTCGTCGAGCGAGCCGAGGTAGTCGACGTACAGCTTGCCGTCCAGGTGGTCGATCTCGTGCTGCATTCCGCGCGACAGGAGGCCGCTGCCGGCCACCTTGATCTTCTTCCCGCGCCGGTTCTGGGCCACGACCCAGACCTTCTCGCGACGCGTCACGTAGGCCACGTAACCAGGGATCGAGAGGCATCCCTCGAGGTCGCGGTTGTCGCCATCGGCGCGGACGATGCGTGGGTTCACGAGTTCGTGCAGCTGGCCCGCGACCTCGACCACGCAAACGCGTTTGGCCTCACCGATCTGCGGCGCGGCAAGCCCGACGCCCGGGGCATGGCGCATGGAATCGGTCAGATCGTCGAGCAGCTGGTGCAGGTACTTGCCGAAGCTGTCGACGGGCTCGCCTTTCAGGCGCAGCCGCGAGTCACCGAGGAGAACGATGGGTCGGACGCTCATGGCCGCAGAGTATACCGAGCGGCGCGACGGAGGCATCCACCCCGTCTCGGCCCAGACGCGCTCCTCTTGAGGTCGCAGTGCGGTATGGTCCCCGTGACCGCGCCGATCCCGGCCGGACCAGTCAGGAGCTGCGCCAGAAATGCCGGTTTCCGGGAGTGCACCAGCGCAGAAGAGCAGATATGTCGCCCAGGAGACCTGGGATCGCGCTTCTTTGGCGCGCCGATTGTCCGCCTGGCTGATCGACTTTGCCTTGCTCGTGGCCGTTGTGCTCGTGGTTGCCAGCCTGCTCGGGCTGGCGCAGCCGAGACAGGGCAGCTGGACCGACATAGACGGAAGCACGGTCACGGCCAGCGGCTCCTACCTGCCGACCCAATGGCTCCAGCTGCTGCTGGCGGTCGCGTCCGCGCTCTACGCCATTCCGCTCTGGCGGCTGACTCGTGCCACGCTCGGACAGCGGCTCCTGGGGCTGCGCGTCTTCGATCTCGAGGTGCCGAAGGCTTTGTCCTGGCGGCAGGCGGCGATCCGCTGGCTGTTCCTGTACGGATGGACCATTCCCGGAATGTTGTCCACCATCCCGGCCCTGACGTGGATCTGCACGCTGGTGTTCCTGGCATGGTTCGCCGAACTGATCGTCAGCACCCGTCGCGGCGGCCATGGGATAGGGATCCACGATCGGTTCGCTAGAAGCCAGGTCCGCCGGCAGCAGTGGTACAAGGTGGTGGCTCCCCGCGCGGCCAAGGAATCGGCCGCCCCGCCGGCGCAGGCCGCCCTGCCGGCCGAGGACGCCGCGCCCGCCCTGCCGCCGGAAACGCCTCCGCAAACGCCTACAGAAGCGAGTCGGGATCGACGTCGATCGACCAGGGGACGCCCGGCAAAGGATTGAGCAGCTCCAACGGCCTGTCGCCGCGAAGCACGACGTTCCACCGCCAGCGCCCTGAGCGGCGGGCGATGTAGGCCGGTGCCGGCCCCAGAACCGCGACCGGAAGACCTCGCGTCGCTGCCGCGGCCCGCAGGCGATCAGCCATTGCGGCGGCCTCCTGCTCGGCGGCCACGTGGTCGGTCAAGCCGACGGTCAGCTTGACCAGGCGGCCGAACGGCGGCGAGCCGAACCGGCGACGAACCTCGAGCTCGGCGTCGTAGAACGCGGCGGCATTGCCGGTTGCGACGGCCTGTATCGCGGCGTGATCGGGTTGGTATGTCTGGATGATCGCCCGCCCGGGCCGCTCGCCACGCCCGGCCCGCCCGACGGCCTGGGTCAGCAGCTGGTAGGTCCGCTCGGCGGCTCGCTCGTCGGGCAGGTTGAGGGCGACGTCGGCCGACACGACGCCGACCAATGTCACCTCGGCGACGTCCATGCCCTTGGCCACCAGGCTCGTGCCGACCAGGACGTCCAGGCGACCTTCGGCGAAGGCGTCGAGGACCCGCTCAACGGCGCCCTTGTGTTCGGCCACGTCGCGGTCCAGGCGGCCGACCCGAAGACGCGGGAACGCGACCTTGACCTCCTCTTCCACTCGTTGAGTTCCGCCGCCCAGGTAGCGTATGCGCGGCGAGCGGCAGACGGGACAGCGGGTCGCCAGTGGCGTCGCCGTTCCGCAGTGGTGGCAGCGCAGGGTCACCCCGGCCTGGTGGAAGACGAGGGTTCGCTCGCACTCGGGGCAGCGCTGAACGTGACCGCAGTCGCGGCAAACTACGACGGAAGCCGTGCCGCGGCGGTTGATGACGAGGATGGCACGCTCGCCCTCCGGCAGGGTTGCCAGGGCGGCGCTCAAGGCGCCGGAGAGAAGCCCGCGATTGCCGGAGGCCAGCTCGGCACGAAGGTCCACGACTTCCACACGCGGCGGTGCGCCGCTGGCGCGCTCCGCCAGCACGGCGTGGCGATAGCGACCCTCTCTGGCTCGGCCGACGCTCTCCACCGACGGGGTCGCGCTTCCGAGGACCACCGCCGCGCCGGCCAGGCGGCCCAGCGCGACAGCGGCGTCGCGAGCCTGCAGCCTCGGCGTCCGGTCGCTCTTGTACGCGGCCTCATGTTCCTCGTCGACGACGATCAGGCCGATGTCGGCGAGAGGCGCGGTCAGGGCGATCCGCGTTCCCACGACGACGTCCGCGCCGCCGGCTCGGATTCGGCGCCACTCGTCGGCGCGCTCACCCTCTCCCAGGCCCGAATGCAGGATCGCGATCTCCGCGTCGAGGTCGGCTCGAAGCCGGTCGACGAGCGGCATCGCCAGCGCGATCTCCGGCACCAGGATCAGCGCCGGCCGGCCGGCGGTCAGGGTCTCGGCAATCGCCTCGGCGTAGACGGTTGTCTTGCCCGCGCCCGTGACTCCCTCGAGAAGCAGCGGAGTCGCGTCGCGGCTCGCGAGCGCCGCCAGGATCCCGTCCAGCGCCGCTCGCTGCGCCGCCGTGAGAGCCTCACCCTCGGGCCGCGTCCCGCGCCGCCCCGGCTTCCTCTGGTCGAGCGGCCGGCGCGGCCTCTCGCGCAGCTCTGCCATGACCAGGCCGCGCCGTTCCAGGCTCGTCGCCGTCCCCGTCCCGTGGCGCTCCGCCGCTACCGCGCCGGCCAGGCCGGCCTCGCCGGCTGCCTCGAGGTCCGCCAGCAGGGCCCGTTGCCGTGGCCCGAGCCGAGGCCCAGCTCCGGCGTCGGCTCGGGCCGCTCCCCTACCCTCGTCGGTCAGTGCCAGCCAGCGCTCATATCGCGGCCCCGCCGTCGCAGCCGCAAGCGTCCAGTCGAGACGGACCAGAGCCCGGGCCGCCATCGCCCGCAGCCGCCTCAGGGTCGCCGCACGCCCATCGTCGCCCTCGAGATCTCGGACGGCGCGCGGCCCCTTCTCCAGCGTCGCCAGCAGTTCCGCCTCCGCCCGATCGACCGCACCGGCACCCGGCGTCTCCTCGGCGAGCGCGCCTGGCGGTGGCGGGAGCCGCTCCGCCACCAGGTCCAGGTGCTCAAGCATCCCGGGCGGCAACATCGACCGCAGGACGGCGGCGGGCGGCGCGAGGTATTCATCCGATATCCACTTCGCGAAAGCCAGCGACAGTGCAGGCAGCAGCGGCCCGTCGGCCCTGACGCGCGCCAGCACGGGCTTGGCCTCGCCTACCAGCTCGCCGACAGCCGGCCCGAGCACCACCCCCAGAGCCTGCCGCCCCCGGCCGAACTCGACCAGCACCGCCTCGCCGGCCGCGACGTCGGCCAGGCGTTCGGGCAGCAGGTAGGTGTATGTCCGGGAGGCGCCGGGCGCGTCGACCGCGACCTCCACCGGCCTGGCTCCAGCTCCGCGGCGTCGGCCGGCCCCGGTCTCGGCCTCGACTCCAACTCCGCCGTCGAGGTCTTCGGCGCCATCGTCGACGGATGCTCCAATGCCCGCGCCCGGCTCCGGCTGCGGAGCCTGTCCCTCGTCTTCGTTGCCGCCCTGGTCGAGCGTGCCCCAGACCGAATCCAATGTCGGTCTCCTCAGACGGTCACCTGGCGCGGCCCACGCCGCTCTTCCTGGGTGATGATCTGCTCGATGTTCTCCGCCGTCGCGTCCACGCAATTCTCTTGATTGACCACCACGAAGTCGTAGTCGTCCTTCCGGGCAAGCTCGAGCGCCGCGTTGCGCTGGCGAATCTCGAGTTGCTCGGCAGACTCGGTGCGCCGAGCCTTGAGGTGCTCGACGAGGGTTTCCAGCGACGGTGGCAGGACGAAGATTAGGAGCGCCGCGGGAACTTTGCGCTTCACGACTTCGGCCCCCTGGACGTCGATCTTGAGAATCGCATGCTGGCCGCGCGCGAGCGCGTCTCGGACGCCGGCCCGCGGGGTGCCGTACCAGTTGCCGTGGACCTCGTTCGCCTCCAGCAGCTCGCCGGCGTCGCGCATGGCCAGGAACTCCGGCACTGTGAGGAAGTTGTAGCTGACGCCGTCGATCTCGTTGCCGCGCGGGGAACGTGTGGTGCACGTCACGACGTAGTGGTATGCCGGAAGGTGGCCGCGCCGCTGGAGGGCCTCGATGATGGTGTCCTTGCCCACGCCGGACGGCCCCGAGATGATGACGAGCATGGGGTTCGGCGGATCAGATTCCTCGAACGCCCGGCCGCCGGTGCGGTCGAGAGGAGTCGCGGTCATGCTGGCTCCCCTTCGTCGGGCGGCGCGGGGCCGATCGACCCCGACGCCCGCACCCGCAGCGCATCGAGAACGCCCTGGAGCTCCGGCGGCAGCGGCGCCGTGGCACGGATGAGATGCCCATCCGTGGGCGACTGCAGCTCGATCCGCCAGCTGTGGAGGAAAAGGCGCGTCGAGCCTTCCGGACCCCGCCGCGACGTGCCATTTCCGTACACGAGATCCCCCGCCAGGGGATGGCCGATCGCCGCCAGGTGGACACGAATCTGGTGGGTTCGGCCGGTCACGAGATCCAGCTCTAGAAGCGTCCAGGCGCCGAGTCGCTCGCGCACCCGGTAGCCGGTGACCGACTCGCGCCCATCTGGTACGACGGCCATTCGGGTGCGGTGGCTCGGATCGCGCCCTATCGGGGCCTCGATCCGGCCCGTCGTGGCCGCAACCGCCCCCAGGACCAGGCCCAGGTAGGTCTTCTTGACGCCGCGGGCCTTCAGCTGAGCCATCAGGCTGGCCTGCGACTTGTCGTTCTTGGCGACCATCAGCAAGCCGCTCGTGTCCCGGTCGAGGCGATGGACGATGCCCGGTCGCTGGACGCCGGCTATGCCGCCGTATTCCGTGTCGCGCGCCAGCAGCGCATTGACAAGCGTCCCGGACCAATGGCCCGCCGCCGGATGGACGACCAGGCCAGCGGCTTTGTCGACGATCAGGAGGTCGTCATCCTCGTACACGATGGAGAGCGGGATCGGTTCGGCTTCCATCGCGAGGGGTATGGGATCGGGCACGTCGAGATCGAGGACCCAGCCCGGAATGATCGCGTCGTTGGCCTTGACGGCGGAACCGGAAGCCGTCACGTGCCCCTCGGAGATGAGCTTCTGGACGTAGCTGCGGGACAGGCCGGAGACATCGGCCACAAAACGATCGACACGACCCTGAGCGGTTTCGGGCACGACGATCGTTTGCCGCTTCATTCCGCTGCCGGCCCCTGGGCGTCGCTCGATGCCACGCCGCCGATCGGAGCCGCGGCAGCTTCATCGCCGCCACCTCCGCTCGACAGCAGCCTGGGCGCGAGAAGCCAGATCCCGATCAGCAGCAGGAAGAAGCAGGTCACCGCCATGTCGGCGATGTTGAAGACATACCAGCGCCACGTGCCCACGCCTATATCCGCGAAGTCGACCACGTAGCCGAACCGGATGCGGTCGATGAAGTTCCCGATCGCGCCACCGAGAAGGAGACCCAGAGCCAGCGTGATCAGCCAGCTGTGCCACCCCCATCGGAGCTGCAGCCAGACAATCAGCCCCACGACGCCGATCGTCACGGCGGCGAAAGCCGGAGCCGTGTTCTGGAAGAGACCGAAGAGCCCGCCGGCGTTGTGGATGAGGTCAATGCGCAGCCAGTCGCCCACGACCGGATATTTCGTGTCGGGCCTGTAGCTGGCCACGATCCATTGCTTGAGCAGCTGATCGCTGACGACGATCGCCGTCGCGAGGACGGCGAAGAGCGTCCAGGCCACGTAGCGGCGCCGATCCGGCCGCGGGCCGGTGGCGGGTCCGTTCGTGGATGGCTCAGGGTGCGTTTCGATAGGGTCCAGTTACGTGGCCTCCGTGAATGTTCCGCTAAGCCTAAGGTGCGACGGCTTTCCCCGCCAACCCGATCGTGACCGAACCGGAGTCCAGCTCCACGGCGATGGTGTCGGCGGATGGCGGGACCACACCGAAAGCGATCGCGCTGCGCGTCTCAACCTCGACCGAGCGGATGTACGGCGCAAGGGTGGCGCGAATGGCGGCCGGTGCGTCGACCCTGATCTTGACCTCGTCGTCGAGCTCTACCGCGGCCTCTTTGCGGGCATCCTGGATGGCGCGCTGGAGCTCGCGGGCATCGCCTTCGGCTCTGAGCTCGGGTGTCAGCTCGGTGTCTATGACGACGACCAGGCCCTCATCGTGGGCTACCACCGTCCCCGGCCGCGGCACGGCGAGGATCTCGACCTCGTCGGCGGCGAGAGTTACGCCGCCCATTCGGACGGAGCCGTCGGCCAGGATCTCGAAGCGATTCTCGCGAGCGGCCGCCATCACGGCCGGGATCGCCGGCCCGAGCTTCTTGCCGATCTTGGGCAGCAGCGGCTTGACCCGCCGATCGACCAGTTCCGACTCGTCTCCGATCAGCTCGATCGACTTGACGTTCACCTCGTCGGACGCGAGCGCCAGCAGCGTCTCTTGCTCAACCATCTTGCGGCCCGGCAAGGCGATCCACATTCGGGCGAGCGGTTGGCGGACCTTGATCCCGGCCTGACCGCGGAGGGTCCGCACCAGGTCGACCACTCGCATCACGACCGCCATCGAAGCCTGGAGCTGGCGGTCGTTGAGACCCTTCAGCTCCTCGGTCGGCCAATGCGTCAGGTGGACGCTGTCGGGAACGTCGGTGGCGCCCGGGGTGACGGCGATGTTCTGGTAGATCGCCTCCGAAAGGAAGGGCAGGATCGGCGCCATGATGCGTGTCAGCGCGACCAGGGTCGCATGCATCGTGGCGAAAGCGGCCGCGCGGTCGGTGGCTTCGGCCCCGCGAGCGAAGCGCTTGCGCGAACGGCGCAGGTACCAGGTCGACAGCTCCTCTATGAAGCCGTCGATCGCCCTGGCCGCGTCGAGGGCGTCGTAACCGCGCAGGTCGATCTCGACCTCGTTCGCGAGTCGGGCGACGCGGGCCAGGATCCATCTGTCCAGCGGCCCGCGCTTTGCCACCGCCGGCGCCTTGGCGCCGGGCTCCCAACCGCCAAGTCGGGCGTAGGTGACGAAGAAGGAATACACGTTCCACAGAACCAGGAGCCGCCGGCGCGCCTCGTCCGCGGCGTGCCAGCCGAAGTTGATGTTGTCCTCGGGCCGGGCATTGGCGAACATCCACCGCATCACGTCCACGCCCATCCGCTCGGCCGCCTCGTCGAACTCGATGGCGTTGCCCCAGCTCTTGTGCATCTGGCGGCCATCCTCGCCAAAGACGAGGGCATAGCCGAAGAGGGTCTTGAATGGGGGCTCGCGGCGCAGGACGGTGCTCATCGCCAGCAGCGAGTAGAACCAGTTGCGGAACTGGCCCGGGAAGCTTTCCGTGACGAAGTCGGCCGGGAACCACTG
>PMIQ01000116.1:0-2367 GCA_003157175.1 Chloroflexota bacterium
CATTCGATGTGCCAGCCGGGCCGGCCTGGCCCGATCGCAGTCTCCCAGACCGGCTCGTCGGCCTTCGGACCCTTCCAGAGAGCAAAGTCGCGAACGTCGTCCTTACCGTACTCGTCCGCCTCGACCCTCTCGCCGACCCGCATCCCCTCGGGGTCCAGCCGCGCCAGCCGGCCGTACGCGGGCCAGGAAGCGATTCGGAAGAAGATCGAGCCGTCGTCGGTGCGGTACGCGTTCCCGCGCTCGAGCAGCTTGCCGATCAGCTCGACCATCTGCGGGATGTGCTCGGTCGCACGGGGCATCACGTCCGGCACGGTCATGCCGAGAATCCGGACGTCGTTCAGGAAACCTTCGCCGTAGCGCGCCGAGATCTCGCCGATCGAGACCCCGTCGGCGCGCGCGCCCCTGATGATCTTGTCGTCCACGTCGGTGATGTTCATGACCCAGGTCACCCGCAGGCCGCGGTAGCGCAGGTATCGAACCAGCAGATCGGCGAACAGGAACGATCGGAAGTTGCCCACGTGGGCGGGGCCGTAGACAGTGGGACCGCAGCTGTAGACGCGGACGTGACCGGGCTCGAGGGGCACCAGCTCGCGCACGGCGCCTGCCATCGTGTCGTGGAGCCGGATCGTCATGCCCGTCCCTCCACGTCGCCGCGCAGAGGCGCGAGCCACACGATCGCGGTTGCGGAGATGGAGCGCCCGCCGCCCTCGGATCCGTCCAGATTCCCGGTCGAGGCCTTGACACTGACCTCGCCCGCGTCCATGCCCACGATGACGGCGATCGCGGCTGCCATCTCCGGCAGCAGCGTCGCCAGCTTGGGGCGCGAGGCGACGATCGTCATGTCGAGGTTCACCGGACGCCAGCCGGCGGCGCGGACCTTCGCCGCGACCGTGCCCAGCAGGACGCGGCTATCGATCCCGACGGGAGTGCGCGAATCGGCCGGGAAGAGCCGGCCCAGATCGCCGAGGCCGGCCGCCCCGAGCAGCGCGTCGGCGACCGCGTGCAGGGCCACGTCTCCGTCCGAATGGCCGGCCAGGCGGGGCGCGCCTTCGATCGTCAGTCCGCCGAGAACGAGAGGCTCGCCCGGGCCGAAGGGGTGGCTGTCCGTGCCGAGCCCGACACGACCCGTTGCCGCGATCGCGGCGGGCACGTTTGGGCGGGCGCGTTCGGGCGCCACCGAATCTGCGGGCACTGCCGTGCGGCCCGGCACCGCCGGCCGGCCGGGCACGAGGCCGCCGTCGAGCATCGCTCGGGCGCGTTCGAGATCGACTGGCACCGTCACCTTGAGGTTGGTCGCTTCGCCACTGATCGCATGGACGGCGATTCTACAAGCCTCCAGCAGGGAGGCCTCATCGGTCCAGGTTTCGGGGCCGTCGGGCGGGTAGGCGGCGTAGGCGCGCTCCAGCAGGCTGCGCCGCACGCCTTGAGGAGTCTGAGCCGCCGCGACGTCGGTTCGATCGACGGTCGCACCAACCCGATCGCCAGTCAGCCGCTTGAGCGTCTCGCTCACCGGGAGCACCGGGATCGCGGCGCCGTTGCTGGCGGCCGCTTCCGCCACCGCCCGAACCAGCGCCGGGCTGACAAGCGGCCGGGCCGCGTCGTGGACGAGGATCACGGGGTCGGAAGGTTGGCCGCCGGTCCGGCCGCCAACCGCGCGGCCGGAAGCCACCGGGGCTCTCTCGGCCGGGCCGCGCTCGTCTGTTTCTTCCGCCGTCTCGGCCAGGGCCGCCACGCCCGCAGCGACGGACTCCTGGCGCCGCTCCCCGCCGGCAACGACGGCCACCACCGAGTCCGGCAGCCAGTCGGCGGCCGCGATCGCGGGGATGCGCTCCGGGGCCGTCACGATGACGATCCGATCGACGCCTGCCGCCGCGAGCGCCTCGATCGACCAGCGCAGGATAGTTCGGCCTTCCAGCTCCGCCTCGAGCTTGTCCACGCCGCCCATCCGGCGGCTGGCCCCTGCGGCCACGACGACCGCTTCGATCGGATCCGCGGTCCCGGCCTGCTGGCTTCTGCGAGCGCTCACTCCAGGTGCATCTGCGCGAAGACCATCCGGCCCATGACGGTCTGGAGAACGCGCGTGACAAGGACGTCGAGCTCGGCGTCGACGAAACGAGCGCCGCCTTCGATCACGACCATCGTGCCGTCGTCCAGATAACCGACCCCCTGGCCCTGCTCCTTGCCCTCGGTGATGATCTTGATTCGAAGCGTGTCACCGGGCAACAGCGCGGGTTTGAGGGCGTTGGCGAGCGAGTTGATATTCAGGACGCGGATCGACTGCAGGTCCGCGACGCGGTTGAGGTTGAAGTCGTTGGTGAGGATCGCCGCGCCCCTGGCGCGGGCCATGGCGACGAGCTTGCTGTCGAC
>PMIQ01000116.1:2387-3595 GCA_003157175.1 Chloroflexota bacterium
TCGATTATGGCGCTGGTGTCGACAACGACCTCCGTCTGCCCACTCTGGCTACCGCCCGAAGCCGGGCTTTCGTGACGAACCAGTCCGGCGGCCTGAGCGGCCGCCACCAGATCCTCGCGCTTGGCCACCGTCAATCCGACCATTCCGAGCCCGAAGCAGATGGAGACGCCGATCGGCATGTACGTGCCGAAGGGCGGGGGCAGCGCCGCCAGGGGAAGGCCGAGAAGGAGGGCGATCAACAAACCGAGCAGAAGCCCGACCACGGCCGCCACGAATTCCGCGGTGGACATGGCCTGGACTTCACGGATCAGTCGACCGGCCGGCACCACGGTCAGATATGGCAGCAAGAGAAAGCCGACCGAAACCCAGGCCAGGACCCAGACAATGGTGATCAAGGTCGCAGAGCCGGTGTTCTCGAAAAGTTGCTGATCGGCCAGCACGATCGCCAGACCGACGAGCGCGCCCAGAGCCGCGCCAAGCAACCGAATGATGCGGACCACGTTGCTCGCCTCGAGGGCTACCGAAGGCCGGGATGATGGATAAGGACGATTAGTGGCGCTCCGGTGGAGTCAGCCTAGCATCGCGCCCGCTGGACCGCCACCCCGCATCGCGGGCTGGCTCCTTGAGCCGGTGCTCCCCTACTCCCGTCCGGTATCGGTCGCCGGCTCGCGCGAGGGGTCCAGGGCGTGGCCGATGGCCTCGCGCAGGTTCGAGACCGAGACGACGGTCATGCCCTTGACCTCGGGTGCGTCGCCCCTGCGAGAACGCGGCACCACTGCCGTCTTGAAGCCGAGTCTGGCCGCCTCGCGCAGCCGCCGCTCCAGCCCCGGCACCGGCCGTAGCTCGCCCAGCAGTCCGACCTCGCCGATCGCGATCAGGTCCGGCGGGACTTGCCTGTCGCGCAGCGACGACGCAAGGGCCAGCGCGAGCGGTAGGTCCAACCCGGGGTCGGCCAGGTCCAGGCCGCCCGCCAGGTTCGCGTAGACATCGTGGCTGCCCAGGCCCACGCCGGCACGACGCCCAAGCACCGCGATCAGGAGGGAGAGACGGTTCGTGTCGATGCCCGAGGCCGTTCGCCGAGGGCTGCCGTACACGCCCGGCGCGACGAGACCCTGGACCTCGACAAGCAGAGGCCTGGTCCCTTCCAGCGTGGCGCCGACGACGCTACCCGGCGCGTGCTGGTCGGCATCGGCCAGGAAGGCCCTGCC
>PMIQ01000050.1 GCA_003157175.1 Chloroflexota bacterium
TCGGCGGCCGCGCGCCTAGAAGACGCCTCCGGCGGTCCGACCGACCCGGTCTGAGCCGTCCGCTCGGCGACGGGGAAGGTCCATGCGGCATGGTGGCGTGCCCGACGCTCGCTGTACCATTCACCAGCCATCAATGGACCCGTTCCCGGCTTTGGGGCGCCTCCGGCGCCAGAGGCCGGGCATCGTCAGGAGAACAAACGCAATGCCCAAGGTTGCCGGCTCCGTCAAGGAGCTCCTTGCCGCCCTCGACGGCATAGTGCGGATCGATGGGGAGCGGCTCGTTGTAACCGACGAGGCAGCCCTCCGGACCCGCGGCATCTACGACCTCGCCTGGACCGCCACCTTCAGCGAGGATGAGGCCACGGTCGAAGCGGCGCGCTGGATCGTCTGGGAAGCCAGCCAGGCCACCGGCGCTCGCTCTGCGAGCATCCAGGAGTTGTACAACGCTCGCGCCAGGAACGAGTACCAGGGGATGACCGTTCCGGCCATCAACCTGCGGGCGCAAACCTTCGACATGGCCCGCGTCATCCTCGAGACGGCCAAGAAGAACGACTCGGCCGCCGTCATCTTCGAACTGGCGCGCTCAGAGCAGACGTACACCTTCCAGCGCGTGTTCGAGTACGCGACGAGCGTCCTCGCCGGCGCCATCGCGGCCGGTTGGAAGGGCCCCGTCTTCATCCAGGGCGACCACTACCAGTTCAACGCCAAGAAGTACGCGGCCGACGCCGAGAAGATGACCGACGAGATCCGCAAGGGCTGCCGCGACGCCATCGCCGCCGGCTATCGGAACATCGACATCGACAGCTCGACGCTGGTGGACCTGTCCTTCGCCACGCTCGACGAGCAGCAGCACCAGAACTACATGCGCGCGGCAGAGCTGACCGCCCTCATCCGCTCGCTCGAGACCGACGGCGTGACCGTCAGCGTCGGCGGCGAGATCGGCGAGGTCGGCAAGAAGAACTCCACAACGGACGAGCTCAAGGCCTACCTCGACGGCTACCGCCGCGAGCTGGATTCTCGGGCGAAGGGCGCGATCGGGCTCTCGAAGGTGTCCGTCCAGACTGGCACGAGCCACGGCGGCACTCCGCTGGCGGACGGCGGCGTGGCCGCGGTCGCGCTCGACTTCAACGTCCTGACCGAGCTTTCGACTGTCGCCCGCTCGTATGGGCTGTCGGGTGCGGTTCAGCACGGAGCCAGCACCCTGCCGGACGAGATGTTCCACAAGTTCCCGGCCACCGGCTGCGCCGAGATCCACCTCGCGACGGGCTTCCAGAACGCCCTCTTCGAACACCCGGCCTTCCCGGCACAGATGCACAAGGCGATCGAAGCCTGGTGCTTCGCCAATGCGCTCGACGAGCGCAAGCCCGATCAGACCGACACGCAGTTCGTCTACACGGCCCGCAAGAAGGCGATCGGCCCGTTCAAGCGCCAGCTCTGGGATCTGCCCACGAAGGACGCCATCCTCGCCTCGCAGGCCGCCAAGGTCGACTTCCTCTTCAAGCAGCTCGGCACGCCAGGCAGCCGCGCCCTCGTCGAGAAGTACGTCAAGCCGGTCGAGTTCCACAAGCCCATGCCGGAGGGCCTCAAGGCCGCCAAGTAGGGGCTCTCCACGCAGCAGCAACTTCGAAGGGCGCCCGCAAGGGCGCCCTTCTCGATNNNNGAGGCCTGCCAGGCCCGCCTTCAGGTGCCCTTTGGGCGTGTTTTCGCTGATTGCCATGACTCGGGCCACCTCGGTCACGGGCAGGCCGGCGAGGTAGTGGAGCGCTACCGCCGCCCGCGCCCGAGGGGGCAACCGCCGCAGCGCCGTTCGAAGGGCAATCACGTCGGGTTCGGGCCCGGGCGTGGCGCCGAGGTCGACGAAGGCAGGATCGAAGGATGCGAGGCCGAGACTCGGTCAACTCGGCCGAAGGCGGCTAGGATTTCAACCGTGACGAACTCCGCCAACGCCAATCCGCGCACCCGTCGCGTCTCAGAAGCTGAAGTGCTGGGCTGGCGCGAAACCGCCCTATCCATCTGCGACGAGGCCGACCGGATCGCCATGGCCGGCTTTCGGCGCGACATCCAGGTCGACACAAAGGCGGACCGCAGCTTCGTGACCGAGGTCGACCGCTCGATCGAACGGCTGGCCCGCGAGCGGCTGCGAGCCGCCTACCCAGACTGCGGGCTCGTGGGCGAGGAAGAGGGGCCTGACGCGGCCGGGGCGTCGGTGTGCTGGTACATCGACCCGATCGATGCCACCGCCAACTTCGTGCGCGGCATCCCGATCTTCGCGACGCTGCTGGCCGTCGCCGTCGAGGGCGAGCTCCAGCTCGGAGTCGTCAGCGCCCCGGCGATGCGCGAGCGTTGGGTGGCGTGGCGGGGTGGGGGAGCGTGGCGGGGCGACCAGCGGTTGGCCGTCAGCCGCGTCCTCCGGATCGAGGACTCGCACCTCATATACGGCAGCGAGCGGCTCCGTGAAGGGCAGCTTCCCGGCCTCGGGGCCGCGCTGGCGGCAGCCTGGCGGGATCGCGGCTTCGGCGACTTCTGGGGCTACATGCTGGTGGCCGAGGGAGCCGCCGAGGCGATGATCGAGGTGGGCGCCCACACCTGGGATTGGGCCGCGCCGAGCATCATCGTCGAGGAGGCCGGCGGCCGTTTCACGACCGCCGCCGGCGAGCGGCGCATCGACGGGCCGTCCGCGGTTGCTACGAACGGCCTGATCCACGACGATCTCCTGCAGCGTCTGGCGGGCGTTTCTCCGTCCTAAGGCGGCGGCGCCGACAAGCAAAAGGGGGCCCGAGATGTACACGGCGCAGAACGACCTCTCAAACGACCTCTCATTTGTCTTCTGGCTTCTCGTTTCGCTGGCCATTTCCTGGCTGCTCATCTACACGGCCGTCCGGACAGGAGTGGGGCACGCGTTGGACCGTGTGGAACCGCGTCTCGTGGCTGAGACGAATATCACCCTGCTTGGCGTGGAGTTCGTCGTCTCCAACATCGGTCTGGGACCCGCGTTTGACGTTTCCGTTCGGTGGCTCGACGCGGCGGCCGACAAGGCGCTGGTCCGGACGCCGATGCTCGCCCGCAACGGCACGCTCTCATGGACGGTCGTCGCTGAAGCCGTGCCCGATGAGAGGCAATCGGTCCTCAGGCTCAAGGTGGATTGGGGCAGCAGCTTCGATCCGTCCGTAGGCCGACACTCCGCCATACTCTCGGTGCTAGTGCCCTCGCGACTTAGCGGAGCGCGATAGTCGAGAAGCGGCGGCTGCGATACGATGCATATGTGCCGTCGGCCCGACCAAAGGGCGGGCACGCACCTGCAGAACGCGCATACGGAGGAATGATCATGGGCGACAAGACTCCGAAGCGACCACCGAAGGTCAAGAAGCCGAAGCCTGCGCCGCAGCCGCCCAGCAAGGGCGCGTAGGTGGCGCCAGAAAGCAAGCGCGCGCGGGCCGTCTCGCCGGGCCACAGATTCAAGCGGCGTGAGATCGACCTGGTTGAAGGCGGCAAGCTGGTCCTTCATACGGACGGCTCGATCAGCCAGGTCGACGACCAGAGCGTGACGGTGGCGACCTGGGCCGGCGACGACCCGGAGTGGCCGCGTCACGCCATCCGATTCGGGCTGCTCTCACAACCGAGCACGACCGTGCCCCCGGATGCGCGGGTGAGAGCCCCCAAGACCGTCGTTTGACCGTCCTCCGGCGAGGCCGGTCGGAGGGCTTCCCCGGGGCCGCCTTCGGCCCAGGCTGAGTCCGATCCAGGGCGCTCCGACGCCCACCCGCCGCCCGGAGGTTAGCCCATGCCCGCGCCGATCCGCCCAGTCGCTCTGCTCGGCGCGCGCCTGCTGGACGGCCGATCGCCGGACGCGATCAAGCAGGGCGTTCTCGTAACGGACGACCAGGGCCGCATCGGCGCCGCCGGGTCGGGCGCCGCCGCCGCCCCGGAGAACGCCGAACGCATCGACCTGACCGGGCTGACCGTCCTGCCCGGCATCATCGACTGCCATGTCCATATGGCACTGCGTCTCGAGCCGGTCCACGACCAGGTCCAGCGCTCCGCGACGGACATCGTCGTGCGCTGCCTCCAGGCCGGGCGCGAGTTCCTGGAAGGCGGCGTCACCACGGTCCGCGACGCCGGCTACGCGCCGGCGGGGGTCAAGCGGGCTTTCGCGTCGGGCGCGTTCCCGGGGCCGAGAACGCAGGTGAGCTGCCGGCCGCTGTCGCAGACCGGCGGCCACGGCGACGACTGGACGCCGTCGGGCGCGATCCTCGCAACGGAGATGAGCGACCTGCCGCCGGCCGTCGCCGACGGGCCCGACGCGGTACGTCGCGCCGCCAGGCTTCAGATTCGTGCCGGGGCGGATTGGATCAAGGTCATGGCCACCGGCGGCGTCCTATCCGCCGCTGACTCGCCCGATGCCTCGCAGTTCACGGTTGAGGAGATTCGGGCGATCGTCGAGGAGGCGCGCGCGGCAGGCATCTGCGGCACGCTGGCCCACGCCGAAGGGACGGCCGGCATCAAGAACGCTCTCCACGCCGGCATTTCCAGCATCGAGCACGGCGACCTGATCGATGACGAGGGCATCGACCTCATGCTCGAGCGCGATGTTCCGCTCGTCCCGACGTTCAACATCAACTTCTCGCTCATGGACGAGGATCGCGTCACCAGAGGCGAGGTGCCGCCATGGGCGATCGAGAAGATGCGCTATCTCTTCGAGCGCCAGCAGCACAACTTCCGCCACGCTGTCGAGAGGGGCGTGCGGGTCGTGATGGGCACGGACAGTTTCGCGGGCATGTACCCGCCGGCGGAGCTGGCCTACATGTCGCAATACGGACTGGGCCCATTCCGCGCCATCCAGGCGGCCACCAGCGAGGCGGCGAAGCTTCTCGGCCTGACCGACCTGGTCGGCACTCTGGAGGCGGGCAAGGAGGCCGACCTGATCGCGGTTTCGGGCGACCCGCTCGCCGAGCCGGAGCTGTGGCGCGACCCGGCCCGGATCGTCTTCGTGATGCAGGGTGGCCGGGTCGTGGCGGATCGCCGCGGGGCGTGACCGCGTGACGTTTCATTGGGCGGCCCGGACCATCGACGCCTGGCTGGGCCTCGTGCGCGGCGTGCGCACGGTCTGGCGAGCCCTGCCGGGCGATCTCATGGCGCTCCTGGTCATGCGCGGCTGCGGCATTCCTCGCGTCGGCCGGGGGGTGCGGCTCGGGGGCACTTCGGCGATCCTGGTGGAGCACCCTGCCGCCGCTCGTTATCTCGACCATCAGTGGATCCCGGTCCACGCCCAGACGCTCGGCCGCTACGTCTTAGCTCGCGAGCCGCTGTCCGATCGCACCATCGCCCACGAGATGGAGCACGTCCGGCAGTGGGAGCGACTCGGGCCGCTGTTCCTGCCGGCGTACATCGCCTCGTCCGGCGTGGCGCTGCTGCGCGGGCGGCATCCCTATGGCGCAAACCGATATGAAGTGGCCGCCCGGCGGCGCGAGCTTTAGCCGTCCGACCCGCCGGATCAGCCCCGACCGGCGTATTCCCGACTAAAGCCGTAGGATATCGGCATACGACGCGCGCTCCGTCGGCGCGCCACAACCCGCGAGATCCGAGGAAGCAGACCTGATGCCCACTCTCACACAAGATGCCGTCCTGAAGGCACTGGCAACCGTGCAGGAGCCCGAGCTGGGTGGGGACCTCGTCTCGCGCAACATGATCAGGGACCTGACGATCGAGGGATCGAAGGTTGCCTTCACGATCGAGCTGACGACGCCGGCTTGTCCGCTCAAGGACGAGATCCAGGCCCGGGTCGAGAATGCGCTGCGCCCGATCGGGGCCGACCAGATCGAGGTCGCCTGGGGCGCGACGGTCCGCCGCGCCACGCCGGCGACGCCGCAGCTTCTGCCGGGTGTCAAGAACATCGTGGCCGTGGCGTCGGGTAAGGGCGGCGTGGGCAAGAGCACGGTGAGCGTGAACCTGGCCGTGGCCCTGGCCCAGGCCGGAGCATCGGTCGGCCTGCTCGATGCCGACATCACCGGCCCCAACATCCCGATGATGATCGGGGCCGAGGGTCAGCCGGCTGCCAGCCCGGCCGGCAAGATCACCCCGATCGAGGCCCACGGCGTGAAGGTGATCTCGATCCAGTTCTTCCTGCCCGAGGGCCAGCCGGTCGTGTGGCGCGGCCCGCTTGTCGGCGGCGCAATCCAGCAGTTCCTGCGCGACGTGGACTGGGGCGAGCTCGACTACCTGGTCGTCGACCTGCCGCCCGGCACCTCGGACGCGCAGTTGACGCTGGCTCAGTCCGTGCCCATCACCGGCGCCGTGCTGGTCACCACGCCCCAGCAGGTCTCGCTCTCGGATGTGACCAAGGCTCTGGCGATGTTCCGCCGGGTCAACGTGCCTGTGCTGGGCATCGTGGAGAACATGTCGGGCTTCGTATGCGCCCATTGCGGCGAGACGACGGATATCTTCGGTCGGGGCGGCGGCGAGCGCTTCGCGGCTGAGAACGGGATCGACTTCCTGGGCGGCATTCCGCTCGACGTGAGCCTTCGCCAGGGCGCCGACGTGGGCGTGCCGGCGGTAGCTCAACGCGAACCGGGGCCCGCGGCGAAGGCTCTCAGCCACATCGCCCGGGCGATAGCGGGCAAAGTGAGCGTCGAAGCCGCACGCGAACAGCCGGTGCTGACCGTCTCCTGACAGCGGAGCGGCCGCGGAATAATGGGGCGGCCGCGGACGGTTCGGCGGCGGCCGCGAGTCGGGCCCGCGGTGGAGTCCAGAAGGGTGCGACCCTCCGTCAAGTCAACCGCGATCTGACCGTTCGGGCGAGGGTCGGACGGGGTACCATCGGGAAACCCGTCCAGTTTGTGGTTTGCCCCATGCTATGTCCCGATTGCGCGGCGCCAAAGGCGCCGGGCGCGCGCTTCTGCCATCAGTGCGGCAGGAAGCTCGATGCCGCTCCGATCGGCCTCAAGGTGGGCGATCGGCGCGTCGTGACCGCCCTTTTCGCGGATCTGGTGGGGTACACGCAGCTCGTCGACGAGCTGGATCCCGAGGAGGTCCGATCCCGCGTCGATGGCGCCCTGACGGTCCTGGGCGATGCCGTCGTCCGCTTCGACGGCTCGCTCGAGAAGTTCGTTGGAGATGCCGTGCTGGCCGTCTTCGGCGCGCCCTCGGCTCACGACGACGACGCTCTGCGCGCCTGCCTGTGCGCCCTCGAGATGCAGGCGGCGCTGGCCAGGCTCGGCAACGGGAGCGATCGGCCGCTGCGGCTGCGAATCGGCATCGCCACGGGCGAGGTCGTGGCGGCGGTGCGCGATCTGGCGGGGATCCGTTCGGTGGCTCTCACCGGCGACTGCATGACGACCGCGGCCCGCCTGCAGCAGCTCGCCGAGCCGGCAGAGGCACTGCTCGACGAGGCCACCGTCCAGGCCGCGGAACCCAGGGTCGCCGTGGAGCGCGTCGGCGAGCGGCTGTTGCGTGGCCAGAGCCGGCCGATCCTGATCCACCGCCTGCGGGACGAGCGGCGCCGCGCGGGGAACTTCGGCCGGACCATAAGGCTCGTCGGTCGGGACACGGAGCGGCGCCGGCTGGCCGAGGTGATCCGACGAACCGCCCGGACCGGCCGGGGAGGCGCGGTCGTGGTGTCCGGCGAGGCCGGGATCGGCAAGTCGCGGCTGCTTTCGGAGATGGAATCCGAGGCCAGAGCGGCCGGATTCGGTTGGGTCTGGATCGACAACCCACCGCATCGCATGGGCGCCCCATATCACACCGTCCGGGCCATGATCGATGCCCTGGCCGATGAGTTCGGGGTCAAGGCCGGGGTCTTGGCCCGCCAGACCGTCGGCTCGAAGATGGACGAGGAGACGGCCCGCCTTCTGTTCGGTGCGGCCGCGGTGATTGCCCGCGACTCTGAGATGATGCTGCTGCCGGAAGAGGGCTGGGACCAGCGGTTCACCGGGCTCTCGGATCCGGCCGAGCTGGTCACCGGGCTCAAGCTCGTGTCGAAATGGTTCCTGTCTGGGCTCGTGGCGACGCAACCGCGCTGCTTCGTCCTCGACGACTACCACTGGATGGATCCGTCGAGTCAGCTGATGCTGGCGGAGATGGTGCGGCTGGCCGGCGAACTGCCGATCGTCGTCTTCACGGCTGTTCGGCCGCCCATGACGCCCGAATGGACGAGCCTGCCCCACGTCGAGGTCCTCGATCTCACCGGCCTGGACGAGGCGGCAACCGAAGAGCTGGGGACGGCGGTGGGCGGCGCCGAGCTGGACGCGGATTCGGCTGAGTGGCTCTTCCAGCGCACCGCCGGCAACGCCCTGTTCATCGGCGAGGTCATTCGCATGCTTCGAGCCAGCGGGCGGATGAATCAGGTCGGCGCACGGCTGCGGATCGACCGAGAGGCCGCGCGGCGCAGCGTGCCGCTCAGCTTGCGGGCGCTGCTGGGGGCGCGCATCGACGCCCTGCCACCGAGTCCGCGGTCGGCCCTGGAGGTTGCCGCGGTCATCGGCATCACCTTCCCGGAGCGGTTGCTGTGCGAGCTCCAGGGCAGGTCGGACATGGGCGACGACCTCTGCCAGCTCGCCGACGCCGGAATACTCGTGCGCTGCGAGGGCGAGTCCGAGCGACCCGATGGGACCTGCGAACGCACGGGATGCTGGCGCTTCCGGCACCAGCTGTTCCACGACGCCGCATATGGCCGCCTGCTGACGGACCGCAAGCGGCATCTGCACACGGCCCTGGCCGACAGGCTCGAGACGGTGGAGCCGGCCGCGGATGCCGCCGAGCTGGCGCGGCATCGCATTGCGGCCGGGGATGTGGAGCGGGCGCTGCCGTTGTTGGAGCGGGCGGCGACGGAGGCCGAGGCGATGGGTGCTTTGGCCGAGGCGGAGGCCTTCAGGCAGGCCGCGGCGGCGCTACGAGACGGCGGGACGGTCGCAAGCCAGGTCCCCTGACTCGGCGCCCGGGGCCGAGGCCCCGTTGGTCGCCGTCAGCGCCCGGTGTGGCGAGCGCTGTTCCGTCGGCGTAGCCGGCTTCCGAGCAGCAATGGCACGGCAGGAGCGACGCCCGCCAGGGCGCCACCCCCGGCCTCTCCGTCGGCACCGGGCCCGCCGGCCCTACCGACCGCGAGCGCGGCGGCTCCCGCCGGGAGCCGCACGTTGGCCCAATAGCCGGCCGCCCAGGCCGACGCCGCCATCTTGCCCTGACCCGAGAGCGATGGATGGAAGTAGTCGACCGTGCTCAGGTCCTTGATCGTGAAGTCCTTCTCGGAAAGGAGCGCTTCGTTGCTGCGGCAGTGGAGTTTGCCGGCCGTGCCGTCGGTCGCCTCGATCTCGTCGCAGACCTGGCCGAGAGTCGCGTCGTAGGTGGCGAGCAACTCCTGGGCGGCCGCCATGGTGAGCGGGCTGTCCGAGCCGAGAAACGGCGCGCAAGTCTGTGCGTAGGCGGGCTGGCTCAAGAATGCCTTCGCCTTCGCGTTGGCCTGGGTGATGGAGTAGAAGTGGGAGAAGTCGGGGATCGAGAGCATCAGAATCCGGCTCCCGTTCGGCAATCCCGATCGAAGAATGGCGATCGCGGAGCGGAGCTGCGTCTCAAGAGTCGCAGGGTCCGTCGTCGGGTTGTCGCACAGGTCGTTGATGCCGAGCTCGAAGGTGACGTAGGCGGTCGCGCCCGGCGCCAGCTTCCTCGCCGCTGTCACGATCTCCGTAGCCTGGCGCGCGGCGTCGCTCATCTTCTTGCCCGAGGTGGCCGCGTCGACAACTCCTCCCGCCAGCTTGTCGCCGAGAGCCGCGAACCGCTCCCGCAGGCTGAAGACGCCGTCTCCCTTTGCCGTGCCGACTGCCCACGAGTAGGCCGGGTGGTCCCGCTTGTAGGTGGGCGAAACGCTCCAGGCCTGGGTGTAGGAATCGCCGATGGTGGCCAGCATCGCCGGCAGCGCAGGCGATGCGCTGGANNCGGCCGGCGTGGCAGTCGCGGAGGCCTGCGCGGCGAAGCCCCCCGATGGGCTGGACGAGTGGCTTCCGGCGACCAGATCCATGCCGAAACCGATCGCCAGCAGGGCCACCAGCGTGAGCGCGCTCAGGGCGAGCGCGATGCCGATGATGCGTTCCGCGGAGGGTCGTTGCACCGGTCAATCGTAAGCGGCGCCCGTCCGCGGCGCAGTCCTGCCCTGGAACATACGGCCGCGGCGCGATCTCGACGCTACCATTCGGCTATGGCAAACGATTTCGCGGTCGAGGCGCTGGGTCGCTGCCCGCTCTTCAGCGGGCTGGACACCGAGTCGCGCCAGGCGATCGCCGGGAGCCTGCGAACGCGGCGATTCCGGAAGGGCGAGGTCCTGTTCCATGAGGGGGACCCGGGCGACACACTTTTCATCGTGGCCTCGGGCGCGGTGAAGGTCGTCGTCCCGTCGGACGACGGTGACGAGGCGATCCTGGCGACGATCCGGCGCGGCGACTTCCTGGGCGAGCTGGCGCTTCTGGATGGGGCGCCCCGCTCCGCCAGCGCGATTGCCCTCGAAGCGACCGAGACGCTCGCTCTGCCGCGCGTTCGGTTCAGCGCCCTGGTGGCGGCGGAGCCGGCGATTCGCGACGCGTTGCTGAGCTCGCTGGCTGCCGAGCTGCGGCGTCTGACCGCCCATGTGGCCGAGCTCCACTTCCTCGATCTGACCGGCCGACTGGCGGCGCGACTGGCACGCCTGGCGGAAGAGCATGGCTCGCGCGACGCCGACGGCTCGATACGGCTGGACGCTCCGCTGACGCAGAGCGACCTGGCGGCCATGATCGGGGCCACGCGGCAGAGCGTGAACAAGCTGCTGGGCGAGTTCGTGGCCGACGGCTTGCTGCGCATGGACCGCGAAACGATCGTGATCCCGGATCTCGAGGCCCTGGCTCGCGCCTCGCGCCGCTAGGGGCCGCAGGCGCAGGCGCACACGACGAGCGGCGCCGAGCGGCGCCGTTGCCCGCGGCCCCGTCAACCCGCGGAGATGACCCCCTCGCGTCCCAGCTGGAGCAGCTGCCCGCGGCTCTCGTCCAGGTGCTGGGTCGCGATCCCGAAGAGCCGGCGCAGCAGCAGCTGAGACTGGGTCGAGCCGCCGACCAGCAGGTCCAACAGGCCCGAGGCCGGCATCGACAGCATCACCGCCGGACCGATCGCTCGGGCGGTGGACAGGGCCGTCGGGTCCTCGCGCAGCGCCGACCAGCCGAGCAGGTCGCCCGCGTGCAGCGTCGAGACCAGGACCCAGCGCCCGTCGTGGCAGACGCGCAGGGCCAGCTGGCCGCTCTCCAGCCAGTGGATGTCGGAGATCGGGTCGCCCATCTCGACCAGGGTTTCGCCGTCGTTCAGGCGGCGCCGGGAGGATGCCGCGGCCAGGGACGCAAGGTCGGCTTCCGCCAGGCCCTCGAACAGTGGCATTCGGACGAGCTCGGCCGCCCCGATCCTCTCCTTGACGCTCATGCTCGCTCCAGCTTCGGGCCTCACGACAACCGCTGGCGCGTATTGTCCGCCAGAAGCGGCCTTCCTGCGCGGACCTGACGAGGCCGATCTCATTCGGCGGCCGGCGCGTCCCGAACCGTGGCATGGAGGAACGCCGCGGCCGCGATCCCTGCCCGCCTGCGGCCCTCGGTGCCGCCCAGGAAAGCCGTCTGGCGCGTCTCACGAGCGCCGAACGGCCCGCTCACGGCGACTTCGACCTGGGTGTCCTCGCCCGACTCGATAGCCCGGACTGCCAGTCCGACGGTCGCACCGGCGGCGTCCCGGGCCCGGCCGGCGAGGGCGGCGATCGCCGCATTCGTCTCCGCGGGCGCCAGAAGGCGCGACGAGACGAGCCACGGGGCGTCGCCGAGGAGGCGCATCGCGGCGCCGGCCGTGCCCGCCTCGACGAGCGCGACGGTCCAGCCGCGCGCCGCCAGCTCTCGACCCAGGACCAGGGGCCACGTGTCGCCGTCGCGGCCCCACACGTACTTGCCGACCGAAGCCAGCACGACGGTCGCGGCCGCCTCGACGAGTTGCTCCGGCGAGTGGCTCGCGTCGGCGCTGGCGGAGATGCGCACGTCCACCGCATCCGAGCGCGCGTACGTGGCCACNNGTCAGGCGGTACGTCCGCGTGACGCGTTCCTGCCCCAGGCCACGGGCGGTCAGGCGCGGGAGCACCCAGCCCTCCCACATCGGCCGCATCTCGCCCGGCGGCCCGGGCAGCGCCACGATCACGCGTCCGTCCGGCCGATCGACCCACCAGCCCGGCGCGGTTCCGCGCTCGTTGGGGATCGCCGTCGCCGATGGGATGAGCCAGGCCTGCTTCGCGTTCGTGTTGTGGTAGGGGAGGCCGCGCCGCTCGAACAGATGGCGCAGCCAGCGGTCCAGCTCGGGATCCACCGCGGGCCGCTCCCCGACGGCGGCGGCGATCGCCTCACGGGTCAGATCGTCGGGCGTGGGCCCGAGGCCGCCGGTCGTGACTGCGAAATCGGCGTCGGCCAGGGCGTCGCGCAGCGCGTCGACGACGGTCGCCAGACGATCGGGCAGCGCCACGATCCTCTGGACTTCCACTCCGTACTCTGCCAGCGACCGCGCCAGATCGCCGCCGTTGGTGTCGCGCGTCTCGCCCACGGTCAGCTCGGTGCCCACTGCCAGGAGCACCGCCGTCCGCAGCGAGCGCGCTGCCGGCGCGGCTTCGAGCTTGGGCGGCTTCGGTTCGGGCATAGTGGGAGCGTAGTCGGTTCGTCCATCGTTCGTCTCGAGCGGCTTCCGCGCCCGCCAACTCGGCCGCAGGTCCTTCGCCGGCTCACATTCTCGACGTCGGATTTGCCGACGCGGCCCGTCCCGCTGCTATGATCGCAGTGCTGTCCGACCGTAGCTCCAGGAGGTCCCTTGGCCGACCGGCCCTCCTCATCCGATCCGTCACCGTCAAGTGCCGGTAGCGCGAGTTCCGGCAAGCCCGCCGACTCGGCGCCGCCGAGCCTCGGCGCGCAGTTCGGTCGAACGCGAACAGCCCTGCTCGGCCTCATCTCGGCCCACTTCAAGCTCCTTTCGACCGAGCTGTCCGAGATCATGGCCGAGATCAGGCGCGCGGCCATCCTCGGCGGTGTCGCCCTGGCTTGCTTCTTCATGGCCGGCGTGGTGGCCCTGGTCGGGTCGATCCTCTGGCTCGACGAGTGGGTCTTCGGCTCGATCGGATGGGGCGCACTCCACGGCTCGACGCTCCTGATCGCAACCACGGTGACGCTCGCCATGCTGATCATCCCGCATGCCGCGCCACGTCTCGGGCTGGCGTTCCTGGTTTCGCTCGTGGTGGCGGTCGTCGCCGGCGCGGTCCTGTGGCTGCAGCTGACCAGCCGCGCCCTGGGCTGGGTCGGTAGCACCTTCTTCGGCGGGCTGACCTGGTTCGACGGCCACGCCGTTTCGGCCGCCGACCGACCGATCGCCGCCGGAGTGATCGTGCTGGCCGTCCTGTTCGGCGTCGTCGGCGCGATCGTCGGGCTGGCAGTGGAGACCGGAGCCCTGAACCGCATCGTCGCGGCCGTCGGCATAGCAATCGTCGGCGCCATCGTCGGCGGCCTGCTCGGAGCGCTGCTCGGCGTGCCGATGAGCTGGGGGATTTCGATCGCCGTCGCCCTTGCCGTCTTCCTGATCCTTTACGCGATCCTCGCCGCGATCCTCGTTCTGCGCAAGGCCGACTTCAAGGAGCTCAAGGACCGGCTGCTGCCCAACCAGACCATAGAAACTACCAAGGAGACTATCGAGTGGGTGCGCGAACAGATGCCGCTCGGGCGGAAGTCGTAGCCCGCCGCCAGCTCCTGCTGGACGAGGTCATAGGGCTCGAGGCGGCCGGCCGCGCTGCGGTCGATATTCCCGCAAAGATCCGGCGGGCGCCGGGCAAGACCGTCGCGGTCGCCGCGGGCGCGGCGTTCATGGTCCTTGGCGGCCCGAAGCGGACCTACCGCGCCGTCCGACGGGCCGTGTTCGGTCCGAAGGCGGATCTGCCCAAGTCGATGCTGCCCAAGCAGATCGACAAGGCGCTGCACTCGCTGGGCGATGACGGCGAGCAGGTCCGCGGGCTGCTCGAGCGCGAGTTCGGAGCCTACCTGGAGAAGAGCCGGCCCGAGCGTGAGGCGCGCGACCTGAAGGGTACGATCTCCGAGCTGGGCGGCAACATCCTCCGCCCGGTGACCGCCGAGGCGGGCAAGCGGCTGGTCAATGAGCTGTTCAGCCCTGACGGGAGCAGTTTCGCGGCCGCCAGGGAGCGGATCCGTGCTCGGCGGGACGCACGCAAGGCCGAAGCTTCCGGCGAGGTGGCCGCTGGGCCCAGGAAGGCGACGCCCGCGAAGACGGCGCCCGTGCCGCCTGGCGGGCGACCCGGCACGCGCCACAATCGCCTGCGCCACGTCTGATCCGGCTCCGCGCCGCGTCGCAGCGCATCGGCGCCCCCGCTAGACTCTTGCACCACGGGCGAGTGGCGGAATGGCAGACGCGCCAGCCTTAGGAGCTGGTGCCGCGTAAGCGGCGTGCGGGTTCGACCCCCGCCTCGCCCACCACGTCTCTGCGAACTGAGCGTGAACCGAGACGGGCCTGTTCTGAGGGGGCGCCAGACCGTCGCGCATAGACCATATCGCCTGGGCCAGCTCCGCCAACTCTCGTTTCGCTTTCCGCCAACGCCACCACCCTGTGGCATCACGCGCGCTCCCCCGATGCGTCATCCTGCAGTGGTTCGGATGACAGAGGGAGGCAGAGCGTGAGGGCCAGTCCGGGGATTGATAGGGGCAGCCGTTCGACAGGGCGGGCGTTCGCCGCGTTGGTCCTGATCCTGGCCGTTGCAGGGTGCGGGGGAGGCCCGGCATCGCCCTCGTCGAGCCTGGGCCCGACCGCCAGCCCGAGCCCGACATTGGCGCCGACTTCCGCGCCGTCACCGACGCCCGCTCACGGGACGTTCACAGTGACGGGCTCGATGAGCGCGGACCGCACTCACGACACAGCGACTCTGCTGGGAAATGGCCGGGTCCTCATCGTCGGGGGCCTGATCCACAATGCCGCTGCTGTCGCTTCCGCCGAGTCGTATGATCCAGCGACCGGCAAGTTCGGTGCGACCATATCTATGTCGAAGCCTCGGGCTTACCAAGCTGCCGCGCTGCTTTCCAGCGGTTCCGTATTGGTCGCCGGCGGCCTCGACAACACGGCGGAGTTGTACGACCCTGCGACGGGCACCTTCAGTCCAACCGGGTCGTTGGTGAGCGGCGGCCAGACTGCCACTTTGCTCGCGGACGGCCGCGTCCTGATCGTGGGAGGGGGAGATGGCGGCAACACCGCAGAGGTGTACGACCCGGCCAGCGGCTCGTTCGGCCTCACCGGATCGATGAAGACTGGACGCTCAAACTTCACAGCTACTCGGCTGGGCGACGGTCGAGTCCTCATCGTAGGCGGCCAAGGGGCCGACGACGAGAGCCTAGCGTCGGCTGAGATCTATGACCCGGCCACCGGCAAGTTCAGCCCGACTGGATCGATGCGCACGGCACGGACGGACTTCGCCGCGACATTGTTGGCCAATGGGCAGGTCTTAGTTGCCGGAGGTCTCGGCGACTCAGGGGCTCTCGTCTCGGTCGAGCTGTACGATCCGGCCACCGGCAAGTTCACACCAACCGGATCGATGCACGATGCGCGGCAATACTTCACCGCCACTCTGCTCACCAACGGCCAGGTTCTGGTCGCTGGAGGAGGGAACGACGACTCGATATCCCTCGCATTGGCCGAGCTGTACAACCCGGCCACGGGCACGTTCACACCGACAGGCTCTATGATCACCGCCCGGAACGGTCAGACTGCCACCCTGCTCGCCGACGGANNCACGCTAACAGTGCCGATTCTGCATCGCCCGCCACGAGGGGCCGGATAGAGCATCCCCGTGGTGGCCGCGTAAGCGGCGTGCGGGTTCGACCCCCGCCTTGCCCACCAGTTTGAGCGTGAACCGAGACGGTGCCTGTTCTGAGGGGGCACCAGACCGTTCCGCATAGACCATATCGCCTGGGACAGCTCCGCCAACTCTCGTTTCGCTTTCCGCCAACGCCACCACTCTGTGGCATCACGCATGCTTCCCCGATGCGTCATCCTGCAGTGGTTCGGATGGCAGAGGTAGGAGTCACAAACACGGATCGTAGGACCCACGCCACTCTGCGCCGCCACGTCCTTACCGCCGGGATGGCGCTTGTGGTGATCCTGGTCCATGCAGGCTGTAGCGCGGCCGTGCCGTCGCTCGAGATCGCTCAAACGCACATGAATGTGGCCCGCCTTGGGCACACCGCGACTCTGCTGCAGGACGGGCGAGTCCTTGTCGCCGGAGGTGACGAGAACGGCACCGCCGAGTTGTACGAACCCCGGACTGGGAAGTTCACGCTGACGGCGAGCATTCCTTCGAGGCCAATCGGGGCAATGGCCGTTCGACTCAGCAACGGACAGGTACTCATCGCGGGAGGCGACGAGGTGGGGACGGCTGAGCTGTTCGATCCAACGACAGGCCAGTTCGTGCCCACTGGTTCGATGCACGAACCACACTCAGGCGGGACGGTCACTCTGCTGCCCGATGGACGAGTGCTCGTGGCCGGGGGTTCGTTCGAGCGCGGAGGGGATGGCTCGGCAACGGCCGAACTGTACGATCCGAAGACTGGCGCGTTCACCCTCACGGGGTCTATGAATGATCCTCGTGAGCTTCAGACGGCCACGTTGATGCCTGGGGTCGGGGTCCTGATGGTCGGAGGGATAGCCACAGGAACAGCGAGGATCGCGTCGGCCGAGATCTATTACATCGCGAGCGGGAAGTTCCAACTCACTGGGAGTCTTAGCGAGGCGAGATCGCAGCACGCGGCCACCTTGCTACAAAACGGACAGGTCCTGGTTGTGGGCGGCGTCGGGAATACCCAGGACAAATGGGAGGAGTTCACGCCTAGCGCCGCCGAGCTGTTCGATCCGTTGACCCTTCGGTTCAAGTCGATCGCCTGGCCATTCAGGGGAAACAGCGAGACGGCTAGCCTGATGCCTGACGGCCGCGTGCTGATAATCGGCTGGGACGCCATCCTATACGACCCAGGCTCAGAGTCGTTCACAGATCTGGGTAGCGGGGGATGGATGTCAGGCAGGACCGAGACGGCTCTGGAAGACGGCCGCGTCCTCGTCACGGGTGGATGGACGGAAGACAACGACGCTCCATCATCGAGCGCCGCCGCCATCTATGAGCTGAAGCCGTAGCGACAGATCGCCGAGGCATATGAATTCCCGTTCTTCCGGGCCCCGTGGCCGCAGGTCGGCAGGGCGAGCTCGGCGCGTTGGCTCTGATCCTGGCTGTCGCCGGGTGCGGGCAGCAGCGTGGCCTCGCCCTCGCCCTCGCCGAGTCCGACTCCGACTGGCAGCCCGACCATGGCGCCAACTCCGGCGCCTCCACCCCGCCCGCCCACGGCACGTTCACAGTCACCGGATCGATGACAACGCCCCGCAGCGAGGCCATGGCTGTCCTGCTGCGGGATGGCCGGGTCCTCGTCGTCGGCGGGCCCTCACGCGCTCTTCGGCGGAGCTGTACTGGCGCTAGGCTGCGTTGGGCCGAACTCGGAGTTCGACTCACACGCTAACAGTGCCGATTCTGCATCGCCCGCCACGAGGGGCCGGATAGAGCATCCCCGTGGTGGCCGCGTAAGCGGCGTGCGGGTTCGACCCCCGCCTTGCCCACCACCGGCGACGCGATTGCGGCGCCGACTACCAGGGCAGCAGGGCGCCGTAGACGCGGGCCAGGACGGCCTTGCCGCTGGTCGGATCGAGCAGGTTCGGCTGGGCGCCGTCGAGGATGATCGTCGGGTGGACCCACGCCTGAACGAGGGTCGAGCCGCTGAACGTCAGTTCGAGCACGAGCCCTTCCTCGGTCTGCTCGGACCACGTCTGGTCGAACACGAAGTTGCCGAGCTCGTACCAGATCGGCTTGCCCTTGTAAACCTCCATCGCCCCCGCCCAGTGGGCGTGGTTGCCGATGATCATGTCCGCGCCGGCATCGATCATCTGGTGCGCCAGTCTCTTCTGCGCCGCCGTCGGTCCGGTCTTGTATTCGATGCCCCAGTGCGGGTAGACGATGACGATCTGGGCGCCGGCGGCTTTGGCTGCCTTGATGTCGGCCGGGGCGGTGCCGGCGCCGAGTTCGGCGGTTCCCGGCTTCGCCGGGCCGGCGGCCTCGCCGGGTGAGATCGCGTCGTAAGCCAGGACCGCGACCTTGACGCCATCAATGGTGAAGACGGCCGGGGTCCGCGCCGCCGCGAGCGTCGCGCCGGCCCCGCTATGGGCGATCCCGATCTTATCCAGCGCCGTGATCGTCTGGACGACGCCCTGCCTGCCGGCGTTGAGGATGTGGTTGTTCGCCAGCGAGACCCAATCGATGCCGGCGTACTGGAGCCCGGCAAGAAGGGCCTGGTTGAAGTTGAAGATCATTCCCGTGGCGTGGTAAGAGGCGTTGACCGGCGCGGGGCCTTCCAGGTTCACCATCGACAGGTCGGCTCCCGACGTCAGGGCGCGCATGTCCTGGGTCGTGTCGTCGACCTTGGTGCGCGGCATGACCCAGTCCCACGATGAGCAGCAGTAGCGGCTCGTGATCGTGGCGGTGCCGCCGGAGAACGGGAAATCGACGCCCTTGCCCTGGAGCTTGACGACCTTGTATACGCCTCGGTCGAGCATGACGTCGCCGGCCGCGGCGATCGTCCAGGTCTGCGATGGATCGAACGTCGCCGCGGACGCGGTCTCCGGCAGGCTGGCCTGCAGCGGCCAGTCGGTCAGGCTCTTGACCCGAGCGACCCCGAAGAGCGACAGCGTGCCCCATCCGAGCGCTCGCACGCTGGGGCCGACGTCCGTCGCCCGGACGATGCCGAGGCGTGCCGCCTTGGCATCGAGGTCCGCCTCGAGGGCCGCGGCGGTAGGCGCGAGCACAAGACGGCTCACGACCGAGGGCTGGGCCAGGCCGAGCGCCGCGAGGATGCCGGCCGAGTCGCCGTCGACGAGCTCGAGCGTGGTGAACTGCTTGTTCGTGCCGGCCAGGATGGCCTCCACGCCCGCCTGATCGATCGTGGTCGCGATCGTCCGGTAGTCCGCAACCGGCACGATCGCAACGGTCGGAACTGCCGTCGGAGAGGGCGTGGGCTGCGGCGTCGGGGATGCGGTCGGCGTGCCAGACGGCAACGCGACCGAAGTTGGACTGGGGGCCGTCTGGCTGGGCGCGAGGCTCGGCGGATTGGAGCCGCAAGCTGAGACCAGGGCGACCAGGGCGAACAGCGCCAGCGGGGATCGACGCACGTGTGTCATGCCCAGATTGTCGCATGTACGGTTCCGACCGGATGGCTCGACAGTATTATCTGTGGCGCGTAGGGTTCGACGGGAGTCAGTCGAGTCGGGGGCTGGCTCGTCCAGAGGTGTCGTAACGTGGCAATGCGTCGTTTGCTCGTGTGCCTCCTGGCATGCGTGCTGGTCGGTTGCGGAGGCGGGTCGGGTCCGCGGGCATCTTCGTCGTCGACCCCAGCCGGCCCCGCCACGTCGACGAACGCGCTCGGGCCGTCTCCGACGCCGTCGCCAACCGCCTCTCCAGTCCCGTCGCCCACGCCTTCTCCCACGCCGCAGCCGACACAGGTCTGGACTACCGCGGCCGTGGTCGTGTACGCGAAGGCCAGCGACGACGCGGTGGCCCAGGTCCATCTCGGCGCCAATTTCCCGCTCACGCTGACCCTGCAGTTCGCCACAGTCGACGGCAAGGTCTTGGACGAGGCGAGCTGGGAGACCCCGGGCCGGCACGGCACAGGCTGGCTCGCGGCGTCTGCGCTCACCACGATCCAACCCACGGGCATCGCCAACGCCAGCTTCGACGCGCTGGACACGGCCCTGGCCGACTACCTCGCCGACTACAAGACCCGGGTTGGCGTGGAGCTCTACGACGTCACCCGCGGCGTGACGTACACCTACAACGCGGACCGCCCGTATCTGGTCGCGAGCTCGATGAAAGTGCCGATCATGCTGACCCTGCTGACCCAGCTCGAGGCCAAGGGCAGGGGCCCGAACGCCACCGAGCGCTCGCTGCTGACCACGATGATCGAAAATTCGAGGAACGCTTCCGCTTCGGCGCTGTACATAGAGATCGGCTACCAGGCTGGGATCAACGCCTTCATGAAGAAGGTCGGCATCTCCGGCCTGACCCCGCAGACGCCGGCGATCGGCTGGGGCTGGAGCACGATCACGCCCGCGGCGATGGTCGCACTGCTCGAGAGGCTGCACGCGGGGACGGTCCTGAACGCGACAGATCGCGCTCTGGCGTTCAAGCTGATGGAGCACATCCAGGCCGACCAGCGGGTCGGCGTCGGCGACAGCAGTCCGGCCGGGGCGACGATCGCTCTGAAGGACGGCTGGGTCGAAGGCCCGGACGACCTGTACGTGATGAACTCATCCGGGATCGTCACCCTCGGTTCCGAGACGTACATCGTTGCGGCATACACGATGGACGACAAATCGTTCGCGGAAGGTTTCGCGATCGTCCGCCACATCTGTAAAGCCATCGGCCCTCATATGGTGGCTTCGGCCCAGAGCTCGCCGGCGAGCTCGCCCCAGGTTTCGCCTACTGCGTGAAAGCGGCTCGATGAGCCAGGAGGACCAACGATGGACCCGACACCAAGCTCCGACGCCGCCACCGACCCGGACCAGCCGATCGCCTGGCGGGCCGTTCCCGAGAACACCCCGGTTCGGTCGGACGGCCACCAGGTCGGGACCCTCTACGACCTCCTGGGCTCCCATGAGGAGGACATCTTCCACGGCATCGTCGTCCAACTCCATTGGAAGGCACGCCATGTATTCGTGCCGGCGGACGATGTCGTCGCTCTGACGGCCACGCACGTCGATGTCTCGCTCAGCGCGGGCGAGCTCGGTGCGCTGCCCGAGCACACCGACGAGCACCAGTTCCAGCTGGGCATGGTCGGGCTCCTGCGCAAGCATGTAGGTTGGGTCAAAGAAAAGGACCGCTGACCGAGCGGCCGTGGGGTCGCCGTCCCGCCGGCTCCGGACCTCGGCCTCCGCTCCCCGCCGCGCGGGGCCGGGGCCCGTATAATCGGCCGCGATGCAGACGACCAACACCCCCCTTCCCAGGTCCCGCCTCCAGATCGAGTTCGAGCTCCCGGCCGAGCGCCTGACCCGCTCGCTGGACGAAGCCGCTCGCCACCTTTCGCAACGTCAACGCATTTCGGGATTCCGGCCCGGCAAAGCGCCGCGGTCCGTCGTCGAGCGCGTTGTCGGCGCCTCGACGGTCATGGATGAGGCCGTCGATCTCCTCGTCGAGAGTGCCGTGCGCGATGCCGTGCGCGACCAGCGGATCCTGCCGCTGGATTCCCCCGAGGTCGAAGTCACCCAGGCCGAGGAGGGCAAGCCGGTCATCTTCAAGGCGACCCTGCAGGTGCGGCCGGAGATCAAGCTCGGCGACTTCGAGAACTTCCCCTTCAAGCCCGAGGTCGAGCCAGTCGACGAGACGATGGTCGAGAAGGTCGTCGACGAGCTGCGCGACAGCGAGGGCCACTACGAACCGGTGGAAGGCCGTGCCGCCGACAAGGGCGACTATGTGATCGTCGGCTTCGACGGCACGCGCGACGGCGCCAAGTTCTTGGGCGGGTCATCGGAGCAGATGCCGCTCGTCCTGGGTCAGAACCGGCTGTATCCGGGCTTCGAAGACCACATCGTCGGGATGCGCAAGGGCGAAGACCGCGAGTTCGACATCGACATTCCGGAGAACTTCCAGGTCGAATCGATGCGCGGCGCGCACATCCACTTCGAGCTGAAGCTCAAGGAGCTGCGCACCAAGGTCGTGCCCGAGGCCAACGACGAATTCGCCCGGTCCGTAGGCCGATTCGAGGACCTGGCCAACCTCAAGGTCGAGTTGCGCAAGCGCCTGGAAGAGAACGCGCTCGATCGAGCCCGCCATCAGTTCGCCGAGCGGATCGTCGAGTACGCCGCCCTGAACGCCACCATCGACCTGCCGGACGTCCTCATCGACCAGGAAGTCGAGGTCATGCGTGACGAGATGCGCTCCGCCCTGGCCCGTCAGGGGATCGGCGATGAGGCGTATTTCAAGGCGACGGGCAAGACCGACGCCGAGATGCGCGCGGAGTTCCGCCCCGAGGCCGAGAAGCGGGCGAAGAGCCTGCTGGCCATCGCGGAGATCTCCAAAGTGAAGGGCGTTGAGGTTTCGGATGCCGAGGTCAAGGCAGAGGTCGAGCAGGCGAAGACCCGCTATGCCAACGATCGCAGCCTGATCCAGTACTTCGAGAGCGAACGCGGTCGAAACTCGATCAGAAACACGATCCGGCAGTCTCGGACCGTGGAGCAGCTCGTGGACGAGTGGCTCGACGCTCACCCCGACGCGCCGCGCATCAAGCACATCGAGGCTGCCGGGTCAGGCTCAGCCGTCGAGACTCCGCCGGCCGACTCTGCCGCGCCGGCAGGACTCGGCGAATCTGAGAGCGTGACGCCGCCGGCCATTAGCGCCCGCGGAGCCTAGCGCCACCAAGCGAAGAGGAGACGATCCGATGCTTGTGCCGATGGTGATCGAGTCCTCGAGCCGTGGCGAGCGCGCCTACGACATCTACTCGCGGCTTCTGCGCGAGCGGATCATCTTCCTCGGCGACACGCTCGAGGACAACGTCGCCAATCTCGTGATTGCCCAGCTGCTCTTCCTCGACGCCGAGGACCCGGAGCGGGACATCAGCCTCTATATCAACTCGCCCGGCGGGGTCATCACCAGCGGTCTGGCGATCTACGACACGATGCAGTACGTCCGCGCCCCGGTGAGCACGATCTGCATCGGCATGGCGGCCAGCATGGCGGCGGTGCTCCTGGCCGCGGGCGCTCCAGGCAAGCGCTTCGCTCTGCCGCACAGCCGGATAATGATCCACCAGGGCTCGGGCGGTTTCCGCGGCAACACCCCGGACGTCTTCATCCAGGTCAAGGAAATGGAGACTCTGGTCAACACGAATCACGAGATCCTGAGCCGCCACACTGGGCAACCGCTCGAGAAGATCGTTGCCGATACCTCAAGGGATTACTTCATGTCCCCAACGGAGGCGAAGGAGTATGGCATCATCGACGCCGTCTACTCCGCCTCGGCATCTGCGCTGGCGGTATTGAGCCGGCTGGCGGACGCCGCCGACGGAGTCGACGGCATTGCAGGTAAGGGCGACGCTCCAGCTGCCGAGCTGGATCGGGGCTAGGGCTAGAGTCGCAAAGGACAGGTCAAGGACCGTGACGACGACCAAGAGCGGCCCCAAGGTTCCATATCGCTGCAGCTTCTGCGGCAAGAGCCAGGAGCAGGTCCGCAAGCTCATCGCGGGCCAGGGCGTCTACATCTGCGACGAGTGCATCAACCTCTGCCAGGAAATCATCGAAGAGGAGATGCTCGAATCGCCGCGCGCGAAGCCGCAGGTCGCCAAGCTGCCCAACCCGCGCGGCATCAAGATGGCCCTGGACCAGTACGTCATCAGCCAGGAGAAGGCCAAGAAG
>PMIQ01000224.1:0-13481 GCA_003157175.1 Chloroflexota bacterium
CCCGCCGGCGCTCCACCAGCACGATCGGGCGAGCCGGCGAGACGAGCAGCGCCTCCTCCGTGGCCGACATCTCGGCCTGCGCCCGTGCCGCCTCCACGTCCCGCACCATCACCGCGAACGGCTTGGCCCAGCGATGCTTGCGGTCCCGGAGCCGGGCCACAGCCGCGGGATCGGTCGCGTCGCAGGCGAGGTGGTAGCCGCCGAGACCCTTGATCGCCACGATTCTGCCGGCCCGCAGATCCGCCAGGGCGGCTGCCAGCGCCGCTTCCCGATGTGCCGCCGGGGCAGCGTCACCCGGACGCCGGTAGGAGAGCTGCGGCCCGCAGTCGGGGCACGCGACCGGCTCGGCGTGGAAGCGGCGGTTCGCCGGGTCGCGGTACTCGGCCTCGCACGCGGCGCACAGCGGGAAATCGCGCATCGAGGTCCTGGCCCGGTCGTAGGGCAGCTCGTCGATGATCGTCGCCCGCGGCCCGCAGTTGGTGCAGTTGGTGAACGGGTAGCGGTACCGCCGGTCGGCCCCGTCGAACACCTCACGGAGACAGTCGTCGCAGGTGGCGATGTCGGGCGGGAAGAGACGTTCGGTCGACGCGCCGGCCTCGCTCTCCTCGATCGTAAAGCCCGAACCGGCCTCTATCTCGCGCTCGATCGGCCGAACCACGACCGCCTCGACCCGGGCGCGCGGGGGCGCGTCCGTTTGAATTCGACCCGAGAATGCTTCGACCGCGTCAGCCCTACCGGCGACCGCGATATCGACCTGGCCGGCGCGATTGATGACCGTGCCGTCGAGGCCGAGCTCGGTGGCGAGCCGCCACACGAACGGCCGGAAGCCAACGCCTTGAACCACGCCTCGAACTTCGAGCGCGCGGGCGACCCGCTCCCCCGGCCTGGCCGAGGTCACGGATAGCGCTCCAGCCGTTCGATATCGATCTCCTCGTCGGTCAGCTCTGGCAGCGACTCGGCGTGGCAGCGCGGGCATGAAGCGGCGATCTGCGGCGACTCGAACTCATTGCCGCAGCCCGGGCAGAGATGGCCGAACGGGGCTCGCCGAATATCCAGCCCCGGAACCGCCCTCGCCTGGTCAGGCATGGCCTGGATCAGATGGGCCCGCAGATCGGCCTCGAACTCGGCAGGATCGCGATGGCCGCCACGTACGCTGAGGCGTACCTGGGCCAGCGTCAGGCCGCGGCTCTTGAGAGCCTTTGCCACGTTTCGTGCCAGACCTGCCTCATGCATCCGATCGAACCTCCGCTGGACCCGGTCCACGTGCCGGGGCGTGCGCAAAGCGTAACCGCCCGCGTCTATCTCACACCCGCTCGCTCCGGTTTCCGCCTGCCGAGCGGCCCGGCCCTGAGGCCGAAGGTCCCAAGTACGCCCCACCCAGGCGGAAAACACGCTCAGGGCAGGCCGAGACTGGCCCCGAGCCCGGGCGGGATCGGGGCCATGTGTGTCCGTGCCATGTGTGTCCGGGATTGCGACCGACACTCCCACCAGGCGTAAATGGCGGAAACCGGGCCGATTCGAGGTCATATACGCCTACGGTAGTAGGCCGGTGGGATTGGGCCGCCCGGCCGGCGCCGGTACACGCGCCCGCGCCGCCGCCCCTCACGGCCGGACCGGCGAGTCCTCCAGGCCGACGCCCGCAAGAGAGCGCTTGCAGCGCGGGCATCGACCCGCGACCAGATGCCACTCCGTGACCGCGAAGTCGGAGCGGCCGATCAGCCGCTCGCCGCAACCCGAGCAGATCGTGGCCGCGGCTTCCACCTCGGGCGCGTTGCCGACGTAGACGTGGCGCAGGCCGACCTCGCGGGCAATCTCGGCCGCGGCCACAAGCGTGGCAGCGGGCGTTTCCGCCAACCCCGAAAGCCGATAGGCCGGCTGGAAGCGCGTCAGATGCCAGGGCGTCTGGGGGCCGACCGCCGTGGCGATCCATTCGGCCATCGCCCGCAGGTCGCCGGGATCGTCGTTGAGGCTGGGAATGATCAAAGTCGTCAGCTCGACCCAGACACCACGCTCACGCATCGCCACTATCGTGTCGCGCACAGGCTCCCAAAGCGCCCCGCAGACGTGGCGATAGAAGTCGTCGCTGGCGGCCTTGAGGTCGACGTTGGCCGCGTCCAGGTTCGGGACCAGCAGATCGAGCGCTTCGGGGCTTTCGTAGCCGTTGGTCACGAAGACGTTCCGCAGTCCGGCGGCCCGCGCTCGGGTCATCGTGTCGAGCGCGTACTCGAGGAAGACGGTCGGCTCGACGTAGGTGTAGGCGATGCTCTGGACGCCGGCCGCGATCGCGTCTGCGACTGCCGTCTCGGGGGCTACATACCGGCTCTCCGGCACCCGCCCCTCGCGGTGGGCCTGAGCGATCTGCCAGTTCTGACAGTAGGCGCAATGGAAGTTGCAGCCCTGGGTCGCCACCGAGTAGGCGCGGCTGCCGGGCAGGAAGTGGAAGAGCGGCTTCTTCTCGATCGGCTCGGCTTGAGAGACGACGGCCTGGCCGTAGACCAGGGTGTACAGGCGGCCACCCCGGTTCTGGCGGACGCCGCAGATGCCGATCCGACTCGGTCGCAGGACGCAGCGATGGGCGCAGGCGATACAGCGAACGCTCCCGGGCGCGACCGGATCGTCGAACGGCTCGCCCAGCAGCGCCGGGCGTATGTTCGGCTCCGTTTCGTCCGCCGGACCGAGATCTCCGAGACGCAGACCCTCCGGCGGCCGCTCGCCGGGGGAGGCAGCCCTGACCGACACCGGTGGCCTGGCGTTCGGGTCGAACGGGACGGAGGGCGCCCTGGTGAACGTCTCGCGTCTGTCCGGTGAGTGGGTATCGTGGTCCATGCGCCGCCAAGCGTGCGGTTTCGCCGCCGCGCCTGAAAAGGGCCAATGGTTCCGACCCGGACGTTTCGGCCGTCCAGAGCGAGGGCCGAATGGCTCGATGGCCTACCCGAAAGGCGGGCACCGGTCGGGCTCTCGGAGCCCCCCGTACCTCCCGCTCCGGCCGATGGGTCGTTCGGCCCTTGCCTCCGAATGTGGCGCGCGGGAGGCTACGACCAACAAGTCCCGGTTGCGGGACCGCCGCGGGCCAATTGGCCGGCGGCCTGTTCGGCGTCGGGCTCCGCACCAGAAAGCTGAATACAGATGGCGATCAGTCCAGTTGCCATTCGGCTGCCTCGGCCGCCCGTCCCGTGGACACCCCTCGTCATCGCCGAAGAACGTTGCAAGGGCTGCGAGCTGTGCGTGGCCGCCTGCCCGAAGTCGATCCTCGCCCTGGACCGGGGCCGGGTCAACGTCCTGGGCTACCATCCCATCGCGCTGACGGACCCTTCCGCCTGCACCAGCTGCGCCTTCTGCGCCCGAGTCTGCCCGGACACGGTCTTCACCGTCTGGGCCGCGCCGCGAACGCCGCGAACGCCCGACGAGCCGCGAACGCCGCGCGAGGAGCGTGCCCGATGACCGAGCCGCTCGAGATCGGCATAAGCCCNNCAGGCCGAGCTGCTGGAGTGGATGGCGCGCCGAATGCCGGAGCTCGGGCGCGTCTTCGTCCAGGCCGAGAGCGAGCTCGGGGCAATCAACATGGCCCTGGGCGCGGCCGCCACCGGCGCCCGCGTCATGGTCTCGTCCTCGAGTCCGGGCATCAGCCTGATGGCAGAGGCGATGAGCTACATGGCCGGCTCGGGGACGCCGATGGTGCTGGTCAACGTCATGCGCGCCGGGCCCGGCCTGGGCGGCATCGGCCCGTCGCAGAGCGACTACTTCCAGGCCACCAAGGGCCACGGCCATGGCGACTACCGCGTCCCGGTGCTGGCCCCAGCCTCGATCGGCGAGGCGATGGATCTGATGGCCACAGCCTTCGAGCTGGCGGAGCGATACCGCACCCCGGTCATGGTCGTCCTGGACGGCATCCTCGGCCAGGCCATGGAGCCGGTGGAGCTGCGCTTCCGCAACCCGGAACGCCACGCCTTCGACTGGGCCCTCACCGGGGCCGCCGGGCGTCCGGCGCGGATCATCAAGTCGATCGATCTGGTGCCCGAGGTGCTCGAGAAGCGCAACCTCAATCTGCAGCGCAAGTATGCCGAGATTTCGCGACAGGAGGTCCTCTGGGCGACGGAGAGCATGGAGGACGCCGACTACGTCCTGGTCGCCTACGGCACCGCGGCGCGGGTCGCCCGGAGCGCGATCGAGAAGGCCCGAGCGCGGGGCATCAAGGCCGGCCTCTTCCGCCCGATCACGCTCTGGCCCTTCCCCAGCCGGGAGCTGGCGCGGATATCTCGCCACGCCCACGCCATCCTCACGGTCGAGCTTTCGTCCGGCCAGATGGTCGAAGACGTCCGCCTGGCGGTCGAAGGTCGATGCCCGGTCGGCTTCCACGGTCGAATGGGCGGCCTGGTGCCGACCCCGGACGAAGTCGTTGGCGCTCTGAAGGCGCTGCACGGCAAGGTCGAGCGGACGCGGGAGCGCGATCGGGAGCAGCAGCAGAAGCGCCATGACGGTCGCTCCGAGGCGCAGTCCGGGCTCCACCGGGCCGTCGTGGACGGGCCGCCGGAGCGAACGCACCGAACCGAGGCCGGCGTCAACGCCAGCGGGCGCGATGGAGGCGAGCGATGACGCTCAACCGAAGCCCCGAGCTGGCGACGCGGCCGGGGGCGCCCCGGCTGATCTACCGCAAGCCCGACGTGCTCGCGGATCGCTCCACTCACTACTGTCCCGGCTGCGGCCACGGAATCGTCCATCGGCTGCTGGCGGAGGTGATGACCGAGCTTGATCTACCGGCCCACACCATCGCCGTGGCCCCGGTCGGCTGCGCCGTTTTCGCTTACGACTACCTCAACGTCGACTTCGTCGAGGCTCCCCATGGACGGGCGCCTGCCGTGGCGACGGGGATCCGCCGCGTTCGACCGGAGGCGTTCGTGCTGACGTACCAGGGCGACGGCGACCTGGCTGCGATCGGCACGGCGGAGATCGTCCATGCCGCGGCGCGCGGCGAGCGCATCACGGCGATCTTCGTCAACAACGGCATCTATGGCATGACTGGCGGCCAGATGGCGCCAACCACGCTCCTGGGTCAGAAGACAACCTCGTCGCCGAGCGGTCGGGACGCGGCCCTGATGGGCTACCCGATCCGGATCACGGAGATGCTGGCGCAGCTGCCCGGGGTCACGTACGCGGCGCGCGGCAGCATCGCCGACGCGCCGCTCATCGGCAAGCTCAAGGCGATGATCAAACGGGCCTGTCTTGTCCAGATAGAGGGCGGCGGCTTCGCGCTGGTCGAGGCGCTCTCGAACTGCCCGGTCGGTTGGGGCATGACGCCGCAGGAGTCGCTCGAGCATCTGAAGGGCCCAGTCGTCGAAGCGTATCCGCTCGGGGTCATCGTGGATCGCGGGGTCGCGGTGGCGGCGTCGGGGGCCGGAACCGCGGCCGGTGGCCCATCCGCAGCCGTGCCTGTCGTCGCGGCAGAGCCGGAGGCCTGAGATGGAACGTTCCGTCGTCTTCTCCGGCTTCGGCGGCCAGGGCCTTCTCTTCACCGGTCAGGTTCTCGCCCGCGCCGCGATCAAGGATGGCCTGGAGGTCTTCTGGATCCCCTCCTACGGCCCCGAGATGCGGGGCGGCACGGCCTCCTGCACGGTCATCCTCGCGGATCATCCGATCGGGTCGCCGGTCGTGGATCGTTTCGACGCTGCTGTGGCGATGAATCTGCCGTCCTTGCGCAAGTTCGCTCCGCATGTAGCTCCGGGTGGACTGCTGATCGTGAACACCTCGCTGATCACGTCGCAGACCTCCGCCCGGGCCGACATCGACGAGCTCCGACTCGCCTGCACGGAGCTTGCGGCCAGGGGCGGCGACGACACGCTCGTCAGCATCGTGGCCCTCGGCGCCCTCGTGGCGCGGCTGGGTTGGGTGACCCCGGACTCGGTCCGGGCCGCACTGCGCGAGATCTCCGCCAGGAAGCGGCCCGAGATCATCGAGGCGGACCTGGGCGTCTTCGCGGCCGGCCTGGAGGCGGGACGGGTGGGAGTGCTTGCGTAGGCCTTACCGGGCCCGCAAACCGGTTCGCTCGGGTTCGTCCGTGGTACGTCCGGGTTCGCCCGGGCGTGGTGGACGCCGCCGCCGTGCCGCCCGAACGGGCACGGCCGCGCCGTAGGCCCACCGACCCGACGCGGAGGCGGTAGGCTTTTCGCGAGTTCCGGGCCAGATTCGATGGCACGGCGCAGGAGTGCACCAGATGATCGACGCGATCTTCAAGAGAACGCCGGGCCCGGTCGCCGTCAGGTGGGCGCGCTTGATCGAGGCAAGTCAGCGACGTGAGGTCAGGCGGGCGGTCGTCATCCTGGCAGTCCTTGTGGCCGCGGCCGCCTACTTGCTGATGCTTCACAACCTCTACAAGGGCGATGCGTACCAGTACTGGCTCAACATCCGCGGGACGCCTCTGTACATCACCGCGCTATCCAACGCGCCGCACGGCTTCCTGTACGCCCCGGCCATCGCTCAGGTCATGATGCCGATCGTGGCGCTGCCCTGGCCCGTCTACTACGCCATCTGGCTCGCCATCCTGACGGCGGCGCTCTTCTGGATGGCCCGCCCCTGGCTCGCTCTGGTCCTTTTCGCGCTGGTCTTCGTGTCGACCGGTTTCTTCATCCTGCTCGTCCCCAGACACGCCCTCTCGAGCGGCAACCTCGCCTTACTCATGTCTCTTGCCGTCGTGGCGGGCTTTCGCTGGCCATCCGCCTACTCGTTCTTGCTGCTGACGAAGATCACACCGGCTATCGGGCTGCTCTGGTTCCTCGTGCGGCAGGAGTGGCGCAACCTGGCCATCGCCCTGGGCACGACGGCCGTGATAGTTGCGGTGTCATACGTGTTCTCGCCGAACCTGTGGGCCGACTGGCTCACCGACATCCGCAACAACTCAACCTATCCGGAGCCCGGGTTCGCTTATCACGTCCTACCGCTGCTGCCACGCCTCGTCATAGCCGCGGCCATGACCGTGGTGGCGGCCCGATTCAACGCTCGCTGGGTGATTCCGATCGCGGCGTTCATCGCCTTGCCCTACATCTGGGACACCAGTCTGATCATGCTCGTTGCAGTCGTGCCGCTCCTGCGAAACGACAAGTGGACCCAGCCGGGCGAGCGTCCGCGCTTTTTCGAGGCCCGGCGGCCTTCACCGTCCGTGGCCCCTGGAGCCGCGTAGCCCTCGGCGCCCTCGTGCACGGCTCGTCGCGGCCCGGCAGACTCGGCGCCGCCCGCCGCGAGAATCAGGAACCGGGGCCCGTTGCGGGGCCCCGGTTCCTGGTGACGGCGAAGGGAGTGAGCTAGCGGATGCCGGCCATCTCCTGAAGGATGCGCCAGTCATGGGCGCGGTCCTCCTGAGAGGCCTCCAGCTCGTGGGAGGGTTTGCCCTCCGCGTCGAAGTGCTGGCGGAAGCGGCCTTCCGTTCGGGCGAAGGAGATGAAGTCGAAGGTGGTCCCGTCGGGGTTCTTCGACCAGTCTTCCTTGACCGCCGGATTGCCCTGGAGCGACAGCCGCTCGGCGAGCGAGTCGCCGCGGCGCGGATCGTACGTGAAGAGCGGGAAGGCCCGCGACTCCACGGCGAGCTTGGCCTGGCGGTTCGCGGCGTCGTCGGCGATGCCGTGCTCCGGCATGCAGGGCGTGTAGGCGATGATGACGGCCGGGCCCGGATAGGCGTTGGCATCCATCACTGCCTTATAGAGGTGGTTGATGTTGCAGGCCGCGACCTGGGCGACGTACGCGTCGCCGTGGGCCATGAGGATCCGACCCAGCTCCTTGCGCTTCTCCTGCTTGCCGTGCTCGGCCTTGCCGTAGGCGGAGAGCTTGGAGACCTGGGCGGTGAAGGAAGCGGTGGAGGTCTGGCCGCCGGTGTTCGAGTAGACGCCGGTGTCCAGGACCAGGACCTTGATGTCGTGGCCCGAGGCGACCAGGCGCGACAGCGACTGGAAGCCGATGTCGTACATGGCGCCGTCGCCGCCGAAGACCCACAGTCGCCGATCGGCGTGACCGGCCTGATCCCAGCGCAGCCGGATGCCGAGGGCATCGGCCGGGCCGTTCTCGAAGAGCGAGTTGGTCCACGGGACCGTGAACGGGTTGTAGGGGTAAGTGCTGGCGAAGACGGTGTTGCAGCCCGTCTCGGCGACGATGCCCATGCTTTGCGGGCCGTAGACCTGCAGAGTGGCGGCCATCACCATCCGGACAACAGTGCCCTCGCCGCAGCCCGAGCAGGAGCCGCCGCCGCCGACGAAGCCGAAGGCGTGCTCACCGAGCATGATGTCGGCGAGGGCCTTCTCGTTGCGGTACGCGACCGGGGTCGTGGGCAGGCTCTTGTAGAAGGCGATGTCGCGGCGGTAGCGATCGAGCGTGCACTCGCCGCTCGGCTCGCAATCGCACTTGTCCGCCATGNNGGATCGATGAAGAGCCCGAAGTCCGCCGCCTCGATGCCGCGCTTGGCGGGCACGTCGGCGTACTTCGTGGTGTGGACGAAATGCTGCTTTGCCGTCTCGGCGGCGAGCGTCGGGTTCGGCTGGGCGGCCGCGAACTTCTTTATAGCTGCCGCCAGCGCAGCCTTCGGCTGGGCCGTGGCGAAGATGGCGCTGTCGGGGCAGGCGCTGACGCAGGCCATGCAGCCAACGCACTGCTCCGCCACGAATTGCGGGATCAGCGGCGAGAGGCTGCTGAAGTCGCGGGTAGCGGCCGTTGCCGGAGCGATCAGGCTGCGGGCAACGCCCATGTCGGCGGGCAGCTCGACATCGGCAACACCGCTGCGGTACGCGTCGATCACGGTCGTGTTGAAGTCTTTGATGTAGGCGGGTATGTCGAGGGTCTGAGGCGCAATTCGCCCGGGACCCGCGGGAAGACTGGTCAGCGCGCCTACGAGCTGGCCCTTTCCGTTCTTCTCGGTAGCAATCGTCTCTGTCATCGCTCGCTCAGTCTTCGGGTCCTACCGCAGCCACGACCGCACGAGGTCGCTGGCCGAGATGATTCCGATCGGGGTGGCCGCCGCGTCCGTGACGACGAGGCGGTGGACTCGGCGCTCACCCATCAGCCGCGCGGCTTCGTCGAGGCCCGCGGTCGAGGGGATGGTCAGCGCCGGCTTCGTCATGATTTCTCCCACGGGCAGGCCCCGCCAGTTGGCAGAAAGCTCCGGGTTCGCCTGTGCCTTGATGAGATCGGTCTGACTCAGGACCCCGACCAGGGACCCGCTCGCATCGACGACGGGCAGGCCGGAGATCTCCTTGCTGCCAAGCAAGGCTGCGGCTTCCGCGAGGGAGGCCGTTTCCGAGATCGAGACCGGGTTGGGGGTCATGACATCCNNCCGCGCTTCCCGAAGAAGCGAGTGAGATTGGCGCGCACGGACTCCATCAGCGCGGGTCGGTCGAGGCCGGCCCGCTCGGCGAACGGCGAGACCTTGAGGAAGACGCCCACCAGTGCGACGCCCTGCATTCGGATCTCGAGATCCGGGCGAGGCGCGTACTTCATGGCGAGCCCTGCCGTGTCCAGGGCGAGAAGGCGGATCTTGCGCGCCAGGATCTCGGCCCGAGTCGACGGCGGGAGAGCGGTCCAGATCTCATCCGGCTCGGTGAGCGGCGTCGGCACGAAGACCGTGCCACCGTCGACGAGACCGGCGAGTGGATCGCCCTGCTTGAACGAGTTGGTGTCGAAGAGCGGCACGAAGTCGACTTCGGTCAGCTCGTTGTGGAGCCGGATGGGCTCCTCGGCGATGGTGAGGAAGTACGTGGTGGGCAGGCCCTTCTTCTCCGAGCCGTAGCGCGGATAGGCCTGGACATACAAGTTGAAGAGCTCGCCCACGGTGGTCGCCACGAGCTTGTTCGTGGTGACCGAGCCGAAGCCGCCGACCGAGTGGCCGCGCAGGCTGTAGGCGCCCCGAGGGCGGATGTTGACGTCGCTCTTGGCCAGCGCCAGCGGGTGGCGAATTCCGAGCACCACGTGCTTGCGCTCCTTGACCGCCTTCTCGTCCGCGATCCAGTCGAAGACGGCCGCGAGGTCGCCGGGCTGGATGTCGCGCGAGCCGAGACCGGCCGAGGCCGACACGACACGCGGCAGGCGGGCACCGTCCATCGCCGCATCGGCGAGGGCCGACTTGAGCTCGCGAGTCAGCGGATTGTCCGCGGCCGCGGGTTCGTCCGTGCGCTCCACGACCGCCACGACCTTGGCGTTGGCCAGGGCCTTCGCAAGCTGCTTGGCGGGGAAGGGGCGGAAGCACGTGACCGTGACGCAACCGACCTTGCGGCCGGCGGCGCGGAGGTGGTCGACGACGGCGAGAGCAGTGTCCGCCATGGTCCCCATCGAGACCATGACGTAGTCGGCGTCTTCGGTCTTGTACGCCTGGATCAGGCCGTACGGGCGCCCGGTGAGGATCGTCCACTCGGCCATGGCGCGCTCGGTGATCTCGACGAGCCTGTCGTACCAGGTGCGCTGCGCGATGCGGCCCTTCATGTACGAGTCCTGGTTCTGGACAACGCCGGACATCAGACCGTCCTTGGGGTCGAACAGATCGCGGACCGTCATGCGGGGGTCGCCCACAAAGCGCTTCAGGAGTTCGTCCTCAGGCAGCTGGACGTTCTCGATCGTGTGGGTCGTCAGGAAGCCGTCCTGGGCCACGAGCCACGGCGTCTCGCCATCCTCGGCGACGCGTCGGGCGATGGCGGTCAGGTCTGCCGCCTCCTGGCAGTTGCGCGAGAAGAACATGCCCCAACCGCAGTCCGCAACGCCCATCATGTCGTCGTGGCCGGCGTGGATGTTGAGGCTCTGGCTGGTCAGCGCGCGGGCACCAACGTGGAAGACCGCGGGCAGGCGCTTTCCCGCGATGACGTACAGGACTTCCTTCATCAGGATCAGTCCCTGTCCAGCCGTGAAGTTCGTGACCCGGCCACCGGCGAGGGCAAAGCCCTCCGCGGCGGAGGCGGAGGAATGCTCCGACTCGGGCTCGATGAACTTCAGCGTCGTGCCCCAGATGTTCGGGGTGCCATTGGCCACGGCGACCTGGTAGACCGCGGCCATGGTCGTCGAGGGCGTGATCGGGTAGGCGCATGCGCCGTCGCTGATCCGCGACTCGACGTGGGCGATGGCCTCCGAGCCGTCGATAATGGCCGGGATGCCTGGAAACTCGGGTGTCGGCGAATTCGTCACGATGGTCGGTTCACCCAATGCACGCAACTGGCGGGCCAGCGCGCTACCGTCCAAGTGCTTGAGCAGGGTGCCGCCAATCCCGCTGGCGACCGCCTCGCGCTGCTCGTCCGCATGCCAGTAGGAGGCGAGGACGGCGATCCGCTCCGCAGGGATGCAGTCGCGCAGTGCCGCTACTACTGGACGCCATCCACCGGGAACGTCCGCATCGAGCAGCACAACGTCAGGGCACTCGGCAGCGGCCTCGCGCGCCGCAGACTCAGCGGAAGTCGCCTGGGCGACAACCGTGAAACCGTGACGCGAAAGGTGATCGCATAGAGCTTCGGCCGCGGCGCGGTGCTGACTGACGATGAGCAGTCGACGCATAGGCAGATTGGTATCGGCGAGCATGTTGTATAGCCTGCGCGCTGGAGCCTCTGTGCCCGTAGCGACAGGGCTCCCTAATGCCGGGGGCCATATGGCCCGCACGGGCACGAGCCGGGTCGGGAGCGCCCTGCCCAAATGAGGGGCGGCCCCGATCGGGCGAGGCGGCCGGCGATGGTTCGGTCGGTGGCCGGCTGGCGGCCACGACACCGGCCCCGGCGACTGGTCATCCGGCCGCGCGGACGGCTCGGCCGCGTCCCGGAACACCTGGCGGGCGGGTCTCTGTTGCCCGCGACCGATGGGCCATTCGGCACTGCGCAGTACATATGCAAACCCGCAGACTCCTGCTCGTGACGAACGCCGGAGGGGACGCCCGGCGTTCGTCCTTTTTTGTGCCCGCCGGCGGGCGTCGAGCCGGCGTTCGGGGCAGTCCCCGCAGCCGGCGCCTGCGCCCGGTTTGCGCCGGTTACGCCCGAGCCGAGCCCTGCCGAGCCGAGGCGCGCGGCGATCGGCCTATAGCTCGTGATACTGCTTCGCGTATGCGGTCAGCTCGTCGCGGAAATCCGGGTGGGCGATGGCGATGAGGCGCTTGGCTCGCTCGCGGAAGCTCTGCCCGAACAGCTCGGCCACACCGTACTCGGTCACGACCGTCCGGACGTGGGAGCGCGTGGTCGTGACGCCGGCCCCTTCCTTGAGGCTGGCAGTGATTCGGGAGAACTTACCNNCGATGGCCGATCGAGTCGGCGCAGACCTGACCGGTGAGGTCGACTTCGATGGCGGAGTTGATGGCGGTCATGCGCTTGAACTGACGGATGATCGCCGTGTCGTTCGTGTAGTCGACCGGCCGCATCTCGACCATCGGATTGTTGTCGACGAACTTATAGAGCCGCTGCGTGCCCATCATGAACGCGGTCACGATCTTGCCGCAGTTGATCTCCTTGCGCTCGCACGTCACGATTCCGCGCTCGACGAGATCGACCAGGACGTCGGTGAACATCTCGGTGTGGACGCCCAGGTCCCTCTTGCCGTCCAGGCATTTGCCCACGGCGTTCGGGATGGCGCCGATCCCCATCTGGAGCGTGGCTTCGTCCTGGACCAGGTCGGCCACGAACTCGCCGATCCGGCGCTCCACCTCGTCCGGCTCGCCGATGATGTGATCGAACGGCGGCTGATCCACCTCGACGGCATAGTCGATCTTGCTGACGGGGACGAAGCTGTCGCCCAGAGTCCGGGGCATGCTCTTGTTGAACTGGACTATGACCATCTTGGAACACCGGACCGCGGTCAGCATCGTGTCGACCGCGGTGCCGAGCGAGCAGAAGCCGTGCTCGTCGGGCGGGGTCACGTTGAGGAATACCGCGTCCAAGGGCAAGAGCCCGCTCTCGATCAGGCGCGGAATGTCTGAAAGGAAGACGGGGATGAACTCCGCCCGGCCTTCGTTGATCGCCTTGCGAGCGTTGGGGCCGATGAAGACCGCTCGATGGAGGAGGTGGCCGGCCATCTCCGGCGCGAGGTGCGGGTGAGGGCCCTCCGCGTGCATGTGGACGATCTTGACGTCCTGGAGCTGCGGGGCGCGCCTGCACAGCGCGTCGAGGAGCACGGACGGCGTCGCTGCGGACCCGTGCATGAAGATCTGCTGTCCGGACTGGATGACGGAAACGGCCTCATCGGCGCTGACAATACGCATGACGCGGAGTTTAGGGGCAGCACGAGGCGACAACAACGCGATGCGCCGTCCCGGCCCCGCTCGGCGCCCGGCGAGCGCAGCGCGAGGCGAAGCCGAGGACCGGAGCGAGCGCACTTGAAGGTGCGTGAGCGAAGACCGCAGGCGACAACAACGCGCTGCGCCGCCCGGCGCCGAGTGGCGACTAGACGCCGCCCTTGAGGCGATGGCGGGCGACGAACGCGGCTGCTTGTGCGCGCCGCTCGAGGTTCAGCTTCGAGAGGATCGAGCTGACGTAGTTCTTGACCGTCTTGTC
>PMIQ01000224.1:13519-32377 GCA_003157175.1 Chloroflexota bacterium
GCCCGAGGCGCCGGCGATGATCGCCGAGAGGACTGCTTCCTCGTCCGGGTAGCTCGTCAGGATCACCACCCGCGTGGCCGGAAACTCGGATCGAATTTCGCGGCAGGCCTCGATCCCGGAGCCGTCCGGCAGGCGCACGTCCATGACGACGAGGTCGGGCTCGAACTTGCGCGCCATCTCCACGGCCTCGGCGGCAGTGCCGGCCTCGGCGACGACCTGGAAATGCTCGCGCCTGTCGAGGAGCGAGACGAGGCCCTGGCGTACGACCTCGTGATCGTCGACCACGAGCAGCCGCAGCGGGCGTGCATCGATCTGGTCGGTCATGGTTCTCCTAGCTGGCTGGCATCGGCGCCAAGCGTCTCACGCCGCGCCACCTCCACGATGATACGCGTGCCGACCCCAGGCGTACTTTCGAGCACCAGACGCCCACCTATCGCGACAGCTCGGGCGCGCATGTTGATCAGGCCCTGATGGCTCGGGCCGCGCTGCCGGTCGGGATCGAAGCCGACGCCGTTGTCGCTCACCGTCAGCCTGATCATGCCTTCGTGGGCCTCCACCCCGACGGTTCCCTGCGTGGCCTTGGAGTGGCGGGCGATGTTGCTCAGGGCCTCGCGGGCGATGGAGAGCAGCTGGCCGGTCTGGTCGGGCGATAGATCGCCTTCTTCGACGCCGAAGGTTTCGACGTCGACGTCCACCATGCTGTTGACCCGGAACTCGTCGGCCAGGGCGGCCAGGCCGCCCACCAGACCGGCCTGTTCGAGCAGTTCGGGGCGCAGGCCGAAGATGAAGTTGCGGATGTCGCGGATCGACTGGTCGAGCGAGTCGATGGCGCGCTCGACTCGCTCCTTGGCGACCTCCGGCTCGTCGGCCATCAGATCCGGGACGTCCTCGAGCGACAGACCCACGGCATAGATGCTCTGGATGATTCCGTCGTGGAGATCGCGGCCGATCCGCTCGCGCTCCTCGACGATGGCGAGGCGCTGGACCTGGTCGTGGAGCCGCGCGTTTTCGATGGCGATGCCGGCGTGCAGGGCGAACATCTCGACGAGCCGCTCGTCGTCCTCGGTGAAGTCGCCCGAAGGAAGCTTGTTGGTCAGGTACAGCCGCCCGATCGATCGGCCCTTCGCCCCGATCGGAACTCCCAGCAACGAATGCATCGGCGGGTGATTGGCGGGGAAGCCGTAGCGGCGGTGGTCCATGACGATGTCGTGGATGCGCACCGGATGGCTGGCGACGACGATCACGCCGAGCAGGCCGTGGCCGTGCGGCGGCGGGCCGATCCTCTCTCGCTCCGTGCGGCTCACGCCGCTGGTGATGAAGCGCTCGATCCCACCTTCCTGATCAACGATGCCCAGGGCCGCGTATTGAGCGTGGGCCAGCTCGCGGACGCGATCCGTGATCAGCTGCAGGACTCTATCCACGTCCAGCACGCCGGCGATGCCGCGCGTGGCGGTGTCGAGGGCGGCCAGCTCGTCGGTGGCCTGACCGGCGCGCGCCTCGGACCAGGCCGCTCCGATGACGATCTCGAAACCGCGGGCGCACTCATCGACCGAGAACACGGCAGCCGGCGGGGCGTCGAGCGCAAGGGTCGCCAGGGTGCGGTCGCCAAAGCGAAGCTCGTACGTGCGCAGGCCGGCGGTCTCGATGCTTTCGTCCAGGAGGCTCCCCGCGCGCACCTCAACCTCGGCGAGCGGCGGCGCATGGAGGTAGAGGTGACCGCCGCCGAGCCCTGAGCCGGTCACGACACGACCGAACGCGTCGGCCAGGCGCTCATATGCAGCGGCGTGGGGATCGCGCCGCCAGTCCTCCAGCGCCGCGGCCACGTCGCGCAGACCGAGCAGGCCAGTGGAGTCCTGGCGTGTCTTCGGGGCCGAGTCCGATGCGGTCATCACCGGCAGCCTAGCAGGCCGCCCGTTCGAGCGTGGATAGGCCGACTGTGGACTGAACGTGGCGCGAAATGGGAGGGGCGCGCGAGGTGCGCGCGAGGAGCCGGAGGCGACACGTCCGGGTGCACGGCCGGCGGCGCCGTTTCGGGGCCCGGGGGCCCTAACGCCCGCGGGAACGGGCCGCATGTCCCTTGGCCCTCGCCCCGTGACGCGCCCACCATCGCGATGGACCGGCGCGCCCCGCATGGCGCCGGAGTGAGCGTGATGCCCCGACTCGAGACCATTCTGCTCGCCACCGACGGCTCGGCGGCATCGGAGCCGGCCAGCGAGCAAGCCATCGATCTCGCCATTCAGGTGGATGCGCGACTCCTGGTCGTGAGCGTTCTCGCCTCGGCACGCCAGCCGTCCGAGGCCGCGACCGCCCAGGGGGCTCCGGACTCTGAGTCGCTCGACTCCGATTCGCGAGACTCCATGTCGGCCCGGGCACAGGGCATCGTGCAGCGAGCCCGCGCGGCCGGGGCCAACGCCACATACCTGGTCTGGGATGGCGAGGCCGGCGAGGCGATTGTCGCCGCGGCGGACTCCGAGTGCGCCGACCTGATCGTCGTGGGGTCGCACGGCCGCAGCGGCGTCAGCCGCTTCTTCATCGGCAGCGTCTCGGACTTCGTGGTCCGGCACGCCCATTGCCCCGTGATGGTGGTCCGCGGCAAGTTTGAGGGGCTTCGGCGGTAGCGGCGGGTTGCGACTCCCGGCTGGCGCGTCGACGCCGCTGCGCCTGCTCCCCTACTTCGTGTAGGCGCCTTCCGGGTCGAGCTGCTCGCGGATGAGGCGCAGCTCTTCGGCCGCGGGCGCAGGCGTCGCCGTCAGCGGTTCGGCCAGCTTGGGCTCCCAGCCCATCGTCTCGCGGATCTGCTCGAGCGTGGCGCCGGGGTGNNCGAGTCGAGGCGCATCTCGCCCGAGTCGTCGAAGTGGTAGATGCCGAGGTCCGTGACCACGACCGATGGCCCCCGACCCAGCCAGCCCTCCTCGCGCCGGATTCGAGCGGCAGCTTCCGCCCCGCCGAGGTTGCCCGGTGAGGTCCGGAAGTCGATCCGATCGACGAACGAGCGCTTCGACTGGCGCATGATCACGAAGACCTGACGGGCGTTGATGGCGATCTCGCACGCCCCGCCCGAGCCGGGCAGCCGCGTCTTCGGATGCTCGTAATCGCCGATCACGGTGCTGTTGATGTTGCCGAAGCGGTCGATCTGGGCGGCGCCGAGGAACCCGACGTCGACCAAGCCGCCCTGCAGGTAGAAGCTGAACAGCTCGAACATCGAGACGGCCGCGGTGGCGCCGGTGACGATGGTGGGGTCGCCGATCGAGAGCGGCAGTCGCGCCGGCTTCGACCCGAAGGCGCCCGATTCGTAGACGAGCTCCAGCGTGGGGGCAACGGTCAGGCGGGCCAGGTTGACGGCAATGTTCGGCAATCCGACCCCGACGAAGCAGACGCGCTGGCCGGCCAGCTCGCGGGCCGCGGCCACGATCATCATCTCGGACTTGCTGAAGGCGGCGGTCGCGGGGGCCGGGGCGGCGGTGGCGCCGGCGGTGGAGTTCCCTGTCACGCGCGGCTCGCTCATCGGTAGACCCCGTAGTCGACAGAACCGGATGGCGCCTGGCCCGAGGGCTTGAGGCTGGCCACCCTTTCCACGCCGAGCTTCTGGACGTACTCCGCTCTACTGGCGACGCCGTAGACCCATTCGTCTAGCCAGGCCGCCAGCGTGGCGGCGTCGCGGGCGATGGCGTCCCAGTCTCGATAGAAGTGGTTGTCGCGGTCGTAGGAGCCCTGGACGTACGAGGGGTGCGCCCCGAACGGCTCAACCACGACGGCGTCGACGATCAGGCCGGGAATGACGGTGCGGTTCGGGTCGGCCCGGATGACCGCCTCCTCGACCAACTCCTCGACCACGATGACGACCCGCTCGGCGGCGAAGGCGGCCTCCTTCTGGCAGCCGAGCAGGCCCCACATCTGGGTGTTGCCCTGCGCGTCGGCCCGTTGGGCGTGGACGATCGTCACGTCCGGCTTGAGCGGCGGAACGGCGTACACCGTCTCCTCGCCAAAGGGCGAGCGGATCGGGCGGATCAGCGGGTTCGCCTTCGGCAGGTCCGTCTCGAAATAGGAGCGGAGCGGGAAGAAGGGCAGGTTCGAGGCGCCGGCCGTATACCGGCCGACCATGCCGAAGTGGCTGTATTCCTCCAGCTCGAGCGGCGCCGGATCGGCGTCCTCGACCCGGCGACGGATGGCATGCAGCCCGCCGACGCCCGGATTGCCGAGCCAGCTGAAGACGAGCTTGCGCGCCGTCCCGGCCGCGACCATCTGGTCGTAGATGAGGTCCGGCGTAAGACGCGCCAGGGTAAGGTCCCGCTTACGCTGGCGGATGATCTCGTGACCTGCGGCGAAGCAGATCAGGTGNNGACATGACCTTACTCATCGGCGCTTACCTGCGGCTTATCTGGCGATCATCTGAGAACCACCCGCGGATGCACCGCGGATGCACACCGGACTCGATCGATTGACTGCTGCGGCAATCCTGCCACATGCCAACCGGGGCGGCAGCGGGTCGATCAGCCGGCGGGCGATCAGGGCTGGTAGAGGTCCGCCGTGCCGTTCCCTACGACGAGGACCCTGCCGTTGGGCAGCAGGACCGCGATTGTCGTGTCGCGAGGGTGCGTCATCGACCCGGCGGTGGCACTGAACGTGCCGCCGGCCCAGACCTCCGCTGACTTGCCCTGCGCTACGGCCGTACCTCCGATGAAGAGCACCCGGTCGCCGGGCATCAAAGTGGCGGTGTGTCCGCCGCGGCCCACCACCATGTCCCCCGCCCCTGTGAACTGGCCAGTCCGGTAGTCGTACATCTCCGCCGAGCTCAGGCAACCTCCACTACAGGGCTGCGCCCACGAGTCGGCAGTATCACCGCCGGCGATCAGTACCCTGCCGTCGGACAGCGCGGTGGCGGTGGCATCCGCACGGGGGACGGTCATCGATCCGGCCACAGCAACGAAATCTCCGTGGTCGGGTCGGTAAAGCACCGCCGTGTTGAACGACGTCCAGTCGTCGCCAACGTAGACACCTCCGCCCGCGAACAGGACGCTGTGATCGGGCAGCAGGGTCACGGCCGCGCTATACGAGGGTTGAAGCGTCCCCCCGATCAGGCTGAAGGTGTTGGTCGCCGGGTGGTACAGCGCGGAGGATCTGAAGCCGCCGTCCGGGTTGTTCTCGTCGTCAGTCCAGCCCCAGGTGAACAGGACGGTCCCGTCAAACAGCGGCGTGACGGTCTGATAGCCGCCGCCCGGCAACGGTGCATTGAGCGAGGTGAACCGACCGGTGGCCGGGTCATATAGCTCGACCGACTCTATGTTCATTTCAGCGCACCCTCCGAAGGTCTCGCCGCCGTAGACCAGGACCTTGCCATTCGGCAGCAGCGCGGACAGCGGATCCTGCCGTTCCTCGACCATCGGACCGGTCGGAGAGAACCGATTCGTGGTGGGGTCGTACAGCTCAGCCGCTCCGGCTCCGAGAAAGAGGACCTTGCCGTTGCGCAGGAGAGTGGCCGTGTCGTAGCCACCGCCCGCCGGCAGCGGGGCGGCCGCAGCGAAGTGACCGGGCGCGATGCTCGGCACCGCTGCCGGCCCCGCGAGTGTCGGCGCACCGGTGTAAGGGCTGGCGGTGGACGGCGCAACCACGAGACCGCAGGGCCCGGCCGGCTCGTCGGTCGGTGCAGGTGTGCCGGTCGAGGTCGCGGTACGCGAGACCTTGGGGCTCGGGACGGGCCTGAGGGTGGGAGTCGTAGTTGGCCAAGCTGTGGTCGCCGGTAACGCGGTCGGTGAAGCTGTGGGTAGCCCGGCCGGCGAGGCCGTGGCCACGCCAGTAGGCGTTTCGACAGCGGCGATCGGCGAGCCCGGCCCGGGGGTGGGGCTCGTCGAGCTGCCCAGAAGCAGGCCCCCGGCGATCGCCGCGCACAGAACGACCAGCACGGCTACGATCCCGAACCCGATGAGGACGCTGTGGCGCCGACGACGGAAACCTGCCGGCGCCGCCGTGGACGCCATGTAGCCGCACCTGGCGCAGGGGCGGTTCTTGGTGAGGCTCAGCGGCGCGCCGCACAGTGGACAGGACTCGATCGAGTCGGACATCTCTTCCCCTCCGGGCCTTGGCCGGCGTGAGGTCGTGACCCCAGGCTGTCGTCCCCGGGGCGCTCCCCCGGAGGATGGATCTACGAAGAGATCCGCACCCCCGCCACGTCGGCGGGAAGACGCCACCTGGCGGTCGTCTTCGACCGATGTGTGACGCGCGGCGCACGAGCCGCGCGACGGTCGACGCCGCTCCGCTGAAAGCGAGAGTGACGGCGCCGACCGCGACCCCTGGAACCTAGGCCTTCGCCGCAGCCTCGGCGACGGCCTCGCCGAAGAGCTTCAGCCCGAGGGCCGCCTCTTCGGCCGTGATGACGAGCGGCGGCGAGATGCGGACAACAGTGTGGCCGGCTTCGAGCACGAGCGCGCCGCGCTGGAACGAGCCCCACTCGACGGCCGCCGCACGCTCGTGGCTGTCGAACTCGACGCCGATCATGAGGCCGATGCCGCGCACGTCGCGGATCACGGACGGGAACCGCGCCTGGAGGGTGCGAAGCCCGGCCAGCATCTCGTCGCCGCGAGCCTTCGCATTGGCCATCAGGCCGCCTTCGAGCAGCTTGATCGTCTCGAGCGATGCGGCGCAGGCCAGCGGGTTGCCGCCGTACGTGGTGCCGTGGGCGCCGGGGCCCCACTTGGTCATGAGCGAGTCGCGGGCGATGAACGCGCCGAGGGGCATGCCGCTGGCGATCCCCTTGGCGGTGGCGACGATATCCGGCTCCACGTCCCAGTTCTGGATGGCCCACATCTTGCCGGTCCGGCCGCCGCCGCACTGAACCTCGTCGGCGATCAGCACGATGCCGTACTCGTCGCAGATCTTGCGCAAGCCCGCGATGAAGCCGTCCTCCGGGACCACATAGCCGCCCTCGCCCTGGATCGGCTCGAGGATGATGGCCGCAACCTCTTCCGGCGGCACGAGCTTGTCGAAGAGCACCTTGTCGAACCAATCGAGATCGGCGACGTGCCCGAACGGGGCATGGAAGATGCCCGGCAGCATCGGCCCGAAGCCGGCGTGGTACTTCGCCTTCGAGGCGGTCAGCGACACGGAGCCGTACGTCCGGCCGTGGAACGCGCCGAGGAACGCGACGATGTACTGGCGCTTGGTGGCGAAGCGGGCCAGCTTGATCGAGCCTTCGACCGCCTCGGTCCCGGAGTTGGTCAGGAAGACCCGGCACTTCTCCTTCATGGGCGCGATGCGGGCCAGCTCGGCGCACATCTCGGCGTAGATTGGCAGGTAGAAATCCGCGCTGTAGTGGATCAGCTTCGCGGCCTGCTCCTGGATCGCGGCGACGACATCCGGGTGACAGTGACCGGTCGAGGTCACGGCGATGCCTGCGTTCAGGTCGAGGAAGAGGTTGCCGTCGATGTCCTCGATGACGCAGCCTTTGCCGCGCACGGGCACGACCGGGTAGGCCCGCGGCACGCTTGGGGAGGTCCACTGACGGTCGAACTCGAGGTGGGCGCGCGCCTTGGGGCCGGGCAGCTCGGTGACGATGTGGGGAACGGCGGGAGCCTGCGCGAGCTTGCCGGGAGCCTGGGTCACGATGCACCTCGACAGGGTTGTCGCCGCCGCCCGAAGGGCACAGCGGCCACAGGAACGGATAGCCTTTATGCAGCCTGGATAGTCCGACAAGTATAGCCGAGAGGCCGAAGGAAGCCTGCCGACGGGCGCCGGGGACGGCAGCCGGGCACCTGCCGCCGCCTTGCTTCAGTCGACGAGCGTCTGCGACTGCTCGCGCATGAACTGCTGGACGTAGTAGAGGCCGCCCGAGGCCTTGCCGGTTGTACCGGAGCCCTTCCAGCCGCCAAACGGCTGGATGCCGGGCCAGGCACCGGTCGTAGCGCCGGCGCGACGGTTGATGTAGATGACGCCGGCCTCGATCGCCTCCTTGAAGCGCTCGACCTCGTCGCGGTCCTCGCTGAAGAAGCCGGCCGTCAGGCCGTAGATCGTGTCGTTGGCGCGCTCGAAGGCTTCGTCCAGCGACTTGACCGAGCCGACGGCGACCAGCGGCACGAACAGCTCGTCGCGCCAGATGCGGTGCTCGAAGGGCAGGTCGGCGACGATCGTGGGCGCGACGAACAGGTCGCTCGGCATGCCGGCGAGCCGCTCCCCGCCGAAGACGATGCGGCCGTCCCGTTTGGCGTCGGCGACAGCGGCCTCATACGTGGCCACGGCGGCGGTGTTAACCAGCGGCCCGAGCCAGATCTTGCGATCCGTCGGATCGCCGATGGCGAGCGCCTTTGCTTTTGCCGCGAGCTGCTCGAGCAGGGCTGAATAGACCGGCGCTTCGACGAAGACCCGGCTGCACGCCGAGCACTTCTGGCCGGCGAAGCCGAAGGCCGACCGAACGATTCCCTCGGCCGCCTCCTCCAGGTCCGCTCGGGCGCTGACGATGGCCGGGTTCTTGCCGCCCATCTCGACCACGACCGGCTTCGGCCACCGCTTGCTGAACGTCTTGAAGATCGAGTTGAAACCGATCTCGAACGAGCCGGTGAAGAGCAGCCCGTCGATCCCCTCGTTCTCCTGCAGCTCCGCGCCGACCGTGCCGCCCGGGCCGCTGACCATGTTGAAGACGCCGCGCGGCAGACCGGCCAGGTCCGCGACCTCGGCCAGCTTGACGCCGCATAGCGGGGCGTCGCTCGAGGGCTTGTACACGACCGCGTTGCCGGCCACAAGGGCGCCGCCGGCGGGCCCGCCGGAGAGTGCCATCGGGAAGTTGAAGGGGCTGATCACGGCCCAGACACCATGGGGCTTGAGCACCGACCGGGTGTGGACCGTCGGGTCGCCAAGATTGCCCATCGGGTGGTCGAAGCCGTCGTTGGCCTCGAACTGGTCGCAGTAGTAACGGATCAGATCGGCCGTCTCCTCGACATCGCCGAGCGCCTCGAGCCGGTTCTTGCCGACCTCGATCGCCATCAGGGCCGCGAACTCCATCTGGCGCTCGCTGATCATGTCCGCCATGCGGCGCATGATCGCGATCCGCTCGAGCCACGGGGTCCGGGCCCAGCTCGGCGCGGCGGTGCGGGCGGCGGCGATGGCGTCTCGGACGTCCGCGCGCGTGCCTTTGGCGAAATGGCCCACCAGCGCGCCGTCGATCGGAGACCGCTTCTCGAATGTCTCCTTGGCCGGGCGCCATTCCCCGTTGATGTAGACGCCGTGGGTGCCACCGAGCTCCTTGCGAGCGGTCAGGAGACCGGCGTCGTAGGAGGCATGCAGCTGCTCGTTGTCGTTCCGCATGGTGGCATAGGTGATCTTGAGCCGGGGCTCAGACGTCGCGGTCATCCGAACGCGCTCCTGGTGTCGCGCACCTGGGACCGGCTGCACCGCCTCGAGCCGCGCGCCCGCAGCAGGGTGTAGCCATCTGTTGCCAGTTTACCGCGCGGTGCCGAAGAGGCCCTCGGTCGGGTTCGGCATGGTCCGGCCGATGGACGGCCGTGCTGCACGCGGCCGGGTAGCCCTTCTTTCCACCGGGCGGGCCATCGGCGACGGACGCCAGGAGGTGCGCAAGATCCCGGACGCGAGCTACGACCTGCTGATCCTGGACGCCTTCTCCGGCGATGCGATCCCGACCCACCTGATCACCGTCGAGGCGCTGCGAGACGACCTGCGCGTCCTGAAGCCGGGCGGGATGCTGGTTGTCCACGTTTCGAATCGCTACTACGAGCTCGCCCCGGCCGTGATCGCGGACGCTCAGCGGCTGGGCATGACCGCGGAAGCCCGAACCTTCGTGCCGTCACAGGCCGAGCAGGAGGATGGAGTTCAAGCCTCCGAGTGGGTCGTGGCCACGACCTCGCCCGATCAGCTGGCACCGCTGGCGGCGGATGACTGGTCCGTCGGGCGCCCGGCCGATCAACCGATCACGGACGACTATCCCGACGTCCTGCGCTTCGCCCGCTTCGGCACGTGGCTGACGTCGCAGTAGCCAGGCCCGACCCGGCTCGCGATCGGCCTGGGAACGTCGCGGCCTGTCGCCGCGGCGACCCGACGACCGGCACCCGCGGCGGGTTATAGTTCGCGCCGGACCTGCGGTCGGGAGAGATCGCCTGCCGGTCCGCGCCGCCCGGGAAGCGCACGAGCCCGGGAAAGCCCTTCGCAAANNAAAGACGGCACCATGAACCGAAACGCGCTGCCGGCGATCTTCAACCCGGAAGACCTCAACGCCCTCGAGATGGCGCTGCAGATCCGGGAACGCCGCGGCGGAACCGTGACCGTGATCACGATGGGGCCGCCCAAGGCGGCCAACGTCCTGCGCGAGGCCCTCTTCCGCGGCGCGGACCGGGTCATCCTGCTGACCGACCGCAAGTTCGCCGGCGCCGACACGCTGGCAACTTCCTACGTCCTGAAGTGCGCCCTCCAGAAGGCCGGTCCGTTCGACCTGATCTTCTGCGGCCGTCAGGCCATCGACGGCGACACCGCGCAGGTCGGCCCGCAGCTGGCGGAGAAGCTCGGCATCCCGCAGATCACCTACGCCGAGACGATCTTCGAGATCTCCGGCGACCAGATCGTGGCCGAGCGCGCGCTCGACTCCGGTTCGGAGATCGTTCGCTGCAAGCTCCCCGTCCTGCTCACCGTCGTCGGGTCCGCCAACACGCCTCGGCCGGCCTCGGTCCGCCGCCGCATCGAGCGCAAGCTGGCCGCCGCCCCGGGCGAGTACGCGGCCATCCGCGCCGAGTGGCCCGAGTTCGAGTCGGACGAGCAGCTGGAGGCGTACTTGACCGCCCACGACCTGAAGATCGCGGTCTGGACCGCCGGGGACATCGGCGCCTCCGAGGAGCAGGTCGGATTGGCGGGCTCTCCGACGCAGGTCCACAAGATCAACTTCGTGGTCCTAGAGAGCACCGAGAGCAAGACCGTTCCGGCCACGCCCGAAGGCATCGCGGCGATGATCCAGGAACTCGTCCACGAATACATCGTCGGGTAGGGCAAGCGATGACAGAGCAGAACAGCATCTGGGTCTTCATCGAGCAGACCGAGGGCAAGATCGCGGACGTCAGCCTCGAGCTGACGGGCAAAGCCCGCGAACTGGCCGATCAGCTCGGTTACGACGTCGTCGGTCTGGTCTTCGGACACGACGTCGAGCCGCTGGCGCAGCAGGTGATCGAGCGTGGCGCCGATCGCGTGCTTCTGGCGGATCACCCCGAGCTCGCGGAGTACCGCACGCTCCCGTACGCCCGGGTGGCGATCGCCGAGGCGAAAGCCCGCAAACCTGAGATCTTCCTGATCGGCGGCACGCCCAACGGCCGCGACCTCGCCCCGCGCGTCGCCAGCGCCCTGCGCTGCGGCCTCACCGCGGACTGCACGGATCTGCAGATCGGCGAGTACACGATCAAGAAGGAGAACAAGACCTACCCCAACCTGCTCTACCAGATCCGGCCCGCCTTCGGCGGCAATCTGATCGCCACGATCGTCAACCCCAAGACCCGTCCCCAGATGGCGACCGTGCGGGAAGGCGTGATGCGCCTGCCGGCTGCCCAGCCGGGCCGCAAGGGCACGATCGAAAAGATCGTGCCGGCGTTCGAGCCGGGCGACTTCGCCCTGGAGGTTCTCAGCCGCCAGCTGCGCCAATCGACGGTTCACCTCAAGGAAGCCCCGGTCGTGGTGTCCGGNNCAGACCGGCACCACGGTCCGGCCACGCCTCTACATCGCGGCCGGGATCTCGGGCGCCATCCAGCATCGGGCCGGCATGGACCAGTCCTCCAAGATCATCGCCATCAACACCGACTCGAACGCGCCGATGTTCCAGATCGCCCACTACCGCATCGTCGGCGACGTTGCCGAGGTGCTCCCCCTGATCATCAAAGCCCTGCGTGAGCGCAACATGGACCAGCGAGAGCACGAATGAGCGACAGCTTCTTCTTCGACAACGAGGACCTGCAGTTCCGGCTGGCACAGCTCGACCTGCGGGAAGTCCTCGAGCTAAAGGAAAAGGGTTACTCGGAGACCGACAAGTACACCGCCGCGCCGCGCAACTACGCCGACGCGAAGGACAACTACAAGATCGTTCTCGAGGTCCTGGGTGAGATCTGCGCCGAGCGCGTGGCTCCTCGCGCCGCCGAGGCGGACGAGGAGGGCGCCCACTTCGAGGACGGCGTGGTCACGTACGCCGCCGCGACGCTCGATGCGATCGCGGCGCTCAAGCAGGCGGAGCTGTTCGGGGCGATGCTGCCGCGCGAATTCGGCGGCCTCAACCTGCCCGAATCGATCTACCAGATGATGGTCGAGGTGGTCGCCCGAGCCGAGAGCGGCCTCATGACCGTCTTCGGCCTTCAGGAGATCGCCTCCTTGATAGAGGAATACGGCGACCCCGACACCAAGGCCCGCGTCCTGCCCAAGTTCTCGCGCGGCGAGGTCTCGGGCGCGATGGTCCTGACCGAGGCCGATGCCGGCTCCGATCTGGGCGCCGTGGCGACGCGTGCCACGCTGGACGAGGCAACGGGTCAGTGGCATCTCAACGGCGTCAAGCGCTTCATCACCAACGGCCTGGCCGACGTCTCGGTCGTCCTGGCCCGCAGTGAGGCAGGCTCCACGGACGCCCGCGGCCTCTCGATGTTCGTGGTCGAGAAAGACGACACCGTCAAGATTCGCCGCATCGAAAACAAGATGGGCATCCACTCCTCGCCCACGTGCGAGATCCAGTACAACAACACCCCGGCGATCCTGATCGGCAAGCGTCGCTTCGGCCTGATGCGCTACTCCATGAACCTCATGAACGGCGCACGTCTGGCGGTCGCCGCCCAGGCCATGGGCATCGCTGAGGCCGCCTACCGCGAGGCCGACGACTACTCGAAGGAACGGATCCAGTTCGGCAAGCCGATCCGCGTTCTTCCCGCCGTCGCCCGACTCCTTCTCTCCATGCGAGCCGACACGGAGGTTACCCGCGCCCTCCTGGCCGAGACCGCTCGCTGGGTGGACCTTTGGAAGGTCTACGAGAAGGCCGTCGGAGAAGGTGGAGCGGACGCCGATCCGGCCGCCCGTGCCCGCCTCAAGCAGTGCCAGACGCTGGCCGAGACGCTGACGCCGATGGTGAAGTACTGCTCCACGGAAATGGGCAACCGGGTCTGCTACCAGTCGATGCAGGTCCACGGCGGCNNCATGCGCGAGTTCAACATCGAGCGCCTCTTCCGAGACGTGCGCATCACGAACATCTACGAAGGCACGAGCCAACTTCAGGTCGTCGCCGCCATCGGCAAGCTGCTCAACCGTTCGCTGGACCCGCTGCTTGCGGAGTGGCAGGCCGCCGACTACCCGGCCGACATGGCCGCCGAGAAGGCGATCCTGGTCGAGTTGACGGCAATCTACCAGAAGGCCGTCGATGCGCTGAAGGCCCAGTCGGACCGCGACCGGGTCGACTACTACGCCTGCGATCTGGTCGACATGGCCGTTTGGCTCGTCAATTCGTGGCTGGTCCTGCGCGACACGACCGTCCTCGACGCCAAAAAGCCGATCGCCCGGACGTACATCGCCTCAGTCGCGCCACGCCTGCGATCCTACGGCGAGATCGTCGTTGCCACCAACCCGGTCCCGCTGGAGGCCATACCGGCCCTGCTGGGATAGACGGCTCCAGGTCCCTCCCCGGCGACGCCGGCACGGCGCCTGATCCGGGCCCATTTCGACGTGGGCCACGCGGCATTCTTGCCCCGGGAAACTGCAACGGCCGGTAGGCCGATTGTGTAGGGCAGCGGTAGGCATTATTCTGCGGGCCGGTCCAAGCGCCGCTGGCGCCAATGCGCCACTCGGGACAGTCGCCCGCGGCGCGTAACGATCGACCTCCCGCGGGGTTCTAGCAGATGGAACTGGTCGGAGCCGCGGAGCCCGGCCGCCGACTCGCCGGGGGCCCGCCTGGATCGCGGCCCCGAAGACCAGCGATCCCGGAGTGGCAGACAGCGGAGGATCGACGGAACCCATGACAGTGACCAAGCGATCGGCAGGCGACACGGCCGTGCAGACGCCAACCCAACCGCAGCCGGCGGTGCAGGCATCCATGATCGGGCCCGAGGCGGGCTCCGCTCAGTCGCGGCCGGCCACCGTCGAGGTCGCCAGCACGGTCGCCAAACCTCGCGTCGGCCACCGACTGACCCGACCAGACAAAGACTGCGAACACACCGGCCTGCTCTCGGGCAAGAAGGCGCTGGTGTTCGGCGTCGCCAACGACCACTCGATCGCCTGGGGCATCGCCCAGGCGCTCTACGACCAGGGCGCCGAGGTCGGGTTCAGCTCGATGGCGTCGCTCATCAAGCGACGCGTCCGGCCGCTGGCCGCTTCCATCGGCTCCCATTTCGTGGAGGCCTGCGACGTCCGCGACGATGACGAGATCAGGCGCGTCTTCGAGCGCTGGCACGCCAGGGAAGGCAATCTCGACATCCTCGTCCACGCCGTCGCCTACGCCGAGAAGGAAGACCTGGCCGGCCACTTCGCCGACACCAGCCGCGACGGCTTCCACACCGCCTTCGACATCAGCGTCTACTCCCTCATCGCCATGGCCCGCGAGGCCCGGCCGTACATGAAGCCCGGCTCGTCGATCATGACCATGACCTACTACGGCGCCGAGAAGGTCGTGCCCCACTACAACGTCATGGGCGTGGCCAAAGCGGCGCTCGAAGCCTCCACCCGATACCTGGCGGCCGACCTCGGCCCGAGCGGGATACGCGTCAACGCCATCAGCGCCGGACCGGTCCGCACCCTGTCCGCCCACGGCATCGCGGGCTTTCGGACGATGTACGGAAGCTTCGCGGAGGTCACACCGCTGCGCTCGCACATCACCATCGAGGACGTGGGCGGGACGGCGGTCTACCTGGCCAGCTCACTCTCGGGCCAGACGACGGGCGAGACGATCTACGTCGACGGCGGCTTCAACATCCTGGGCTTGCCCGTCGCCGAATAGGCGCCGGCCGGTTCATCGGCCGCAGCCTCGGCCGTCGCGGCGGTTGTCGTCACCGGCGGTTGCGACGCAATTGCGCCGCACGAGATGAGCAGAATGGCCAGCTCCGGTCCCACCGCGAACGGGTTGGCGAAGGCGCCGATAACAAGCAGGGTGACGATCAGGGACCAGGCCGCGCGAGGAACCACCGTGACTGCCGCGGCCAGCCAGATGCCCAGCCCCACGATGCCACCGCCCAGAATCCATTCGAGATAGACATTGTCCACCGACCGCATCGGTATCGTGGCGCCGTATCCGAGCAGTGGCGCCTGACGGATGAGGGATACGGCGAGGCGCCACGAAGCCACCCTGGCCATCAAGGTGCTGTCGGACGACACGGTCGTCGGGTTGAAGCGGCCCGTCCCGCTCGAACGGCCGATGGTCGGCACCCAAAGAACCACGGCCACGGCTACGGCTGCCGCGATCGCATAGGGCAGGAGCGACCGCGCCCGCTCCCAGAAGCCCTTCCTGGGGACCACCACCAGCATGGCCATGCCGGCGAGGATCCCGAGCATGGACTCCCGGCTCGAGCTCAGGCCGAGCCCGACCAGGCACAGGGCCGCCGCGCCGAGCAGCACCGCCGACCTGACGTGAGCCGCCCAGGCTTTCCCCCAGCCCAACGGCAGCCCGACCGCGGCCGCCAAAACGACAGTCATCGCTTCGTAGCCGCCGAATGTGTTCGGGTTGTCGAAGAGCCCCGCCGGTCGCGTCGACTTGACCAACACGCCATTGTGCATCGGGTGGAACGTGGCCAGCCAGGAGAGCTTCGGAACGGCCTCCGAGATCGCGATCGCCCCCATGATCGCCCCGGCCACGAGCAGCACCAGAGCCAGCGTCCGAGGCGACAGGCCGCTCAGCCGCCCGATTCCGTACGTCACAAGAATGAATAGCAACGCTCCGGGGACGCCCGGCTCAAGGTGCGCGATCCGGGGCCAGAGGCTGGCGGCGACCAGCAGGACCAGGCCGATCTCCGTCAGCCCGGGACGCGGCCACCTGACTGTGAGAGCGAGCACGACGACGAGGACGGCGAGCGTCGCCGTCATGGCCTGGAGCAACCCCACGTTGGCGATCGCGTCGGGCAGGACCGCGGCCAGGACGACGCCGATCCCGGTGGCTGCCGCGGCAATCCGCCGAGCGGGACGCGAATCGAGCCAGGCTCGACAGCCGAAAGCGACCAGCTGCAGGCGCAGGCTCACGTGGGCAACTCCTTCGGGATCAATCGGTCGAGCCCGACATCTCGAAGCGCATCAGGCGCCACGTNNGCGGCCTGCTCGTGAAGCTGGAAGAAGCCATCGGCGGCGCCGAGGGCGTACTGCCGCACCGAGAGGTTGGCGATGCCGGGCAGGAGTGACGAGAGCGCGCCCTCCCAGACCAGCGAGTAACCGATGCCGATCACGAGCGCCCTACGAGTGAACAGGCTCAGGGCAAGGAAGAGGATCGAGTAGCAGAACGAGCCGACGACCATCGCCGCGACATACGCCTCGGTGGCCGACGCGCCGTCCGCGCCTGCCGGCAGCAGCTCGATGACACCGGCAACCAGGACGGAGGCGACCGTTAGAACGAGCGAAAGCGACACGGCTGAAAAGGCCTTGGCCGACACGATCACCCACCGCGAGATCGGCTTGGCGAGCAGGTAGACGATGGTGCCCTCGTCGTTCTCGGCGCCAAACGCGCCGCTTCCGAAGAGCACCGTGGCCAGGGGCAGCACGATCGTCAAGGACACCAGATCGAAGACGTTGTCCGTGAAGCTCCTCACGTCCACCTGTCCGAAGGCACGGTAGATCAGGGCGAGCAGCGGCGGCAGCGCGGCGAGAAGCACGAGGAGGACTGTCCGTCGCCGCCCCAGCTGCTGGCGGAAGGTGAGCCAAACGATGTCCGGGAATGCGGCTAGGGATCCGGTCCTCGAGGATCCGGTCATCGGAGTTCCGCTCATCGGCGCACCAGGTAGTCGAACACGCTCTCCAGCGACTCGTCGGCTGGCACGACCTCGGTCAGGCGCACGCCGGCAGTCCGGCTGGCGCCGGCGATAATCCGGCGGAACGCGGAGAGATGGGCGGTCTGGACCGACACGGCGTTGTCCTTCAATTCCACAGCGAAGACGGCCGGATCGGCCATGAGAGTCGTGGCCAGCCTGCGATCGTCGCTCGAACGGATCGTGATCGTATGCGGCCGATCGGTCATCAAGGCCCGGATGGCGCGGAAGTCGCCCGAGGCCGCGAGCCGGCCCGCCACCAGCACCAGAATCTCGGTCCCGATTCTCTCGACCTCCTCGAGGATGTGCGATGAGAACAGGATCGTCCGGCCCGCACCGGCCATCTCGACCAGCAGGTCCATCATCGCCAGGCGCTGGCGCGGGTCCATGCCGTTGAAGGGTTCGTCCAGCAGCAGCACCTGAGGATCGTGGACGAGCGCGCCCGCAACCTTGGCTCGCTGGCGCATGCCCTTGGAGTAGGTGCCGATGGCGCGGTCCGCGGCATCCTCCAGGCCAACCCGGGCAATGGCCGCGCGAGCGGCGGAATCGGCGTTGCGCATGCCCTGCAGGCGGGCGTTGAGACGCACGTATTCATAGCCCGTGAGGAACGCGTAGACCGACTCCCGCTCCGGAACGAGCCCGATCTGGCGGTACACCGAAGGGTCCCTATTAGGGCTCCGGCCCAGGACGTGGACAATGCCGGCTGACGGCGCCAGGAAGCCGGCGAGCATGTGAAGCAGGGTGGTCTTGCCCGCGCCGTTGGGACCGAGCAAGCCCGTGACCCCCGCCCCGAGACTGAAGCTCACATCGTTCACGGCAACGACGTTGCCGTACCAGCGCGCGGCGTGGGCCAGCTCGATCGCGGGAGCCGCGACCTGGTCGCCGACCGGAGGAGTCTGCGCCGTCATGCCGCGATCCTCCGATAGCGGAAGAGCAGGATCGCCGTGAACGCGGCCACGCTCACAAGGCAGGCCAGGACATACGCGTCAGGGCCGAGGGTCGCTGGGAAGTCGGAGGTCAGCGTCTGGCCGAAGAACCAGTCACTGGCTCCGGTGAGCGATGTGATCGGCGTCAGGAGCACGAGCTTGTCGCCCGAAGTCCAGCCGCCGTGCTGGGCGACGGCGTAGATGATGGCCGGGACCGCTTCCATGAGCAGGAAGTAGGCGATCAGTCCAATGGCCGAGTAGGCGCGTCGCGGCGAGTAGGACGACAGCGCCAGCGAGATGGAGGCCATGCTGGCCGCGATCAGGAGACAGGCCGGTATGGCCGGCAGGGCCCTCGGCAACTCGTCGCCGATGGCGCCGATCGTGTCCGGCTTCATCAGCACGTCGCCGATGAAGAGGGCGATCATCGGCACGATGAGAGCCAGGAACAGCGCCGTTGCGAGGGACGCGAGCCGGGCCAGGGCGTAGTCGGGGCGACCCATCGCCCGGGTGAAGTAGAGCGATAGAACCTGGTATCGCTGGTCCCGGCAGACGACCTCGGGGGCCTGGGCCACGCAGAAGAGGATGAGCAGGAGGCCGAACTGGGTGAAGTAGCTGGCGTACGTGAACAGCTGTACCTGCTGGCCGCTGCTGATCGCGTTCGCCAACGTGGAGGCGAATGCGAGCTGCAGGAACGCAAAGAAGGAATACAGGCCGGCAAGGATGAACGGCGCCGCCTTGGCGCTCATCGGGCGCCCGAAGCCCCAGATGCCTCGCAGGCTCTCGACGTAGAGAGACCAGGCCGCGTACAAGCGGCCGCGGCGTTTGCCCTCGTAGTGACGGTAGCCGAGGTCGTAGATGCTGCCCGCGGCCGAGCTGGCGGTCAGGCGGTTGCCGGCGCTCACTGGACACCTCCCGCGGCCGGCGCCGGCCCTTGCTCGGGCTCCCGGAAGATGTCCTCGAGCCGACGTCGCTCCTGCTGGACTCGAACC
>PMIQ01000128.1:0-2557 GCA_003157175.1 Chloroflexota bacterium
GTGATCGGGTGCTCGACCTGGATTCGGCAGTTGATCTCGATGAAGTACGCGTCGCCACTGGCGTCGATCAGGAATTCCAGGGTGCCCAGGTTCTCGTAGCCTGACTCGAGGGCTGCCCGAACGGCCCTCGCGCAGAGATCCTGGCGGGCGGCGTCGGTGAGAGCCGGGCTCGGCGTCTCCTCGATGATCTTCTGGTGACGGCGCTGCACGGAGCAGTCCCGGTCGCCCATGTGGATGGCATGACCGAACTGGTCGACCGCCACCTGGATCTCCACGTGGCGGTTGTCGTCGAGGTACTTCTCCAGATAGAGCGAGTCGTCGCCGAACCCGGCCTTGGCCTCGGAGCGGCTGACCTTGAGGGTGGACTCGAGCTCGTGCGGAGTCTTGATCAGGCGCATTCCTTTGCCGCCGCCCCCCGCGGAGGGCTTGATGATCACCGGGTAGCCGATCCGCTCGGCCTCCTCGAGCGCTTGAGCCTCGTCGCGGAGCATCCCGGAGCCCGGAATGGTCCGCAGACCGTGGGCCTCGAGGAGGCGGCGGGTCCCCTCTTTGGAGGCGAAACGCTCCAGCACTTCCGCGGACGGGCCGATGAAAGTGAGGCCGTGGGCACGGACGACGTCGGCGAAGCCCGCGTCCTCCGACAGGAACCCGTAGCCGGGATGGATCGCGTCGCAGCCTGTCACGACCGCGGCCGAGATCAGGGCGGGGGCCGACAGATAGCTGCGCCGGGCGTCCGCCGGGCCGATGCAGATCGCCTCGTCGGCGAGCTGGGCGGCCAGGCTGTCGCGGTCGGCCTCGCTGTAGGCGACCACCGCGCCGACGCCGAGGGTTCGGCAGGCGCGCAGGATCCGGAGCGCGATCTCGCCCCGGTTGGCGATCAGGATCTTGCTGAACATCAGGCTTCCCCGAGAACGGCGGCGGCCTCGCGGTCCGCTCCGTTGACTTCAAGACTGCGGGCGTTCTCCGGCAGCTCGATTCGAATGAGCTCCTGGCCGTACTCGACGGCCTCACCGGCCTCGGCCAGGCTGGACCCGATCATGCCGTCCACCGGCGCGACCACGTCCTCGCGGACGCCGAGCACGTCAACCGTGCCCAGGCGATCGCCGGCCCGAACCCGCATCCCGGTGACCAGATCCTTGCGCGGCTGAAAGACGCCCACTGCCGGCGAGATCGCCACGATCGGGAGGTTCGCCGTCTCCAGAGCCTCATCCTCCTCGCGGGCGAGCCGCTCGCGATCCTCGGCGGCAGTACGCCCGGCGGCCGCGGCCGGCCCGCGGCCGGTGGCATGGCCCTGGCCCGAGTGCCCGCCCACCGAGCCGCGGCCCGACCCCTTGCGGTCGTCCGCCCCGGCGGGCCTGCGAAGTCGGGCCTTCCACGCCCCCTCGCGGACCTCGATCTCGCCCAGGCCGCTGGTGGCCAGCTTGGCGATCAGGGCGGGGAGGAGATCGTCGGCGAGATTGGAGATGGCCGCGTGGTCGCGCTCGATGCGTGGATCGAGGCCCGTAGCGCCGGCGGCAGCGCGTCCGGGGGCGGCGGCCACAGCATTTCGATCTTGCGGCATCGGCTAGACCTCCTCGCGGCCGGGCGGCACGTCGCGCCGGGCGCCGGGCAAGGAAGGCATAGAGGGCCTGCTGGACAGCAGGCCCCGCAGCCGATCGGCTATTCCGATGTGCTCCGGCGGCGCCGGCGGACGGTCGGCGACGATGTACGGGCCCATGACCCGGAACTTCTTGAAGCGAGCCTCCACGAGCTCGTCCAGCGGCATTCGGCCGAGAACGTCGAACCGTTCGAGGACCACTTCCCGGATCCGGCGAGCGGTCTCGGCCGGATCGGTGTGAGCGCCCTCGCCTGGCTCGGGGATGACGATGTCCACGATGCCGAGCTCCTGCTGCTCGCCGGCGGTGACCTTCATCGCCATGGCCGCCTCGTGACTGTGCTCCCCCGACCGCCACAAGATCGTGGCGCAGCCCTCCGGGCTGATGACGGAGTAGATCGAGTTCTCCAGGGCGATGACGGTGTCGCCGACGGCCAGGCCCAGAGCTCCGCCCGACCCACCCTCACCGGTGATGACCACGACGATCGGGGTACGCAGCCGGGACATCATGCCGACGGATTTGGCGATCGCCTCGGCGATGCCGCGCTCCTCCGCCGCTGCGCCGGGGAAGGCGCCCTGGACGTCGACGAACGTCAGGACCGGCATGGCGAAGCGCTCGGCCAGGTCCATGACCCGCATCGCCTTACGGTAGCCCTCCGGGTGCGGCAGGCCGAAGTTGCGCCGGATGTTCTCCTCGGTGTCCTGGCCCTTCTGGAAGCCGATGACGGCGACACGCCGGCCGGAGATCAGGGCGAATCCGGCGACGATCGCCGAGTCGTCACCGAAGACCCGGTCGCCGTGGAGCTCGATGAACTCCTCGGCCATGGCTTTGACCAGTTCCAGAGTGTGCGGCCGCTTGAGGTTGCGGGCCTGCTGGACATGGGCCCAGACCGCGGCGACGGGGTCGTCCGCGTGGCCCTGGTCGGACCCGTGCCGGCCCAGGAGTCGGTCAACCATTGGTGG
>PMIQ01000128.1:2638-4233 GCA_003157175.1 Chloroflexota bacterium
TCCTCGCCTATCGTCCCGGCCGAGACGCGGTCTCCGGCGAAGCGGATCAGAGCGTCTGGCTCGGCCAGATTCACGTCGCCGACCGCCGCGAACGAGGCGAAGACGCCACCCGTCGTCGGGTCCGCCATGAGCGAGATGTACGGCACGCGGGCCGCCTTGACGCGTTCCACGACGCTCATCGTCTTNNGGGATGCGCTCGGCGATGGCGGCCTCACCGGCTCGGGCCACCTTTTCGCCCACCACGGAGCCCATCGAGCCGCCGATGAAGCCGAAGTCCATTGCGCACAACGAGATCGGCTTGCCGCCCATCGCGCCCACGCCCCAGATTGCGGCATCGCGCAGGCCGCTTGCCAGCTGGGCCGCCATCAGCCGATCCGGATATGGCTTGAGGTCCACGAACCCGAGGGCGTCGACGGGCGTCAGGTCGGCGTCACGCTCCACGAACGAGCCGGGGTCGACGAGCTGCTCGATCCGCGCCTTCGCGGAGATGCGGAAGTGATGGCCGCAGTTCGGGCAGACCCGCAGAGTCTTGTCCAGCTGCTTGTTGAAGAGCATCTCCGCACAGCCCGGGCACTTGGTCCACAGATCGGGCGGATATGCATCGCGGCGGGGTCGGAACGGGAGTCGGACCGGCATCAGGACATCACTCCGAGGATTCCGTGGAGGACTGCGGCGCGGCGGCCGTGTCCGAACGCGCTTGCGCGGCCGGATCTACCGGCACGCACGGCGCGAACCATTGGCGATTGAGAGGCGCGTGACCATCGCCAGGCGACGTAGACGGCGCCGATGGAGATGGCCGCCGAGGCTACGCCTACGCCTCCGACGACGAGCGGGCGAGATGGTCTCGCGGCGAGGGACAGTCTACGCGGCGCGGCGGGGGCGACGAAACTGTCGCGCGTGGCGGCGGGCGCGGCCGGGGCGGCGACGCCGGACAGCCTGAAGGGCGTGACAGACGGCGCGGCAGCGGTCGCCGGCCGGTCGTTGCGAACCACCCGGGCCCGACCGGCGGTATGGGCCAGTCGAGCGGCAAGCCCCTCTTCGAACCGGAAGGACGGGTGCACTCGAACAAGGCCCGCTCGCAGCTCGCGTGCGGCGAGCAGGATGGCCGGGTCCAGATCGAGATCCATCGGGGCCTCCGCGGCCCCGCGCTCCGCGGCTTCCATCAGGCCGTCGAGATAGCGTTCGGTCCGGCGGGCGTCGCGCGAGGAGCCGCCCACCATCAGCTCAGCCTCCCGCGCAGATCCGCCGCGACGGAGCGCAGGGCCCGATGAAGCAGCACTCGAACCGCTCCCTCCGAACGGCCCAGAACCTCGGCGATCTCGGCGGTGGACATCTCGTCGACGAAGCGCAGGACCACCGCCCGGCGCCGATCCTCCGGCAGGCGCGCAACGGCTTGCCAGGCGGCGTTGCCGGCCTCGCGGGCGGCGGCGGACTCGCAGATGTCGTCCGAGGCCGCGATGCCGCCGGCGTCCTCGAGCGGAGCCACGGGGCGGCGACGGTCGCGCCGGCGCTCGTTGGCCACAACGTTACGGGCGATGCGGAACAGCCAGACGCGGAATGTCGAGGCGTCGAGCGGGAACTCGGGCGCGGCGCCT
>PMIQ01000228.1 GCA_003157175.1 Chloroflexota bacterium
GACCACGATGCTGCGCGAGGCGGCCCGCGTCCTGGCCGACGACCAGGGCAAGCGGGTCGTGGTCGTGGATACGAGCAACGAGATTGCCGGCGACGGCGACATCCCGCACCCGGCAATAGGTCGAGCCCGCCGGATGCAGGTCCGAACGCCCTCGCTCCAGCACGAGGTGATGATCGAGGCCGTTGAGAACCACATGCCCGAGGTCATCGTCATCGACGAGATCGGGACCGAGCTGGAGGCGCAGGCCGCCCGGACGATCGCCGAGCGCGGCGTTCAGCTGATCGGCACCGCCCACGGCAACAACCTCGACAACCTGATGCTCAACCCGACGCTCACGGACCTGATCGGCGGCATTCAGACCGTCACGCTCGGCGACGAGGAGGCGCGGCGCCGCCGCTCGCAAAAGAGCGTCCTCGAGCGCAAGGCTCCGCCCACGTTCGACGTCATCGTCGAGATTCTCGACCGCGAGAAGGTCACCGTTCATTCGGATGTGGCCGAGACCGTGGACTCCCTTCTGCGTGGCGATCCGATCTCGTCCGAGTTGCGCTGGCGCGACGAAGGCGGCGTGCACCGCTCGCAGTCGCGGCCCAAGCCGTCGCCGCGCGAGGCGTTGAGTGGCGGCGACCGCTTTGGGAGCGACCGATTCGCCGGGCTCGTGGGCGCCGGGCCGGGCTGGCGCACGGAGCCCGGCTGGCGCGGCTCGGGGTCGTACCACTCCCCGTCCGACTGGCGGGAGGCGGATCGGGGCGGGGCGCGGCCGGGCTTCAGACCGGGGGCCGGCGGCGGTTGGCGGACGCCGGTCCGCGGCTCGCGCGAAATCCGTGACGGGTCGCGCCGGACACGGACCGGCGAAGGGTCGAGCGGCAACGGCGGCGCGCCCGGCGGTGCTCCGGGCGGCGGGCCCGGTGGAGGGCCTGGCCAAGGCTGGCCCGCCGGTGGGGCCGGTCCAGGCCCCGATGCGGGTGCGCGGATGCTGCCCGGAGAGCGGTTCGCGGCGTCGCCGCGCGGTCCCGGCGGCGAGGCGGCCGTCTCGCCGTTCAAGGCCGGAGAGATAGCGGATCGCGGCCCGATCGAGCGTGGGGCGCTGCCGGCACGTGGGGCGCTGCCGGCACCGGAGCCGCGGGCGCGCGAGCAGCGCGAGCTGGAGCGGCAGCGCTCTTGGGCCCAGCAGGCGACGCGCGCCCTGAACGACTTTCGTGCCGAGGACGTGGACGAGGATGTCGATGAGCTCGAGCCGGTGGGCGCAGTCGCGCGACGCGCCACGATCTCTCCGGCCGCCATGCCGCCCGAAACGGATGACCGCGAGGACCTCGCCGACGAGCTTGGCGAGGACGACGAGGTCCTGGCCGACGCCGTCCGTACCCGGACCAGCAGCGACGGCGCGGGCGAGGACGACGGCGCTCCCATCCTGCGCGTCCGCGACTCGGGCTCCATCCTGCCGACGCTGCGGGTCCTGCCCCACGGCATCAATCGCAAGCGCCTCGAGCAGGCGATCAAGGCTCTGCAGCTGCCGGTCATCATCGCCCGCGACTCGCGCGAGGCGGACGTGGTGATGACGCTCAAGAGTGAATACCGCCAGAAGACCGCCGGACTGCGCGAGGCCGAGGACCGGGGCCTGCCGATCTACGTCCTCAAGAGCAACACCATCGTCCAGATGGAGGCGAGCCTGACTTCGATCTTCTCGCTCGAAGTCGACCCTCGGGAGGCAGCCCTCCGCGAGGCCGAGGAGGCGATCGGGATGGTGATCCACAACATCGAGCCCGTCGAGCTTTCGCCCCAGAACGCTTACATCCGCCGGCTGCAGCATCAGATGGCAGAGCGCGCGAACTTGATCTCGCGCTCGCGTGGACGCGAGCCCTACCGCCGGGTCCGGCTGTACCCGTGAATTGGGCCTCGGGCCGGCCCGTTGCGATGGCGCAGCCACGACCGTGGGTCGCGCCGCCGGCCGCGGGCCCGTTCGACCGCCCGCGGCTCGGCTAGACTCGTCGAATGAACCTCGACGGCGGCCCCCGACGCGGCTTCTTCCTGACCCTCGAGGGTCCTGAGGGCTCCGGCAAGTCCACGCAGGCCCGGCGGCTGGCAGCTCGCTTGACCGCGTCCGGCCTGACTTGCGTGGTGACTCGTGAGCCGGGCGGGACGGCCCTGGGCGAGGCGGTCCGCCGGATCCTGCTCCACGCTCCCGAGCCGTCGCCCGTGCCGGCGGCCGATGCGCTGCTCTTCAACGCCGCTCGAGCCCAGCTCGCGGCCGAGGTCATCGAGCCGGCTCTCGAGCGCGGTGAAGTCGTCATCTGCGACCGCTTCGGCGACTCGACTCTCGCCTATCAGGGCTTCGGTGCCGGCCAGCCGCTCGAGGCGCTGCGTTCGCTGGCGCACTTCGCGGTGGGCGACCTCCGCCCGGACCTGACAGTGCTGATCGATCTGCCCGCCGAGGAGGGTCTGGCGCGCAAGCAAGCGGACGAGGTCACCCGCTTCGAGGAGCGCGCCGACCTCGAGTTCCATCGCCGAGTGCGCGACGGATTCCTGGCTCTGGCCGCCGCCGAGCCGGACCGTTTCGTGATCGTGGACGGCCGCCAGACGGTCGAGGCGATCGAGGCGGCGGTTTTCGAGGCGCTCCGGCCGAGGCTCGGCTCGGGCCACCCGGACGGCCAGGTGCCCGCGCGCACCGTCGCCGTCGCCCCTGAGGCTCCTCCCCTGGATTCGAGTGAACCGGAACGCAATCCAGTGCGAATGGACAGATGAGGGACCCGGTGGTCTTGCCCACACCTCTGGTCACGCCCCAGGGGCCCTCGGAGGAACAATCGGAGGCCCAATTGATGCGCCAGGTCGCCGCCGGTGAGATCGGCGGGCTAGAGACGCTTTACGATCGCTACCACGCGGTCGCATATGCGCTCGCTCTGCGCATCACAACGGAAACCGGGCTGGCCGAGGACGTAGTCCAGGATTCGTTCCTCGGTCTGTGGCGCAACGCCGGGCGCTATGCCGAAGACAAGGGCAGCGTCAAGGGCTGGTTGCTGGCCATCGTCCGTCACCGCGCCATCGACTCGACCCGCCGCCGCCGCAACGGCGTGACCCTCGGCGATGAAACGGAGGGACTGGTTCCGGCGGCCCTGACGCTGCCGGACATCTGGCCTGAGGTCGCCGGACGGCTCGACGCCCAGCAGATCAGGATCGCGCTGGCGAAGCTGCCGGAGGCGCAGCGCGAGGCCATCGAGCTGGCTTACTACGACGGTCTCACGCAGCGGGAGATCGCCACCAGGACCGGCGCCCCTCTTGGCACGGTTAAGAGCAGGATGCGGCTCGGTCTGGTCTCTCTTCGCCGCGAACTCATGAATATGGCCGAGGGGTCCGACGGGATGGGCCCGGCATCAAGGGCCGGAGCGTTGCCGCTTCCGTTCACCGGCCCGAAGGGCAGGGGCTGAGATGGCCATCGCATGCGATCGCGTTCGTGACCTGGCCCCCGGTTTCGTCCTGGGGGCGCTGGACCCAGCCGAGATGGCCGCCGTGCGCGACCATCTGAGCACCTGCGCAAAGCCCCATCCCGAACTGCGCGAGATGGGCGGCATCCTGCCGTACCTGGGAGGCTCCCTCGACCCGGTTGAGCCACCGAAGCACCTGCGGGCCGCGGTCATGGCCGCCGCTCTGGAGGATCTGCGCGCTCGTTCGGCGGAGAAGGCCGCTCCGGCCGAGGTTGTACCGGCCGCGTACGAGCGGAAGGCCGCGCCCGTATTGACGGTTCTCGAACCGGCACGCTCCGCCCGGGTGGTATCGCTGAGCCGCGCTCGCACCGTGCGCAGCCGAAGGGCGGTCACCTGGCTCACGCGCGTTGCGGCCGTGGCCGCAATCGTCAGCCTGGCCGGATATGCCGTCGTAGTCCAGGGCGACCTGAACAGCGCCCACAAGTCGAAGGACGACACGGCCACGATAGTGGGCGCCGCGGGACAGCCGGGCGCTCGAGCGGCGGTCCTGGTCCCGGCGGCCGGGGGCAAGGGCGCGGGCGAGGCAGTCCTCCTGCCGAGCGGTCACGTCTTCCTGTACCTGTCTGGCCTCGAGCCGACGAAGGGCGACCAGGTCTACATGGTCTGGTCCAGTGCCGACGGCGGCCCCGTCATCAAGGACGGGTGGATCACGGTTGACGAGCAGGGCGCGAACTCGCTGCAGATAGACGATGTTCCCGCCGCGGATTCGTTGTGGCTGATGGTCTGCCTGGAACCCAACCACAGCGTGAACATGCCGACCGGACCCGTCATCGCGACCGGGACCATCTGGGTCTACCCTCCCGCGACGCCGACGGTCTGACCCCTGGCGTCCGACTCACGGTAGCCAGACCGCCTCTTACGCCTGCGCCGCGGCGCCGTTATTCAGCCGAAGGCGTCCGGGCCACGACTCTCCCGCCGCCCGCCTCGCGGGCCGACTGCATGGCCTGCTCCGCGACCTCGATCAACTCCTCGGGGGTGCGGCCGTCCAGCGGGTAGCCGGCGATCCCCGCCGACACGCTGACGGACTTGCCGTCGACCGGCGCCAGGGCGCCGATGCCGCGCACCAGCCGTTCGGTCACGATCAACCCATCCGGCCCCGGAGCTAGGAGCATGAACTGGTCGCCGGCATAGCGGGCGATGGTATCCACGAGACGGACCGATTCGGCGAGGATCTGGGCCACGCGGCGGAGAGCCTCGTCGCCGGCCGCGTTACCGCCGGCCCGCTGCATCTCCTCGAAGTTGTCGATCTCGAACAGCGCCACGGACAGAGCCACGCCCTGGCGGCCGGCGCGGGCGACTTCGAGCTCGAACAGCCGATCGACGGTGCGGCGATTGGCCAGCCCGGTCAGCGGATCGGTGTGGGCCAGGCGATCGAACCACTCCGCGCGTTCGGAGCCCATCGACACGGCCAGTGCCCGCTCGACGGCGACGGCCGCCAGATCGGCGAGCGGCTCCGCACCGAGCAACGTCTCGCGTTGCGGCAGTGGCCCCGCGAATCCGAGCGCCATCGTCCCGAGCGCAATCTCGATTCCGTCGCGCCGCACGATCAGCGGCAGCAGATATGCGGTGGTCGAACCGCGAAGCACCGGCACATGGCCGGCGTCGTCGACCTCGAGCGGATGGCGCGTCCGAATGACGTCGGCCAGCGGGTCGTGGCTCGAGGCCAGTGAGCCGACCGAGCCGGCTTCGGAGGCGACTTCCGCGGCGATTCCGAAGGTGACCGCCAGCTCGAGCTCGTCGTGGTCGGCGTCGAGAATGTAGACCGCGCCGGCGCCGGCTCCGAGATGCTCGCCGGCCAGACCCAGCAGCTCGGCCAGGGCGTCGTCGAGATCATCGCTGCGCGCGACGGCGGCGGCAGCAGCCGCGAAGAAAGCGCCGTCCGATCGTTCGTGAAGCGGCCGTTCGCCAGGCACGGGTCCTCCCCTTCAGCGTGGACGTGGAACCCTCGCGATTGTACGGCCCGCTTCGGCTCGCGCGATACCCCTCTCCGAATATACTCGGCCCGTGAAGCTCGTCGTCGCTATCGTCCACAACGAAGACGCCAAGGTCCTCATCGACGTCCTGCTCAAGCATGAGCACCGCGCCACCTGGCTGCACAGTTGGGGCGGCTTCCTCAAACAGTCGAACTCGACCGTCATCGTCGGCGTCGAGGACGACAAGGTCGATGAGATCATCGGCCACGTCCGCGAGAACTGCCACTCGCGCACCCAGACCGTCAGCCCGATCCCGCCGATCATGGAGCCGGGCGAGTTCTTCCTGCCCTACCCACTCGAAGTCGAGGTCGGCGGCGCGGTCGTCTTCATCCTTCCGATCGACCGGTTCGAGCGGATCTGACTGGCCCGCGGGCCGGGGGTGTCGGTGAGCCCATTTCGGCCGGACCTGGTGGACGTCTGGATCTTCCGCGCGCCGGGTCCCGAAATCCTGCTGCTGCGCCGCTCGCCCGGCCGCATCCTGCCCGGCCTGTGGCAGTGCGTCTCGGGCTCGCTCGAGGCCGGCGAGTCGGTGACCGAGGGAGCGCTACGAGAGCTGAGCGAGGAAACCGGCTTCGGGGCGGAAGAGATCGAGGCCTTCTTCGACCTGGACCAGGTCAACCAGTTCCACGAGCCGTCGGTCGGGGCGATCGTCACGAGCGCCATCTTCGCCGTGCGGGTTCGCGCCGGAGCCGAGCCGGTGCTCTCGCACGAGCACGACGCCGTGGGCTGGGTGTCGCCCGCGGGGGCGCTCGAGCTGGCGATCTGGCCGGCCTACCGCGAGTCGGTCCGCCGCATCGAGGAGAACTTGCTGGATCCAGAGCGGGCGATCTGGTTCGAGCTGACGCTGGGCGGGCAGCGGGCGCGGCGCTAGATCTGGCGCGGGCGAGGATTCCGCGCCAGACTTGGGCCGGCCGATACCCGTTTCGGTCTCCCCGAGCCTCTTATGTGATGTGAGGGTCATCACGGAACCGCTCGACACAGACAAGGACGAGGCCGCGGCGGCGCGGCTCACCCGAACGATGCCGGCGCTCGCGCCGACGCCGGAATGGGTCGCCACGCTCCACGTCCACGGTCCGCTGCTCCTGGCCGCGGCCCGGGCGATCGCCCGTGACGAGGCCGAGGCGGAGGACCTGGTCCAGACGACGTTCGAGCGGGCGCTCCGTGCGGCGCCGACGATCAGGGACCCGCGCGCGATCCGCGCCTGGCTACTGACCGTCCAGACGCGCGAGGCGCTGCGAGTCGTGCGGCGGCTGCGTCGAACGCTCCGGCTCGACCCGGAGGTCCACGAGTTGCCGATGGGCGGCCCGGAGACCTCAGCGTCGATCGAGCTCGACGAGGCGCTGGGTCGCCTGTCGCGCCGGATCCGAGCCGCCGTGGTCCTCCACCACATGGTTGGACTCTCCGTGCGCGAAACGGCCGATGCCCTGGGCGTCACGGAGAACACGGCCAAGGCGCGGCTCAAGACCGGCCTGGCGCGACTCCGGGAGTTGCTCGATGAAGACTGACGCGAGCGGCGGCGATTCCGCCGAAGACGGAACGAACGACGGGCTCGAAGCCCGGCTCTCCGGCCGCTTTGCGGTCGAGCTGGACGGCGCCGAGCGCGACTACCCGGCCTTGCGCTCGAAGCTGGAAGGGAATGTGCCGGCGCCGGGTCGTAGCGGACGAGGGCGCTGGCCGAAGTTCGCCCTGCCGGCGGCGGCGGCCGCGTGCCTGGCGGTGACGGTTCTGATCGTCTCGGGGCTGCTCTCGGGGACGGCGATGGGCCCCGACGGTGCGTTCCCCGGGCCGTCCCGCATCGCCCTCGGCACGGACGGTATCCCGAACCAGATCGACGGCCAGCACGTCTACCGCCTCGCCGCTCAAGCCGACTGGCAGAATCTCAGCGGCAGCTTCCTGTTGGGCGCCTACGCGGTCGATGCTCCCATTCCCTGCGCGCCGCCGCTGCCGAGCGCTCAGCCCCAATCGTCCCCCGAGAACGCCCTCGTGCCGCAGTGCGGCGTGGTCGAGCTGGTGCCAAAGGCCCAGGACAACAGCGAGTACTTCTCCAACCTGGCGCCGCGCGGCCTGGAAGCCCTCACGGGCTGGCTCAACGGACCCGCGATCGTCATGCGCGTCCATACGCACGACCCCGATGCCGCAGGCTGCTCCGCGGACCAGAAGTCCTCCTGCAACGCGGCCGTGGTGGTCGAGGCGGTCGTGTGGCCGGTATTCCCGCAGATCGCCGGCGAGCGCGTCTATCGCGCCGCGGATCAGGCCTCGTTCCCAACAACGGGCAGCTTCCTGCTCGGCGGGCCATTCGCGAAGCCGCAATTCGTCCCGCCCTGCCCGATGCAGCCCGGCCTCAACGCGTCGGAGCAGCAGCTGATCCCGTACTGCTACATCCTCCGGATCGACAACCTCGAGCTAGCACCGCAGAGCAACATCGACGAGCCGAATGGCGAGATCGTCGTGGCCCGCGTCCACATCGACGACCCGCAGGCGGCGCAATGCCCGGCCAGTGATCGGGCGCAGTGCCAGGCCGCGATAGTCGTCGAAGCGGTGGTCTGGCGCGGCGAAACGCCCGCGACCAGCGCATCGCCGGCGCCGGGCGAAACCGGCAGCCCGAACCCGGCCTCATCTGAGACTGCGGGGCCGCTCCCATCCACCGGATCGGGCGTCATCGGGCCCGACGGCGTGCCCACCCTCATCAACGGTGAGACGGTCTACCGGGCCGCGGATCTCCCGACGTTGCCGGCGTTCCTTCTCGGCGGCCTGCTGACGCGCGACACGAGCTGCGCGGCTCCGGCCACGCCTCTGGCAAAGCCGCCGGCCTGCGGCTACTGGATGGTCGACGGCGTCAAGGTCGGGACGATGGTGGACCTTCCGGAGTCGCTGCTGGGGCAGGCGGTCATCGCCCGGGTCGAGCGCGGCCGCGCGCTTTCGATCTGCCTGCAAGGGTCGTGTACGGCGAACACTCTCGTCGTCGATGCGGTCGTCTGGCCGGCCGGCGAACTTGTTCCGCCGCCGCCCGCGCCCTCGCCGACGCCAGCGGCAAGCTGATCGGGCCGCCGCTCGGCCGATGCCCGATGATTGGTGCGTCGCAAACGCGGCTCGCCATCGACGGGAGGAACCATGTACGTGACCGTAGTGAACGTCCACGTCAAGCCGGAGCACGTGGTCGACTTCGTCGACTCGATCCGCGCCAACCACGAGGGTTCCGTCCGCGAGCCGGGCAACCTCCGCTTCGACGTCCTCCAATCGATCGAGGATCCCAGCCGCTTCATCCTGTACGAGGCCTATCGCGACGAGGCTTCGGCGAAGGCGCACAAGGAGACGGCCCACTACGCCGCCTGGCGCGACGCGGCGACAGACTGGATGGCCGAGCCGCGAGTCGGGGTCAGGTATGACGGCCTCTTTCCGGCGGCGCCCGAGACCAGCCGGTAGCGGCCGATGGAAGGCTTCGAATACGACTCGACCCTGAGGCTGCCGGAGATCGTCGCCGGGCCCGGAAAGGTCGCCGAACTGCCGCGAATCGTTCGCGGATTCGGGCGGCGGGCCGTGATCGTCGTCCGTCAGCCGGGCTTCACGCGGAGCGACGACTGGGCCCGCATCGCCGCGAGCCTTTCGGCGGCCGGCGTCGAATTCGAGGTCGAAGGCGTCTCGGGCGAGCCGTCGCCGGCGCTGGTCGACGGGATCGTCGCGCGCGTCCGAGGGCGCGGGCATTCGGGCGGGCAAGTGGATGTCGTCGTCGGCATCGGCGGCGGCAGCGTGCTCGACTCGGCCAAGGCGGTCGCCGGCTTGCTGATCCCGGGCAACTCGGTGATGGATCACCTCGAGGGGATTGGGCCGGGGTTGCCGTACCACGGCCCCGCGGTCCCGTTCATCGCCGTCCCGACGACCGCCGGCACGGGCAGCGAGGCGACCAAGAATGCGGTCCTGAGCGTTCGGGGCGCGGGCGGCTTCAAGCGCTCATTTCGCGACGAGGCGCTGATCGCCCGGATCGCGATCCTGGACCCGGAACTGCTCCGGAGCTGCCCGCCGGAGCTGATCGCGGCCAACGGCATGGACGCGCTTACGCAGCTGCTCGAGTCGTACCTGTCGACCCGTGCCAATCCCGTCGCCGACCGCCTGGCTCTGCGCGGACTGGCCGCGGCTCGCGACGGGTTGCTCGCCTGGCACGAGATGGCGGTCGCGGGGATGGGCGGTGCGGCCGCCGCCGCCGGCCCGCGCGCCGCGATGGCGACGGCCGCGCTCTGCTCGGGGATCTGCCTGGCCCAGACCGGNNNCGGGTAGCGGCGGGGCCGCGGCGGCGCTCCCGGACGGGGAGGCGCGCGCGTCGCTGGTTCAGCTGCTGGAGGACTGGCGTGCCCGCCTCGCCGTTCCGCGGCTCTCCGCCTACGGCATCACGACGGCCGACATCCCAGCCATCGTCGCCGACTCGCGCGGCAGCAGCATGAAGACGAACCCGATCCTGCTCACCGACGGCGAGATCGCCGCGGTTCTGGTGGGGTCGCTCTAGAGCAGCTCCCTAGACGACGTTCTTCGTGCGAGGCGGGCGGCTTCGCCACAGGACGACTCCGCCGACGATCACGACAGGCCCCAGGAAGAAGCGCAGGTCGGCCAACGACGGTTGCTGGACGAAACGGTCGTAGCCAATTGCTGCGGCCAGGACGGCAGCTTCCAGCCAGCCCGCTTTCGTCTGAAAGGGATGCTCCTTCTACCGGGCTGCCCGCCTGTCTTCGATGCGCAGGCCGGCCTCCTCGATTGCGAGGCGAAGGCGCTTCGATTCCCATGACGGCACCCTCAGTGCGAACGTGCCCCCGTAGTACCGCCAGACCCCGTCGGGCATCCTCGTGATGAGCCGGCCAGGAACGAACTCGATCCTCGTGGCCGGATGGCGCGTGGCGATGGCTAGCCAGCTCCGGCGCGAGAGGCCGCTCTTCGAAACCACGACTTCATGCGTCCGCAGCGCCACTGCCATGAGGAAGGCCGAGCCCCCCGCGCTGACGATCCAGATGAAGGCCGCTCCCAAGTCAGCGTAGAAGGTCACCCCGACTGCGAGGAGGACCACCAGCAACGCGATGGCTTCGGCCACGCTCAGGGCCAGGTTCCGCGCGTCGGGCGACCCGACTGTCGCGACTGAGCCCGATCCGATCGCGCCCTCAGATTCCACCTCGTCCTCCCGCTTCCAGGCGCAGATCCCGACCAGCATAACCGCGAGCGCAGCCGCTACATGAACGCCGGCAGGACTTCGGTGGCCAGGTATTCGAGGATGTCGGTCGTGGCCAGACCCGGCAGGTCCGAGACGATGATGTAGTCCATGCCGGCGTCGATCAGGCGGCCATAGGTGTCGATGACCTCCTGCGGGCCGCCGACGATGGCGTGCGTCTTGTACTCCGCCAGCGACTGGTCGCGGCGGTAGCGCTTCGTCAGCTGCTCGGGATCGTCGCCCGCCCGCAAGAGAGTGGTCTCGACGTTCGTGGAGTGAGTGATCGTGGCCGGGTCGCGGCCCTGATCCTCGCAGTGGCCCCGGATCACATCCAGCTTGTGCTTGTACCAGGACATGTCGTCGAGGTGACCTCCGAAGTTCGTGGCGTCACCGTACTTGGCGGCGAGCTTGAGCGTCACCTTCTCGCCGCTGCCGCCGATCCAGATGGGCGGGTGCGGCTTCTGCACCGGCTTGGGCTCGTTGATCGCGCCGGAGATCTTGTAGTGGTTGCCCTCGAACGAGGCGTACGGCTCGGTCCACATGGCCGTGATGACCTGAAGCGCTTCGCCCAGCATCCGCAACCGGTCGCCCGGCGTCGGCGGGAAGTCGTAGCCGTAGGCGAGGTATTCGTGCTCGTACCAGCCGGCGCCAATGCCGAAGTCGAGGCGGCCGTGGCTCAGAACGTCCACCGTCGAGGCCATCTTGGCCATCAGCGCCGGGTTGCGGTAGCCGTTGCAGGTGACCATCTGGCCGAGCCGGATCGTCCTGGTATCGCGGGCCAGGGCGGCCGTCGAGGTCCAGCACTCGAAGGTCGTTTCGAGCACCGGCTTGAAGTAGGTGTGGAAGTGGTCGAAGAGCCAGATCGAGTCGAAGCCCAGGCGCTCGGCCGTCTGGGCGACCCGGCTCATAGTCTCGTATTGCTCGATCGGATCCTTGATGTCGATCAGGTCGAGGATCCAGCCCTGCGGGACGAACAGCCCGAATCGAACGGGTGCCATGACTATCCTCCGATGGCGGTCGATTGCCGATAACGATAGCTCGCCGGCCCGCTCTCGCGGCGTTGGGCCTGGCGGCCCGCCCTGCCGCGCTGTACCCTCCGCATGCCATCACGAATAGAGCCGCTCGTTTCAGGGAAGCCGGTGCGAAACCGGCGCTGTCGCGCAACTGTGAGCGAGGAGCGGCTGGCCACATGCCACGGGGCCACGAGCCCGGGAAGGCGGCCAGCAGCGACGATCCGCAAGCCAGGAGACCTGACCGAACGGCGCACGTCACCCACCTGCGCGGATCGGATGGGAGGCCTCCGGCGGCGGGGTCCCCTCCGGCAGGCGGGCATGCCGCCGGAGGAAGAATGCGAAGACTGGTCGTCGCCAGCGCGATACTGGCGACTCTCCTCGCGGCGCCGCTCGGTCTGGCGGCGGCAACCCCCACTTCGGCGGCCGCGCCCACCGATTCGGAGCGGGCAACTGCCGCGCTCTCGTACCTCTGGGACGGCCAACTCCCGGATGGCTCGGTGGATAACTCACTCGGCGAGACGGCCGACTTCGTGATCGGGACGGCGGCCGCGGGCTACGATCCGACCACCCTCCTGGACTGCACACAAGCCGCCACGGCGCTGGACTACCTCGCGACTGAGTCCGACGCCAAGGCCGGCGACGCGGCCGCGACGGGCAAGGCGATCCTGGCGGTTGTCGCGGCGGGCCGGGATCCGGCCAGCTTTGCGGGGCGCGATCTCGTGGCCCGGCTGGGGGCGCTGTACCACTCCGCCGACGGCAAGTACGGCGACGGCTCCACGTTCAGCCAGTCGTTCGCGATCCTGGCGATCGCGGCGTCCGGCGGCTCGGTGCCGGCGGAGGCCATCGCCGAACTGAAGACACTCGAGAACACCACCGACGGCAGCTGGAGCTACGGCTCCGCGCCCGTGGCACCGGGCGACGGCGACACCAACTCGACGGCCATTGCGCTGATGGCGCTTGACGCGGCAGGCGACAAGTCGGCCGACACGGCGGCCCTCGCCTACCTCCAGTCGCAGCAGCTCGCCGACGGCGGCTTTCCATACCAGAACTCGAACGCCTTTGGACCTCCCGCGAGCGATCCAGACTCCGACGCGATCGTCCTCCAGGCGCTGATTGCGGCGAGCCAGGACCCCGAAGGCACAGGTTGGCTGCAGGGCGGCAACTCGGTCCTGACGCATCTGCGGTCGACCCAGGCCTCCGACGGCGCGTTCGCCTACCCCGGCCAGGACGCTAACGCATTCACGACGAGCCAGGTTCCGGCGGCGCTCGTGCGGGTTCCATATGCCGGAGCGGTCCACTGGACGGCCGGCCGAATGCCGCCGCATCGGTGCATCTCGACGCCCGCCACCGCCACCCCGGCTCCATCCGCAAGTTCGACGCCAAAGCCGACGGCTCGACCGACCGCCCGACCGACGGCCAGGCCCACCGTTCGCCCGCCCGTTTCGCCGCCTGAGGTGCCCGCCACCGCGGTGCCAACCGACGCGACCGCGCCGCCGGCGGCGGCTAC
>PMIQ01000167.1:0-4278 GCA_003157175.1 Chloroflexota bacterium
ACGCACCCGATCGCCGGGACACGGCCGCGCGGTGCCACCCCGGCGGAGGACGCCGAGCTCGCCTACGCGCTGGAGCGCGACCCCAAGGAGCGGGCCGAGCACGTGATGCTCGTCGATCTGGGACGCAACGACCTCGGCCGGGTGGCCCGACCGGGCAGCGTGGCCGTGACCAAGTACATGGAAGTGGAGCGCTACAGCCACGTCCTCCATCTCGTGAGTCACGTGGAAGCGCGGCTCAAGCCCGGCTGCGACGCNNCTCGACGCGCTGCGCAGCATCTTCCCGGCCGGCACGCTCTCGGGCGCACCCAAGGTTCGGGCGATGCAGCTCATCGCCGAGGCGGAGAAGGAGCGGCGCGGGTTGTACGGGGGCGCCGTGGGCTATCTCGGCTACGACGGCAACCTCGACACCGCCATCACGATCCGTTCCGCGATCCTCAAGGACGACCTGATCCACATCCACGTCGGCGCCGGGATCGTCGCCCGGTCGGTCCCGGAGCGTGAGTTCGAGGAGACCGAGCACAAGGCCGGGGCGATCCGAGGTGCTCTAGAGATGGCGGTGGCCGAGGCGGCGAGCGAGGCCGCCGGCAAGGCGGGGAGTGGCGCGACAACGTTCCGTGGCCAGGCCGCCCGCCAGCCCGTGGCCACAGCCCCGGCAGGCGCCAGCTCCGTGCCAGAGCGACAGGAGACCTCCCGATGATCCTCATGATCGACAACTACGACTCGTTCACCTTCAACCTCGTCCAGGCTCTCGAGGCGGCCGGGGCGAACGTTCGCGTGCTGCGCAACGACGCCATCGACCGCGCCGGCCTCGAAGCCATCGCCGACGACCCGACGGCCGAACTGCGCGGCATCGTCATCTCGCCCGGCCCCGGCGACCCGGATTCGGCCGGCGTATCGATGGATGCCATTCGCGTGGCAATCGAGCGGAAGATCCCGCTGCTGGGCGTCTGCCTCGGCATGCAGTCGATGGGCGCCGCACTCGGGGCTACGATCCGCCGCGCCCCGACGCTCGTCCACGGCGAGGCGTCCAGCGTCCGCCACGACGGCAAGGGGTTGCTCGCCGGAATGCCCAGCCCGTTCATGGCCGCGCGCTACCACTCCCTCAGCGTTGCCCCGGAGACGCTCCCGCCCGACGTGATCGTCACGGCCCGGACCGAGGAGGACTANNGAGGGGCCGCACCTCCTGGCCAACTTCCTGCGCCTTGCCGGCGAAGGCGAGGCCGCGCTGCTGGACCAGGTCAGCGGCTCGTTTGCCCTGACCGGGCTCGGCGGCGACCACGGCGCGGCTCAACCTTCGGGCGCCGCCGCCGCGGAGCGCGGAGCGGCCGGGCAGCCGAGGCCGGCCGAGCCGGCCTCGGTCGGGGCACCGACACGGACAGCCAAAGCGATAGAGGCGGCCGTCGCGGGCCGCGTGGAGATCGTTCGATGAGCGAAGTCGTGAGAGCGGCCCTGGCGGCCGTCGTAGATGGCAAGCGCCTGTCGTTGGACGAGGCGCGAGTGGCCATGGGATCGGTTATGGACGGCGAGGCGACGCCGTCCCAGCTGGCGGCGCTGCTGGTCGCGCTGCGGATGCGCGGCGAGACGGTCGAGGAGCTGGCCGGCTTCGCGTCCGCGATGCGCGACCGCGCCCTGCGAGTGGAGGCGCCGGAAGGCGCCGTCGACACCTGCGGCACCGGCGGCGACGGCAGCAACACCTTCAACATCTCCACGGCCGCGGCGCTGGTAGTGGCCTCGGCGGGGGTGCCGGTCGCCAAGCACGGCAACCGGGCGATCACCTCGAAGTCGGGCTCGGCCGATGTTCTGGAGGCGCTTGGGATCCGGACGGATCTCGGGGCCGAGGAGGCCGCCGTCGCCCTGCGCGAAGACGGGTTCGCGTTCCTGTTCGCCCCGGGATTTCACCCCGCGATGAAACACGCCGGCCCCACTCGCCGCGAGATCGGAGTGCGGACGGCGTTCAACCTGCTCGGGCCGCTCACGAACCCCGCCGGCGCGCGGCGGCAGGTGGTGGGGGTTNNCCGCGCATCGCCGACGTGCTGCATCTGCTCGGCGCCGAGCGGGCTCTGGTCGTCCATGGGGCCGGCCTGGACGAGCTGCCGCTCGACGGGTCGGGCGTCCTCTACGACGTCAGCCCCGGCGGCGTCACGCGGCACGAGGTCGTGGCCGCGGAGCTGGGTCTCACGGCGGCTCCGACCTCGGCGCTGGTAGGCGGCACTCCGACGGAGAACGCCAAGACCGTCGAGTCGGTCCTGGGCGGGGCGAGCGGCCCTTGCCGTGACGTGGTCCTGCTCAACGCCTCGGCCGCCTTCCTGGCCGCGGGGCGAGCCGCGGACCTGCGAGACGGAATCGCGATGGCGGCCGAGGCGATCGACAGCGGCGCGGCCGCTCGGCTGCTGGGGCGGCTGCGCGCCGCGAAGGCGGCCAACGACGCGGCTGCGAAGAGCCTGGCTGGGTCGCCGGCATGACGATCGCCGCCGGCAAGCCGCGCTCGGCGCGATCGCGCCACGACCCCGCCGCGGCGGTCGGCCCTGGCCGTGCCACGAACGCCACGCACCCCACGCGCTCAGCCGCCTCGGGCCGCGCCGGGGTCGTGGCCGACATCGCCGCCCGGCGCCTCTCCGACGTCCGCGCCGAGCTCGATGGGCAGAGCTATCGCTCTCTTGCCGACGGAGCGGCGGCCTGCTCCGCCGCTCCGGGCGGCGCCCCAAGGCCCATTGCCGAGCGGCTTGCCGCGCCCGGCTTGCATCTCATCGCCGAGGTCAAGCGTCGCTCGCCCTCGGCCGGCGCCATCGCCGCCGACGCCGATCCGATCGCCCTCGCTCTCGCCTACGAGGCCGGCGGAGCGAGCGCCATCTCGGTCCTGTGCGAACCCCACTGGTTCGGCGGCTCCGTGGCGGACGTGCGCGCCGTTCGGGCGGCAGTCACGCTCCCGATCCTCGCCAAAGAGTTCGTCGTCGACGAGCGCCAGCTCCCCGTCCTGCGCTCCGCGGGAGCCGACATCGTCCTGCTGCTGGCCTGCATCCTCCCGGCCCGCAAGCTGGCCCGGTTCGCCGGTCTTGCCCGCGAGCTCGGCCTCGAGCCGCTGGTCGAGGTCCACGACGAGCGCGAGCTCGAGGCCGCCCTCGCCACCGACGCTCGCCTCATCGGCCTGAACAACCGCAACCTCCGCACCCTCACGGTCGACCCCGAGCACTGCTTGCGACTGCGACCGCTTGTGCCGAAGGACCGGCTGGTGGTCGGCGAGTCGGGCGTGAGCGAGCCTCGAACGCTGGTCGGCTGGCGGGCGGTCGGGCTTGACGCCGCCCTCGTCGGGGAGGCGCTGATGCGCTCGGCCGAGCCGGCCGCGGCGGCCCGTGCCTACGTGGCCGCGGGTTCCGTGCCACACGACGTGGCAGCGGAAGCGCGGCTGCCGCTGGTCAAGATCTGCGGCGTGACCGATTCCGACGGAGTGCTCGCCGCGATCCGTTCCGGCGCCGATGCCATCGGCTTCAACTTCGTCCCCGGCACGCCCCGATGCCTGACCCCGGCCGAAGCCTCGTGGCTGGCTGCGCTGGTGCGTGGCGCCTCGCCCGCCGGCAAGCGGCCCCGCATCGTGGCCGTCACCGCCGACGCCACTCCGGCGGAGCTGCGCGCCGCCATCGCGGCCATCGACCCCGACGCGATCCAGCTCTCCGGCAACGAGCCCGTCGACGCGATTGCCTCCGTCGGCCGGCCCGTCTGGAAGGTGTTGCATCTCCCGTCGGTTGCCGCTCACGCGGCCGCCACTGCCGGAGGCGCGGCGGCCGACCCTGCGAACGCCGGCTCGGCCGCCGCAAAGGCGATCGAGGCAGGCAGGGCATACCTCGCCGCCGGCACCCAACGTCTCATTCTCGATGCCGCCGGAGGCCCGTTCGCCGGTGGCACCGGCCTGCTCGTCGATCGAGAAGTGGCGGCGGCGGTGGCCCGCGAGGTGCCCGTGATCCTGGCCGGCGGTCTGGAGCCGGCCAACGTCGAAGCCGCCGTCCTGGCAGTTCCGGCAATCGGCGTCGACGTCAGCTCCGGAGTGGACGAGAACACCTCCGCCCGCCGGTCGCGTGCGCCGCGGGCCCCGGGTTCGCGGCCCCGCAAGGATCCGCTGCGAGTGGCGCTCTTCATCAAGCGGGCCCGCGCCGCGCGCTTCGACCGCCCGCACGTCCGGGTTCGGCCCACGCCGGTTCCCGAGGCGCTCCTCGACCCGGACGACGCCGGTCGCTGGGGGCTCAACCGCGACTTCGGCGGCCGCTACGTGCCCGAGACCCTGGT
>PMIQ01000167.1:4321-5079 GCA_003157175.1 Chloroflexota bacterium
CTCAACCACACCGGCGCCCACAAGCTCAACAACGCCCTGGGCCAGGTTCTGCTCACACGCCGGCTGGGCAAGAGCCGCGTCATCGCCGAAACCGGCGCCGGGATGCACGGCGTGGCCACGGCCACGGCCTGCGCGCTGCTCGAGATCCCGTGCGTGGTCCACATGGGCGTCGAGGACATCAAACGCCAGGCGCCGAACGTGCTCCGAATGGAGGCGCTCGGGGCCGAAGTTCGGCCGGTCCACGGCGGCTCCGGGACGTTGAAGGATGCCGTGAGCGAGGCACTTCGCGATTGGGTCACCAACGTCGAGACCTCGCACTACTGCCTGGGCTCAACGATGGGTCCGCACCCGTATCCGATGATCGTGCGCGACTTCCAGCGCGTCATCGGCGACGAGGCGGCGGCTCAGCTCTACGAGGTCGAGGGGCGGCTGCCCGACATGGCGATCGCCTGCGTCGGCGGCGGCTCGAACGCGCTCGGCCTGCTGAACCGGTTCATCGGCGAGCCGTCGGTGCGGCTGGCCGTGGCCGAGGCGGCGGGGGAGGGGATCGCGACCGGCAGGCACGCGGCGGCGCTCCTGGGCGGCACGCCGGGGATCCTCCACGGCTCGCGCTCATACATGCTTCAGGATCCCGACGGCCAGGTCATCGAGGCGGTCTCGATCTCGGCCGGGCTGGACTACCCGGGCATCGGCCCGCAGCTCGCGGCTCTGATGGAGGCGGGGCGGCTGATCGTTTCATCCGCGACCGACACGGAGGC
>PMIQ01000022.1 GCA_003157175.1 Chloroflexota bacterium
CGCAGGATCCGCAGCTTGTGAAGGATCGCGGGATGCCGCGACACGTGGAGCGTCGGCCAGGCGTTATCGCGGACCGGCAACGGAGAAGGTTCGGGCACTTGGTTCTCCTCCCACATGCATACGACCGCTATTGGCGCCTATCGTACGAGCAACGGCGGGACATGCGCTCGACGATGCGGCGGCGCGCGGGGCGGCGCGGGGCCGAATCTCAGCCGCTCGAAGCGGAGCCGCGGCCGAACGGTCGGGGCAGGTGCCCGATTTCGCCGGCAAGCTCCGACCAGCCGCCGCTCAGCACCCGGCGAACGTCGCCCCAGGTCCGCGCCCCCAGCAGCGGCAGCGTGGCAAGCATGATGCTCAAGCCGCCGTACCAGAGCGCCGGCAGGGCGAGCATCGCGGCAACGGGCACCGTCCAACGGCGGTTCTTGCGGGCGCCCCACACGACCAGCAGGACGGCAAGTGGAAAGCGAACCGCGAACGGGATCGGGACCGCGGCCCAGGTCCCGTTCTTGCCGGCGTTCGAAATCAGGACGTCGCGCCACGTCAGCCAGGCGCTCGGCTGGATCGCCGCCGAGACCGCCACGACCGCGACCGTTGCGGCGAGGGCGATCCCGAGGGCGCGCCATTCGCGGCGGACCGCGAACCAGAGCAGGCCGATCCCCGGCGTGATCTTGGTCAGCAGGATGAAAGCCCACGTTGCCGGCCAGCGGAACCCCAGGACGATCGCCACGGCGATGAGCAGCTCGATGTTGCCGCCCCAGATCTCCATCAGGCCGAAGAAAGCCAGGCCCAGGAGGATCAACCGCGGGCCGGTCAGGTAGACCATCGCGGCCATCAGGATCGCCGCCCAGACGGCCATGAAGAGCTGCCACGGCAGCAGCCGAATTGGTTCCAGGATCTGCAGGAAGGCCGGCGAGTACGGATACGCGATCTGGTCGGTCCAGTTCGAATGGAGGTACGGATTCGAGAGGTCCGGAACCCAGTAGCAGCGCGCGTCCATNNGCGCTCGTTCGAACTGCTCAGTTGTCTCTCCTCTGCGCTCGCTCCCGCCCTGCCGGCCATCCTAGCACCGGGGGCCGGCGATCTGCGGCGTGTGGCCGGAGGGCCCGACCTACTTCAGGGCGGTCAGCAGCCGGTCGCTCGAGGTTGGGCCCGTGGCGCGCTCGACGACCGCGCGGCGGCCGAATCGCTCGGACTCGTGGCCACGTCCGGCGGGCCCGAGGAGACTCCCCCAGCCCTCGTCCGCGAGATGATCCAGCGTCGCGTTCGCGGCCCGCAGCGTCCGCATCGCCAGCTCCGCAGCGGGTCCGTGCAGCGTTCCGTCGCCCAGCGCCGCCCGCAAGGCCGCGGCCGTCGAAGCGGCCGCCCTGAGGTCTGCGGCGGATTCGGCGACGCTGCCCCCGGCCCGGTCCAGGACCACAAGTGACGCCGCGGCCCCCGAGAGCGCCGCCACGAGAGCCGCCGTGCGGCCGTGCGGCTGGTTGTCGACCCGTGGCTCATCGACGAGCAGGCCGTGGCCCGGAAAGACCAGACGTCGCAGCCACGCCTGAACGAGGATCGCAGGCGCGTCGCCGTCGCCGGCGACCCAATCCGGCACCGCGCCCAACAGCAGTCGGTCCGCGGCAAGACCATCGGCGAGAGCCAGCTCTACGCCAAGGGCCTGCAGTGCGAGGGCTCGTCCGGCCCGCGTCGAGGCGTCGGAGGGAATGCCGCTGGCCACGTCCGCGCCGAGCGCAAGCGGCCCGGGGCCCATCACCACGCGGCAGCCGGCCCGGGCGTGAAGCCAGTGCGCAAAAGCGTGGTCCGCCAGCGCGCGCTCCGGATCGACGTTGTCCTCGACTATCTCGCGGATCGGATCGGCCTCAACCAGGTCGATCCGCTCGAAGGCCGCCACGACGGCTTGCTCGGGCGCGGCGAAGGCGGAGGTGACCGTCATCAGGCTGGCGTAGCAGCCGCGTTCCGCAGCCGCGTCGTCGGCCGCCTTCCGAATCGCCGCCAAACCCCGCTGACTGCCGGCCGGGACGAGATCGCGCTCGAGCCGCTGTGCGAGTGGCGGCTGCCCCCGGACGCCGCGACGCGGATCGGTCAGTCGCGCGACCGACCCGCGACCGTGGGATCCCTTCCCGCCGGCACCCCGGCGCCCCTCGACCTCGAAGAGCCCCGGCGTCTCGAGCCCGGCCTGCCGCCGGGCCTCGGCGAATTCCCAGCTGGCCGGCACTCGAACCAGGACGACGTCGGCGCCCTCGCCGACGAGCGATTTCGTCTCCTCGGCGGCGGGCCCCACTTCGGTCGCGTGCACGGCCACGCCCAGCCAGGGCTCGTCGGCGAGACCGAGCACGTCGCGCATGTCCCGGGCGGCGGTTCTGTTGGCGTCGAACCGGGCCAGCGCCGCGGCCAGCAGCCGCGAGGCATGAGCCTCCGCGGCGGCCAGTCGCCCTGGACGGTCGAGGAGCTCGGCCTCGAGCCCGAGGTCGATCGCGCCGGAAGCCACCTCGAGCGCGAGGTCGCGAGCGGGCAGGTCGTATTCGAGCAGCGCCACGGCGAACGGCAGGATCACGCCTCTCGCCAGCCGATCCCGATCGGGGCTGCAGTACCGCTCCGTCACCGACTCGGCCAGTGGATGGCCGGCCCGATCCAGTCCGTCGACTCCGACCATGCGCAGGATTGCGCGCTCCTGGGCGATCGTGGCCGAGCGGCGCGCCACCGGCGAGAGTCGCGCCGCCAGCTCCGCCGCGCGCCGGCGAACGGCCTCGACCTCGCCAGAGACGGTGCCACCGTTCACACGTCACCTCGCCTTGGGCCGCTCTCCTGCGGCTGGGTTCAGGTTACGCCTTTCGACCGCGTGTCCCACGTCGCCTGGCACGGTGCCGAAGCCGGCTCGCCCGGCCCGGTGACAGCACGAGCCAGAAGTGTTGACAGCTCGCCACCAGCTTCGCGGAGGACGCGTTTCCTTCGGCCCTTGACTGACCGATGCGGGGGTGAGACAAACCCGACAGTTCGGTTTGCCGGCCCATGAGGTCGGCCTCCGATAGATGGGTAGTCGATCCGCCGCCGGGCGGGCCGAAGAAGAGGAGTACGCGAGTGTCACGTCGGGGCCGGTTTCTGCTGCTTGCGGTCTGCGCATTGATGTTCGCCACGGTTGGCGCCACCGGAGTCACGGCAGCGCCGCTCACTGCCAAGGCGCCCGCGGGCGCGGCCAACCAGGCGGCCAGCGCGCCGGCGGCGCAGTCCACCGTCGTGCTGCCAGGCGTGCAGCAGGCAACGGTCAACGCGTCCCTGGCGCCAGCCGCCAAGACGCCGTGCCTGAAGCGCGGGCAGACACCGGTCGCTGGCTCGTCCAGCCAGACGTTGACGCTCAACGGCGCCGCTCAGCCGGCGGCCTCCGCTGTCGCGCCTCGCCCCTGCGCGGACGCCGCGCCAAAGAAGACCACCGCGCAGCTGATCGCGGCCGCCACCCATGCGCGCCTGATGGCAGGTGCCGAAACCGCCAATCGACACGCCGCGCTCGCGTCCCAACCCGCCCGACACACGGCCGCGCCGAAAAAGGCGGTCAAGCCGGCCCATCTGTCGACGACCACGGCGCCCGCATCTACGGGGACGGCGGCGCCGAACGTGACGTCCTCCATTACGGGCACGGTGACCAACGCCTCCGACGCTGCCCTGTACAACATCTACGTCGAGGTGGACGACCCTGACGAACTCTTGGTCGGCTCCACCTTCACCAACGCGAGCGGCTATTACTCAATTCCGACGGGGCCGGGTGACTTCCTGGTCGAGTTCTGGGACGACGGCGGGACGTACGTCAGCGGCTGGTACACCAGCTCCGGCCTCGTGCCCGATGAAGACTCGGCTGACACGGTGACCGTGGGTAGCAGTGACCACACCCTCAACTTCACCATGGCTCTTGTCGTCTATATCACCGGCACTGTCACCGACAGTTCCGCCACCCCGCTGGACGACATCGACGTCCAGGTGTTTAACGACAGCAGTGGCTACGACAACGGGACCAGCACCGGCGAGGGCAACGACGGCCAGTACTCGATCGCCGTGCCCCCGGGTACGTACAAGCTCTGGTTCGGCGACTACTTGGGCGTCTACGCCAGCGGCTACTACAGCACCTCAGGCTTCACGTATTCCCAGCTCGCCGCGAGCGTCGTTACGGTCACCAGCAGCGGCAACACCACGGCCAACATAACTCTGCCGCCAGCCGTCCACATCACGGGCACTGTGACCAAGAGTGGCGGCGGCCCTCTGGCAGACATCGAAGTCGACGCCGATGTCGTTAGCGGTCACAACACCTACACCTACTCCTCCGCCAACACAGGGTCGGACGGCACTTACTCGATTGCCGTCGCTCCGGGTAGTTACTACGTCGCGTTCTATGACAACAACGACACGTACGCCAGCGGCTACTACAGCACGGCCGGCTTCTCGTACGACCAGGTCCCAACAGGCAAGGTCGTGGTTACCACCGTCGACGTGACCGCGAATGTCACGCTGCCCCTTGGCGTCCATATCAAGGGCAAGGTGACCAAGAGCGGCGGCATCGGCCTGGCGGACATCGATGTCGTCGCCAACAGCACCGAGGAATCGTACTGGTGCGAAACGGACGGCAGCGGCAACTACTCGATCGTCGTTGCCCCTGGCACATATACGCTTTCCTTCCAGGACGGGTCCGGCACCTACGGCACGGGCTACTACAGCACCGCGGGCTTCACCTACTACCAGAGCAAAGCCAGCCTCGTCACGGTTGGGACCGCCAACGTCACCGGCAAGAACGTCACGCTCCCGCTCTCCACCTTCATCAGCGGCACCGTGACAGACTCGGCTGCCCAAACCCTCGACGGCATCGACGTCTATGCCGACAGCACCGGCCTCCTCGACTACTCCGGCTATTTCTCCACGGAAGATGGCTTGTACGAGGTCTCGGTCGCACCCAGCACGAGCTACACGCTCGACTTCGTTGACGAAGGCGGGACGTACGCCAGCGGCTACTACACCACATCCACGACGTCGAAATTCACCTACGATTACAGCGCGGCGACTTCGGTAGCCGTCGCTTCGGCCGACGTCGGCAACATCGACATTGCCCTCCCGCCGGCCATCCACATCGCCGGCACCGTTACCGACCCCTCAGCGGCCCCGCTGTCGAACATCGAGGTCGACCTGAACTCCACGAGCTCGAACGCTATCCGCGGAGCACGGCCGTCAGGCACCACAGACGGCGGCGACGTGACGTACACGGATGACGACGGCGATTACTCGTTCGCCGTCGCTCCAGGCGACTACACGCTCTACTTCGCCGATGGCAACGGGACTTACGGCAGCGGCTACTACACCACGACCACCCCATCCAACTTCACCTACGACCCGGGCTCGGCGAGCACCGTGACCGTCCTCTTAGCCGACATGACCGCCGATGTGACGCTCCCGCTGGCGGTCCACATTACGGGCAAGGTGACCAGCAGCGACGCGACCGGCCTGTCGAACATCGATGTCTACGCCGACTCTGTCGACGGCAACTTCCGGTCCGTCGATACGCTGACCGACGTGGAAGGCGATTACTCGGTCGCGGTTTCCCCCGACGACTACACCGTCACCTTTTCCGATTACACCGGAACCTACGGCAGTGGTTTCTACACCACGTCCACACCATCTGGCTTCACGTATGACTCCGGCGCTGCGAGCCCTGTGCACGTCGCCTCGGCGGATGCCACCGCCAACGTCACGCTCCCGCTTGCCATCCATATCGAGGGCAAAGTCACCAAGAGCGGCGGCACCGGCCTGNNCCAAGAGCGGCGGCACCGGCCTGGCGGACATAGAGGTCGACGCCTCCGCGACCAACATCGACTACTACACCAGCACCGTCACCGACGCGAGCGGCAACTACTCGGTCGCCGTCGCGCCCAACAGCAGCGACACACTCTATTTCTATGACGGCTCCGGTAAGTACGGCGACGGCTACTACAGCACCGCGGGCTTCACTTACAGCCCGACGGCTGCGACCGCGGTGGCCGTCGCGTCCGCGGACGTCACCGGCAAGAACGTGACGCTCCCGCTGGCGGTCCACATCAAAGGCAAGGTGACCAAGAGCGGCGGCACCGGCCTGGGTGACATCGAGGTTTACGTCGCTGACAACTTCAACACCTACGAGACCTGGACCTGGACCGCCGCCGATGGCACATACTCACTGACCACCGCTCCCGGCACCTACACCCTGGCGTTTTACGACCCCTCGGGCACTTACGGCGGCGGCTACTACAGCACCGCGGGCTTCACGTACTACCCGAGCAAGGCGACCCAGGTGACGGTCTCGTCGGCGGACGTCACGGGCAAGAACGTCACTCTCCCGCTGGCGGTCTACATCGAAGGAAAAGTGACCAAGAGCGGTGGGACCGGCCTGGGGAACATAGAGGTCGAGGCCTCTAACGCCAGCTACGACAACTGGGACCCGACGGCCTCCGATGGCACGTACTTTGTGTCCGTCGCGCCCGGCACCTACACGCTCTTGTTCTCCGACGAGACCGGCAAGTACGCCTCCGGCTACTACAGCACAGGGGGCTTCGTCTACAACGCCAGTGGGGCCAGCTCGGTGACGGTCGCGTCCGCGAGCATCACGGGCAAGAACGTCACGCTTCCACTGGCCGTGCGCATTACCGGCAAAGTCACCGACGCAGGGGACAACGGTCTACCGAACATCGAAATCATGGCCTCGAGCTCCGATCGCACCTATGCGAACTGGGCCTCGTCCGAAGCTGACGGCACCTACTCGATGCCGGTCATGCCCGGCAGCTACAAGGTCTGGTTCCAGGATCGTTCCGGAGCGAACGGCAGCGGCTTCTACAGCACTACAGGCTTCGTCTACGACGAGGC
>PMIQ01000036.1:0-11731 GCA_003157175.1 Chloroflexota bacterium
GAGATTGCCACGCTGCAGGTCCAGATATCGGCGCTTCTCGCCGGTGGGAGCGAGTCCAATGTCGACGCGCTGCGCGACCAGGCCGCGCTCGAGATGGAGCAGAAGGCCGCGGCGCTCGAGGCGTTGGGTCCGATAGCGACCGACGCCCGGGCGCGCGAGCGACTCGAGGCGGAGGTGCGCGACCGCCAGGAGTCGCTGGAGCGGGCCCGCGACGCCGAAGCCGGCGCGATGGCTCGGGTGGACGCCAACCCTGTCGATGCCGAGCAGGTCGCCGGCGAAGCGGAGCGACTCGTCACGTGGCGAGAGCAGCTCACTGCGCTCAAGCGGCGGGTCCGAATCTACGAGAAGACCCTGGCGGCAATCGAGACCGCCGAGGGGATGACGATGCGCAAGGCAACCCGCTTCCTCGAGCAGCAGGTCGGCCGCGACATCGCTCGCCTCACGGGCGGCCGCTACCGCAAGGTCGAGATCGACGACCGTTCCCTGGAAGTCGACGTGTGGGCGCCCGAGCGCGGCGACTGGGTGGCCGCCAGTCGTCTGAGCAAAGGCACCATCGACCAGATCTACCTGGCCGCACGCATCAGCCTGGTTCGTCTGGTCACGCAGGGGAAACGGCCGCCGCTGGTCCTGGACGACCCGTTCGTGACCTTCGACGATCAGCGGGCGGCGCGGGCCGCGCTGCTCCTGCGCGAGCTCTCGTCGGACTTCCAGGTCATCTATCTGGCCTGCTCGAACCGGTATGACGGGTTGGCCGATGCCGTCGTCGAGTTGCCCGGTCCGACGGACACGGAGGCGGCCGCGGTGGCGCGGGCCGCCAGCGGCGGCGGTGCGGGTGCGACCGCAGCCAGCGCCGAGGCTCCGAGCGAGCCCGCCAAGGACGATGCGGCGAAGGCGGAGGCCAAGCCCGAGCCAGCTGCCGCAAACGAGCCGGCCAAGCCCGAGCCAGCTGCCGCAAACGAGCCGGCCAAGCCCGAGCCAGCTGCCGCAAACGAGCCGGCCAAGCCCGAGCCAGCTGCCGCAAACGAGCCGGCCAAGCCCGAGCCAGCTGCCGAAGTGCCCGCTGCGGCAGCGCCGGGCGACGCCGCTGCCGGCCTGCCGGAGGCAATTTCCTCCACGACCGGCGGAGCCGAATCGCCGGCCATGGGGGACGCCCACCTGGACGACGAAGAGGTCGATCGTGAGGCGGACGTTCAAGTCTCGGTGCCGGGTGAGGAGCTCGCAGACTGACGGAGGACGCGATGGCGGGAGAAATCCCGGACGGCCTGGCGATCGAGTCGATATGGGCCGTCGAGGCCACCTACGGCCCGGATGCGGCCCAACGACGCCCGGCCGTTCGGCAGGAGCATCTCAAGAGGATCGGCGAGCTCCGGGCGGTCGGGACTGTCGTCGAGGCAGGCGGCTATGCCGACATGAGCGGCTCCTTGCTGCTCGTGCGCGCCCCCGACGAGGCGGCGGCTCTGGCGATCCTGAATTCGGACGTATACGCCCGATCCGGCGTGTGGACGGGCTTCCGGGCCCGAGCCATCGGCAGAGTGGTCCGCCGCGACGAGATCGAGGCCGGTTGACCCGGGTCGGAAGATCGAGCGCGGCCGATCGGGCGAAGCCGGACTAAGGGAACGAGATCGTCGTCGTGAGATCCGGTCGCCCGCTGTCCGAGCCGGTATTTAGAAGCTGTATCTGGTAAGTCCTGCCTGCGGCGACGGCATGGGCGTATGCCGGTGCGATCAACCCGGTCGCCGAGTATGTGGTCGTGCCCACCGACGAGCCCGGCGAGGAAGTGGCATCGGTCAGAGTCAGTGCCGCATCGGCGGACGCGGGTGGCCACGAGGCAATGACTCCGACCGACCCGACCGCCCGCGGCTTGAACGTGGCGGTGAAGCCGCACAGCGAGTCGGGGTTGGGTGCCCCCTGGAACCGGCCGTGGCTGAGCGTTATCGCAGGCGCCCTGGTCTGCCAGGTGAAGGCCACGTCCACGACCGGTGTCGCGCCCGCATCCGTCGCGATGAGCGTCACGATCCACTGGGCCTGGTCCCCGGAGGACGGGGCCATGGTGAAGAAGCCGGGGGTCGCGCCGCTGCTACAGCTCTGCGGGCCACCGTTGACCTGGATGCACATCTTCAGGGTGGCCAGCGGCGCGGCGGCCACCACCTGGGCGGAGACGGGCCCGGGCCCATCGCTCGTGAACGCGAAAGTGCGCGCCGTTGCCGCGGAGTCGGCCGCGGAGTCGAGCATCATTTCGCGGAAGGTGATCGTTGCGGGCGAAGGTGTTCCGCCCACCTGCGGCGCAGGCGTGGTGGTGTCCGTCGCGGTCGAGTCCGGGCCGAGAGTGGAGCTCGCGCCGGCGGTCTCGGTCGGGCCGGCAGTGGCGCTGGCGCCGGCGGTCGGCGTCGGGCCGACCGTGGTGGGTGCCTGGCTGGCTTGCGTGGGCGACGCGGTTGCCGGGCTCGCCACCGGGCTGCCGGTGCCACTCGTGGGCGCGGGGCCGCTGGTCAGAGCCGAGAACACGAGTTCGCCCGTACCGCCGATCATGATCGCCGCGACCAGGCCGAGCCCCAGGGAGATGTTGCGCCACCGCGCGGACGAATCTGCTCTCAGCGTTGCCCTCGGGTGGAGGCTTCGTCCGTCAATTGCCGTTCGCCGGGAGAGGTTCCGAGACGTCGAGCCGGCCGCGGCCGAATCCTCGCCGGCCGGACCGTCGCCCGCCGAGCCCTCGATTGGGGGGTCCTCCAAGCGCTCGCCTCCTCGTCAGCCAGGTGGTCCCGCCCGGGCGGGCAGGCTCAACGTGCCCCACTCAACAGATCGGTCGGGTCGGGTCCTGGCAACAGGCCTCCGCGCCTTGAGTGACTAAGGGACCGATATCACGGCCGTCAGGTCCGGTCGCTGACTGTCGGCAGAGAGGTTTCGCAATGAGACCCGGTACGACTTGCCCGCACCGACACCGAACGCGTAGCCCGGCGTGCCGAGGCTCGTGACGCTCGTAAGCTGCTTCTGATCGATCATGGTCGCGGTTGGGGCGTTGAGGTCCTCGGTCGTGACCTCGACGTTGGTGGTTATGACGGTCCAGGCAGCGGATACGGTCAGGTTGCCGGCGGCGACTGTCTTGAACGTCGCCGTGAAGCCGTTGAGCGCCTGGGGAATGCCCGGGCTGGAGCTGCCCTGGAATCGGCCGTGGGTCAGTGTGATCTGGGCGTGGCTGGTCGGCCATGAGAAGGCGATGTCCACCGTAGGCCCGACACTCGCCGGCCCGATGAGCGTGATGACCCAGACCGAGTGCGCCGTGTCCGTGAGGGCTCCCTTGTAGTTGACTGCGGTGCCGGTACGGCAGTCTGGCTTCCCGCCGTCAAGCTGGGCGCAGATTCTGGTGGTGGCCTTGGCCGGGGAGCTCTTGACGATCGCGATCCCGACCGGGCCGGAGCCGTCCGTGATGAAGGTGAATGTCCGCGCCTTGCCCTTCGGGTCTGTCGAGGCGTCGAGCTGCAGGTTGTTGAACGTGACATGCGCGATCGACGCCTTGGCCACGGGCGTGCCGGTCGGCGTGGCGACCGGCAGGGCGGACGCAGTGGCCGAAGGCGACGGCGCGGGCGAACCCGAAGAACCCGAAGACCCGATAGAGGCCGAGCTGGACGGTATGTCGCCGGCGACGGAGCCCGTCGGCTGGGATGGCGTGGGCGAAGACTCGCCCGAGGTGGCCAGCAGCGCGCCGGCCGCGATTATCAGCACCACGCACGCCACACCCAACATGGCTGACAGGCTGCGCCAACTAGAGTCGTTCACCTGGTTATCTCCTCCGGTCCTCGATCTGCGGGTCACAAGATACCTCCTGCGGGCATACCAGCGATAACCGCGGGGGTCGGGTGACCCCGCCGGCCCGGCTCGGCTACGCTGCCACGATGCGCCGCCCCGGCCAGCAAGACTGGCGTCTGCTGCTTGCCCTGTACTGGATCACTTCGTTCGTCGAGGGTTTCGGCGTCGCTCAGGTCTACGCTTTCCTGCCGAATCGACTGGCGGAAGTGGGCATGTCGACGCCCGACATCGAGCGCTTCGTCGGAGTTCTCGGCGCCCTCTTCTTTCTGACCGGGCTGCCGCTCGTTCCGCTGTGGGGCGTCTGGGCGGACAAGTACAGCCGCAAGGCGGTGATCATCCGCAGCGCGCTCGTCGAGGTCGGGGTCTTCGGCGTGGTGGCGGCCAGCCGCGAGCCGTGGCAACTCGTCGTCGGAGTCATGCTCGTCGCCTTCCAGCTGGGCAACAGCGGCGTCATGATGGCGGCCATCCGCGACGTCACGCCCCCGCACCGGCTGGGTCTGGCGATGGGCATCTTCGCCGCCAGCAGCCCGCTCGGCTTTGGGGTAGGCCCGGCGGTGGGGTCGGTCATGATCGACGGGCTGCACCTGGCCAGTGGCAACGTCTTCGCCGTCGCGGCGATCCTCTCGGCGGCGGTGGCGCTGATGCTGGCCGTTGGCTCGGCCGAGGTCCGGCCGGAGGTCGTCCCTCAGGGGAGCGTTCTGAGATTGGCCTTCGGTGCCGTGCGGGGCGTGCTGTCGGACCGGACCGTGCGGTGGCTTTTCGCGATCTACGGGATCTCCTTCCTGGGCCGCCAGATGTCGACGCAGTACCTGGCGTTGCTCGTCCACGACGTGGAGCACACGCCTCTGGACGTGGCGGGCTCGATCGGACTGGTGCTCGGCGTGGCCACGATCGTCGGCGCGGCCCTGTCGCCCCTGGGCGGCTGGGTTGCCGACCGGGTGGGCTTCCGGACGGTCATGGTGGTGTCGATGGGCGGCCTGGCCCTCTCCTTCGCGGCTCTGCCGTTCGCCCCGTCGGCGGCCTGGATGGCAGTAGCGTACAGCCTCGCAGTCGCCTTCCAGGCCGCCATCGGGGCCATGGTCTCGGGGATCCTGGCGAGGGAGGTGCCGGCCGAACGTCGCTCGGCGACGCTCAACCTGGTCTTCCTGCCGCTCTATCTGGGCGGGATCGTGGGACCCGCCCTTGGCTCGGCCGTCGTCGGCTCAGGGTTGCGGACGGTCTTCTACCTGGCGGCCCTTGTGCTCGTGGGCGGCCTCGTCATGGCGATCGCGTTCGCACGCCGGACGACCGGCGACGTCACGATGCCGCGGGTCGACGCCGTCGAGCCCGTCGACCCGGCCGAGTGACGCCGCGGCTTCAGGCCGGGAACCACGGGCCGGGGTTGCGGCGTTGGTAGCCCTAGCGCCCCAGAGCCGGGACGTCCATCTCCGCCGGGCCGACGTACCGCGCATCCGGCCGGATGAGCTTGTCGGCCGAGGCCTGTTCGATGGCGTGCGCGCCCCAGCCGGCCATGCGCGCTAGAGCGAATGTCGGTGGGAAGAGGTCGGGCGGAAGGCCCACCCCCTGGAGGACGGCGGCGGCGTAGTACTCGACGTTGGTCTTGATGACACGGTCCGGCTTGAGCTCACCGAAGACGCGCAGGACCACGTCCTCGACCTTGACTGCCACGTCGAGCCAGGCGGCCATGTCGGACATGCCCTCGGCCACTTTGCGGAGGGCGGCGGCGCGGGGGTCGTAGGCGCGATAGACGCGATGGCCGAAGCCCATGATCCGGTCGCCGCGGGCGATTGCCTCGCGAACCCATTTCTCGGCGTGCTCGGGGGAGCCGATCTCGTGAAGCTGGCTTACGACCTCGGCCGGGGCGCCGCCGTGCAGCGGGCCCTTCAGGGCGCCGATGGCGCCGCAGATCGCGCTGGCCAGATCCGAGCGGGTCGAGATGATGACGCGGCANNGGGTCGGGGTCCTTGCCGGTCAGCTGCTGCAGGAAGCCGCCCGCCAGAGAGAGCTTCGGGTTCGGCTTGACCGGCTCAAGGCCGTTGCGAAGCCGATGAAAGGCGGCCAGCGCCGATGGCGCGAACGCGGTGACCTCGCGGGCCTGGTCGACGGTGGGCGGCCAGTGCGGCCGGCGCCACGCGCCCCAGACGGAGACGGCGGTCCGGAGGGCGTCCATCGGGTGGGTGTGCGATGGCAGCTCGTACAGCGCGCACATGACCGGCTCCGGAACCGGAGCGGGCACCAGGCGCGCGGACTTGCGCCACTCACCGGTCCACAGCAGCTCGGCGACGCGACCGTAGGTGCCCTTCTCGACGAGCTGGCCGATGGGATAGCCGCGGTAGAGGAGCCGGCCATTCGCCCCGTCTACGAAGCCGACGGCCGTTTCGGCGGCTATCACGCCTTCGAGGCCGGGTGAGTACGTCCGCTCTGGCTTGGGCGCCGCCTCGGCCGGCGTCGCCGCCCCTGCTGCCGCGGGCTCGTCCAAGATGGGGGCAGTGGCTTTCTCCGAAATCGTCGTCATCGTGGCCCTCCTTGGGGCTCAGGACCGTCTCTCGTTCTCGGGCCCCGGGGTGGCAGCTCTCCCCGCGGGCGGAATCGTGGGACGCATGCTACCGCTATCGCAGATACCGGCGTTGACCGCGTCGAAACTGTCCCGCTCGATGGGGTAGGAGGACCAGCGAGCCTCGAAGGCGGTTCCGGGCCCGTCGAAGTCGGCCGGCGCTAGAGGCGACTGCGGCGCCCGCCCCGCCGGTCGCTGCCCAGGGCGTCGAGGATGAGCCGTACGACGATAGCGCCGAGCGAGGCCACGACCAGGGCGCCGAGGAAGGTTGTCGGTCCGCTCATGTGCATCTCGTCGGTCGCGAACCAACCGCCGGCCAGGCCGCCGATGATGCCGACCGCGATGTTCGCCAGGCAGCCGGTCGGTCCGCCACGCCCGACGACCGCTCCGGAGATCCAACCGGCCAGGAAGCCGACGACGATCCAGCCGACGATGTCCAGATGCGGCACGGCCGAACTCTCCTCCGCGTGGGCTAGCGGGCGTCGATGAAGTGGCCCGATAGATCGAGTCGATGATACCGGCCGCGGCGGGCGATCGGTGCGCGCGGGGCGAGGACGGGCTCCGGCGCCCCGCGCGTTCGGCTGCCGTTCGGGCTAGAAGGCGTCCTTCCAGGCCGGCATCGTTTTCATGTAGGCGATCGCCTTCGCGCGGGCGGCCTGGTAGTCGAGGCCTTCCTGGCGCATCGTCCACTGGGTGAAGCGCTCCAGGCGCTCATCGAGCGGTGGCAGGTTGCCTTCCGGGGCGCAGTAAGTGCAATAGGGGATCTGGGCGTTGGCCAGGGCGTGATCTTCGGCGCCGGCGAGTGGCATGCCACAGGATTCGCAGTTGGCAACGATCGTCATCGGGGTGTCCTTTCGGTCTGCTCGGGGCGCCGGGAGGCGCTCGATTCGGTCGGAGTTGAAGCGGCGGCCGCGAGCAGCTCGAAGCCGCGGACGACGATCGCCCGATCCGCCGGTGACAGGGTCGCCATCGTTTCGGCGAGCAGGTCCGGGGCCAGCACCTGGCCGACCCGAGAGACGACGTCGCGACCTGCATCAGTCAGCCAGACCAGCACCCGGCGTTCGTCGCGCTCGTCGCGGATCCGGGCGACGAGCCCTTTCGCCTCCAGGCGTGCCAGCAGCTCGGATGCCGAGTTGCGCCGCAGGCCCATATGTTCGGCCTGTTCGCCGACCGTCAGCGGGCCGCCCACCGAGAGATGCACGAGCACCTCCAGTGCGCGCCGTGTCACGGGCAGATCCGCGCCCCGGACCCGCTGAGCCCAGTGATACCGCCGGTAGACCTCCGGAAAGAGGCGGGCCACGCGGCGGCCGGCCTCCTGAGCCGTGAGCTCGGGCGCGACAGCACCTGTCGTGCCGGCGGCCTCGGCCCGGTTCGGGTTCGGGGTGGATCTGCTCGTGGCGACCATGTCGCTACGACTATCCCCGCGGCCACGGCGGTCGTCAACGGATCTGATCGGTCGCTACGACGCATTTCCGCCTAGGACGGCCTCTGCCTCCGCCGAGGAGTCGCTTCGATCGTGGTCGCGCGATCGGTGACGGGCCGATCGCGCCCCAATCTTCGTCCGAGCCGTGACGCCACGGCTGTGCCGCCCGGCAGAACGAGCCGGCGCGGGCATGGCACTCATCCGCGACCGGGCGCATATTGCTCCCCGAATGGGTGGTCCGGATGGCCCCAGCTGCCTCCGGCTCTCACCTATAAGCCTGGAGGCGCGAATGTATCCTCGCCGCCGCTGGGCCGTCGTCTTCGGGGCGATCCTTTTCGTCGGGGTCGTGGAGGCGCTCAGCGACTCGCTCTTCGATGCGGTGTTGCCCTTCCCGTTCGACACCCTCCTGGTCATCGCGGTTGTGGCGACCGTCGCGATCGTCGCCGCGTGGTATGCCTTTCGGATTATCGACCGCCTGACAAGCGACCTCATCCACCGGCATCAGGCGTTGAAGTCGCGCAATGCCGCGTTGCGCGCGGTGTACGACGTCAGCCTTGCCGTCTCCGGGCAGGCCGACCCGGAGGAGACCCTGGCCGCCATCGTCGACCATGCCCGGCGCCTGCTCCGAGTCGATGCCGCCCTCCTGACCCTGCAGGGCCCCGAGGATGAGACCCGCCTGCGCGCCTTCAGCGCCTCGCCGGGCGTGCTGCTCGAAGGGACGGGCATAGCGACCGCTGGAACGCCCGGGGCGTCGGAGACGGCCCCCCACGGCGTCCCGGGCAGCGACCTAGCCCGCTATCTCGCGCCCGGCTATTCGATCAGGTTGGAGGCGCCGGTAGGTCACGGCGAGATGCGTGTCGGCTCCATCGGGCTGGCAACGGCGCTGCCGCGCCGCTTCTCCGCGGCGGATCTGGAGACCCTGTCGGCGCTGGCCACTCAGGTGGGCCTAGCACTCGAGGCGGCCCGGCTCCGCGACGAGCTGCGAGCGCTGGCCGTCCAGGGCGAGCGCGAGCGGATCGCCCGTGAGATGCACGACGGCATGGCCCAAGTGCTCGGCTACGTCAACACCAAGTCCCAGGCCGTCGAGGAGTTGCTCGCGGCCGGTCGGGTCGCCGACGCCGGCAGGCAGATGGCCGAGCTGGCGGCCGTGGCGCGGTCCCTGTACGTGGATGTCCGTGAGGCGATCCTGAGCCTTTCGCCGCCGGTCCTGCCCGAGCGCGGCCTCGCCGCGGCGCTCGAGGAATACGCGGCGAGGTTCGCGGAATCGTCCAAGATGGCCGTCCGCTTCCAGGCATCTTCCGAAGTCCGCGACCTCTCCCTGGCTCAGGAAGTGGGGGCCGAGATGTTTGGTGTGGCCCGCGAGGCGCTCACCAACATTCGCAAGCATGCCCATGCGCAGCGGGTCACGATCGGCCTCACGGTCGAAGGTTCGGAGGTGCTCCTGCGGGTCGCCGACGACGGCATCGGCTTCGACTCTGAGCGAGCCGGCTCGGAGCCCGAGAAGTGGCCCCATTTCGGGCTGGCCGGGATGCGGGAGCGAGCCGAAGCCGTGGGCGGTCGAATCGAGTGGCAAAGCCGACCGGGCTCGGGCTCGACAGTCGAGATGCGCGTGCCGGTCGCCCCAGGTGGCAACGGCGGCGGCTCTCGGCCGTCCGGACCGCCTGACGGGGCAATCCGCGATTCGGCGGGGCACCAGGCGGTCCAATCGCCCGTCCCTACCCGCTCCGAGGCAGACTGAGGTCATGCGAACACTGCTGGTGGACGATCACGCGCTCTTCCGCGACGGAGTCGCCTCGCTCCTGCTCGCCTGGGGTCACGAGGTGGTGGGTCAGGCTTCCGACGGCGCCCAGGCCATCGAGATGGTGGAGTCGACCGCGCCGGACGTTGTCCTGATGGATGTCCGGATGCCCAACGTGTCGGGCCTGGAGGCGACGGCCGAGATCAAGGCGCGCCACCCGGAAGTGGCCATCGTGATGCTGACGGTCAGCGAGGAGGAGGCCGATCTCTTCCGCGCCATCAAGGCCGGAGCACAGGGCTATCTGCTCAAGAACCTCGAGGCGCCCCAGCTCCGCTCGATGCTGGAGGGCGTGGCCCGTGGGGAGCCGGCGATCACGCCGGGGACGGCCGCGCGGATCATCGACGAGTTCCTGCTCTCGCCCGGCGGCGGTTCCGCTTCCCGCTCGCAGCGGCTCACGGAGCGCGAGCTCGGAGTGCTGCGTCTGGTGACCGAGGGCCTGCGAAACCGCGAGATCGCGGTCGAGCTCGGGATCAGCGAGAACACTGTGAAGTTCCACCTCAAGAACATCGTCGAGAAGCTGCACGCGCAGAACCGGGCCGAGCTTGCCGCCCGTGCCGTGCGCGAGGGCCTCGTGCCGGATACGTACCGGCGTGGCGGCGTCGACGGTCCTCGCCGCGACGCGCCCTTCCGCCGCCGCTGAGGCGCGCTTCGCGCTGCCGAACCCGCCACTTCCGGCTGAGCGGCGCCTCCGGGTTCAGGTAACCGCCCACCCGGCCGGGTAGTACAACTCCGGTCCTCCGGCAGATGCGTCCGCACCCGCTGCCCGCGACCATTCGGTCAGGAATTCCTACGGCCGAGGCGTCCCATGGGCTATCGGATCCAGATCGAGAACGGCAACTGCCTGAACTGCGGCGTCTGCATGGACGTCTGCCCGGTTCAGGCGTTGGATATGAGCCGCCCGCAGCGGCCCGGGGTCGAAGGAGCGGGCATTTTCGGCAAGCCCTTCGACTGGATGATGGAGTACCCGGTCCAGGTCGGAGAGTGCGTCGGCTGCGGCATCTGCGTTCGCGAGTGCCCCACGCATGTGGTCTCGCTCGATACCGTCGTGGGTCCGACGCCGCTCGCCGCTCGCCAGGGCCCCGTCTCGCGGCCCGTCGAGCCGGCTCCGGCCTGGCAGCCGTTGAGCGAAGTGACCCGCGAATCGCTCAAGCCGGCTCGCGTGTCGCCGTGGGGCGACCTGTTCCAGTGGCGAACCAGCGAGCGGCCGAGCGACTGGCAGGTCTGGCGGTCGATGGTCACCGACAGCCGCCGCGATCCCATCTCGCCGTGCCAGGAAGCCTGTCCCGCCGGGACGGACGCGGGCCGCTACGTCGGGCTCATCGCCCAGGGACGCTACGACGAAGCGTACGCGGTCGCCGCCGAAGTCAACCCCTTCCCGTCGGTCTGCGGCTGGATCTGCACCGCNNTGCCGCCGCGGCACCCTCGACGAGCCGATCGCGATCCGGCGTCTCAAGAGGTTCGCGACCGAGCAGGGCAACCTGCCGCCCGTCGCCCCGCCGTCGAAGAAGCGCACGAAGGCGGTCGCCATCGTCGGCGGCGGACCTGCCGGAATGTCGGCGGCCTACTACCTCGCCCGTCTCGGCTACGGAGTGACCGTCCTCGAGGCGATGCCCGTGCCGGGCGGCATGATGGCCATCGGCATCCCGGAATACCGCCTCCCGCGCACCGTGCTGCGCGCGGAGATCGATCGCATCGTCGGCCTCGGCGTCGAGCTCAAGCTCGACAGCGCCATGGGCCGCGACTTCACCCTGGCCGATCTCGAGGCGAAATACGACGCCATCTTCCTGGCGACGGGCGCGTCGCGCAGTCGAAAGCTCGGCGTGCCGGGCGACGGACTGCCGGGCGTGGTGCCGGCGACCTTCTTCCTCAAGCAGGTAAACCTGGGCGAGAAGCCGGTCCTGCGCGGTTCGGTCGTGGTCGTCGGAGGAGGCAGTACCGCCATGGACGCGGCCCGGTCGGCGCTCCGATCGGGCGCTTCTTCGGTGACCGTCCTGTACCGGCGCGGTCGCGACGAGATGCCGGCTCAGGCCGAGGAGGTCGAGGCGGCCGAGCACGAAGGCGTGCACATCCAGTTCGAGGCGGCCGTCTCGGAGGTTGTCGGTTCGGCCGAGGGCGTCTCTGCCGTCAAGTTCGTCAGCCAGCGTCCGACGGG
>PMIQ01000036.1:11740-18059 GCA_003157175.1 Chloroflexota bacterium
CTTCGCCGGCGGCGACGTCGTCTCGGGCGCCAAAACGATCATCCATGCCGTCGGGGCCGGCCGCCGCGCCGCCGGCTCGATCCACGAGTACCTCTCGGGCAGCAGCGACGGCGAGGCCGAGATCATGGCCACGGTCCGCGTGCNNGGGATGGAGCTGCCCGCGTACGAGCCGGGTTCCTTCACGCCGACCCAACCCAGCCTGGAAGCGGCGGTGGCCAGAAACGAAGCGGCTCGTTGCTTCCGCTGCGACGCGATCTACCGCTGCGCGACGGTCCAGGTCCAGTCGGGCCGCGGTCCCCGGGACGGCCCAGGCGACGGGCGCAGGGTCGCCGGAACTCCCCCAAACCAACCCCCGCTCGCGGGCCCAGCGAGCACTCCTCCGCAGATTTCGGGAGGTCGCGACTGATGGAATCCCCGGCGTTCGGTGCTGCCGAGCAGTTCATCGAAGGGACGATAGCCGCCGCCCTGGTGGCCCTCTGGCTGCTGGCGGTGGCTCTCCACCTGGCCAGGCCGTACATGCTCGCCTTGACGCGCAAGTTCACCCTGCGGCTAGGGGCCGACCTGTGGTGGACGATCTACGTCGGAATGCGGGACATCTTCCTGCTCCAGGTCTTTCTGGGCAGCTTCATCTTCTTCTACCCGGACGTCGTCAAGAACAACGACCTGCCGATCACCGGCGGGCTGGCCGCCGTCTGCGCCTTCGCCGCCCTGCTTCTCAAGCTGATGACCAGGGCCGACGCCGACGCGCGGAGCTTCTACGCGCAGACCTTCTTCATCGCCCTTGGCGCGTCCCTTTATCTGGGTGCCTACCTCCTGGGCAGTCAGGTCACGACGGTCGGCAGCAGCACCTCCAACCAGCTGGCCTCCATCCTCGTGAGCTCGCAGAACCAGACGATCGCGCTGGCGCTGTGCTACTTGTCCGCGCTCCTCGTCGGGATCATGAGTCTCGCGGCCGTCGTCTACAACCTCCGCCTTGCCTCGCCCGCCCCGCGCAAGGCCGATGCCGGCGCTGCCAGCCAGCCCGCGGCGAAGAGTTAGGAGAGATCAGCGATGTCGCCCGACCAGCAGACTCAGGCACTCGTCCAGGGCAGTCAGTACTGGCTGATCCTCTCCATCGCAGCCGTGCTGCCCATCCTGTGGGCCTTCACCCTCGCCCTCCACTTCGCCAGGCCGTACGTCATCCGCTACCTGCAGACCCTGACCCTGCGGTTCGGCGGTGACGTGTGGTGGCTCAGCTACATCCTGATGCGCGACGCGTTGCTCGTCGTGACTTTCGCCTTGAGCGTCATCTTCCTCTTCCCGAACCTCTACATGAGCGCCGACCTGGGCGTCCCGATCACGGCGCCGCTCGCCGCGCTCGTCCTCTTCTGGGCCCTCCTCGCCAAGCTCACCGGCGATTCCGACGACGACGCGAGGACCTTCCGGATCGTCTCGATCCTGCTTGTCGTCGCCTCGATGCTCTACATCATTCCGCAGGTCTACGGCGTCGAGGCCGGCGACCAGGTGGGCGCGTTGAACAGCATCTCCACCAGCCTGGGCGGGATTCCGGCCGCGCTCGTCAGCGGTTCGAATCCCAACGTCTCCTACCCGATCCTCAATCTCAGCCTGTTCGGCTTTGCGGCGACCGGCGCGGTCATCTTCGCCTGGTTCCTGCGCAAGACGAAGTTCGAACCCGCGGAGATCGCGTAGGCGGCGGCGCCTCCGCCAACCGGCCGCTCGATCGGACCGCCGCTCTCCTGAGCGGCGGTCCTGTCTTGCGCGCCGTGGCCGGCTGAGCGGGCCTTCCGCGGGCTTGCTAATCGGCGGCCGCGACCGATACCCCTGGCACGCACCTGAGGCAATCGTCATGAACGTCCGCGCGATAGATCCCGCTTCCGCCGCAACCTCCGCGCAGGGTGCGGCCGTCGCTAGCCCGCCGAACAGGAAGGCGCCGCCCGCGGCCCCGCCGGAGGCGGCGCTGACGACACCCGCGGCGACGACCACCGTCACGTCGATGCCGGCTAGCGTCAAGCCCGAGGATCGGGCGTTGTACCCTGCAAGATCCTCAAGTCCCTCGGCGGCAACGTGAGCGCGGCCCTCGCGGCGCTGCAGGCCAAGGAGGCCTCCGCGGGCCAGAGCTAGCCGCTAGCTAGCCGCTCGCCGCAATCTCCGGCGGTGCCGCACCCGCGGTTGCGACGTCCGGCGACCTACCCGCGCAGACTCGCGGGGATCCGTGCCGCCGCGGCCACGTCGACGATCCAGGCCGCGCCGGGACGGCGGGTTCGCTGGACGGGCCAGCGGCGGTCGTCGCGCACCTCGCCGAAGACGTGGCCCAGAGCCTCGGCCTTCTTCGCGCCCCACGTCACGACCAGAACCGGCGCCGCCTCGAGGAGGCGCGGATTGACCGTCACGCGCGGCAGGTGCGGGCCGATGTGCGCGGGCGCGGGCACACCCATGGCCCAATCCATTCCGTCGAGGGCCGGGCTGTCGGGGAAGACCGAGAGAACGTGGCCGTCGTCGCCGACGCCGACCAGGATGAGGTCGAAGACGGGCCAGTTCCCGTCCGCGAGGGGCAGCTCGCGGGCCATCTCCTCGGCGTAGCGCTCGGCGCACCAGCCGTTGTCGTGGAGCTCTGCGATGGCCCGGTCTACGGGGAAGGCGTGGATGTTCGCAGTCGGGAGAGGGGCGCTGCCGTGCTCGCCGTCACCGCCGCCCAGGAGTACGTCGTCCAGGCTCGTCACGTTGGACTCCGGGTGGCCACGCGGCACGTAGCGGTCATCGCCCCACCAGACGTGGACCTGCTGCCACGGAATGCGGTCGCACAGCGGCGACCGCGACAGCAGCCGGTAGATCGGGATGGGCGTGCTGCCGCCGGTGGTGCAGAAGTCGGCCCGGCCGCGTCGCTCGACGGCGGCCACGAGCGCCGCGGCGATCCGCTCCGCGGACTCGCGCGCGGCCGTGCCGGCATCGGCCACGACCATCAGTTCGGGCTCGCCCTGGTTTGGGGTGGGCAGGCCCGAGACGCTGGTGCCGGCCAGGCGTTCGGGCGCCGGGGACAGGTCCGGCTCGTGCTCAGTCATGGTCCGGGCTCCTGCGTCAATCGATGGTTGCGAGCGACGGCTCCGCGCGGCGTCGGCTCCGCGGCGACCAGGCGGCCGGCCATGGCCAGCGCCTCGGCGGCGACCGAATCGCTGGCGCTATCTTCCAACGCCCGCTCGAGCAGGTCTACATCCCCGAGTCGGGGAGCCAGATAGGTTCGCCGGACGCGCTCGCGCCCCTTGTCGTGGACGGCGACCTCGACGCTGCAGTCTCCCGCCGCCACGTCGCCCACCAGTTCCGCGCCGGCCAACCGGGAGACGATCTCCACCCGAACCGTCGAGCCTTCGCCCAGGTCCGAGCAGACCGGCCGCCATTCGACGGCTACGGCGTGATCGCCCTGGCGCAGAGTGGCGTTCCGGCGGCCGTCGGTGAGCGTGCGCATCGGCTCGATGACGCTCATGCCCAATCGAGACGCCAGCCAGGCCACGTGATAGACGGGCCGCACGATGTTGGTCAGCCCGGCGGGATCGCCTTCCTCCCGCGCGGCGAACTCGACCGTGATGGACCGGATGGCTCGCAGGTGCGGCCGAAGGTCCGGCAGGTCGTACACGGAGGCCAGCGCCTCTCGCCAGCGGGCCTGGCGAAGCAGCGCGAAATCGGCCACCACCAGGCGTCGACCCTGGACCACGCGGGCCATCTCGCGCAGACGGTCCAGGCCGTCGCCGGACCACGAAGAGCCATCGACGATGAGGCGATCGGCGATCGGCAGCAGCCGATCGCCGCGATGCGAGACGAACTGGGGGTCGCGCGGCCACCACAGCGCCACCGGCAGGTCATGAACCAGCAGAGGCACGATGATCGAGGCCAGGTGGTGGCTCGTCTGGCCGTGCACCGTGACGTAGATCGTTTCGGCCCCGGTTCCGGCGCTTCCGGCCGCGGGCGCCACCGAGACCGTCCGGATCGTGGCGTCGAGACCGGGCCGGCCTTCCGCGTCGAGCGCGGAGAGGATCAGCGACCGCGAGGGGTGCCGTCCGGCCGTGGCCTCGATGATGGCGGCGCAGCTCTCGGCCGTCTCCCGCCGCCCCGCCACGACGACCAGGTTCAGCACGCTCGAACGCGCCGCGACGTGATGCTCGCCATCGCCACGGTGCGTGACCGTGTCGGCCCAGATGTGAGCCAGTGCCCGCTCGATTTCGGGCACCGAGTGCACGACCCCGGGCTGCCTCAGATCCGGCGCCATCGGCGCCCGTCCCGTTCCAGCAGCTCGTCGGCCGCCTCGGGCCCCCAGGCTCCGGCCGCGTAATTGGGGAAGCGCGGCGCCGGCATCGCCGCCCAGCCTTCGATGATCGGCGTCACGACGGCCCAGGCCGCCTCGACTTCGTCGGCCCGGGTGAAGAGCGAGGCGTCGCCGAGAAGCGCGTCGAGGATCAGCGTCTCGTACGCGTCGGGCGAGTCAACCGCGAACGAAGTCCCGTAGTCGAAGTCCATGTTGACCGTCCGGACGTCCAGGCCCAGGCCGGGGACCTTGGCCGCAAAGCGGAGCATGATGCCCTCGTCGGGCTGGATCCGCATCGCCAGGACGTTGGCTGCCGGGTCGCCGGTGGACTCGCGGAAGAGGGGCAGAGGCACTTCCTTGAACTGGATAGCGATCTCCGTCGCACGCTTGGGCAGCCGCTTGCCGGCCCGCAAGTAGAAAGGCACGCCGCTCCAGCGCCAGTCGTCGATCGTGAAACGGCCGGCGACGTACGTCTCGGTCTCGGATTCGGGGTCCACCTCGGGCTCTTCACGGTAGCCGGCGGCGGCCGCCCCCTCGACCCAGCCGGGGCCGTACTGGCCGCGCACGACATCGTGCCGGACGTGCTCCGTGTCCGGTGTCGTGATGGCCCGCAGGACCTGCAGCTTCTGGTCGCGCAGTGCGTCGGCGTGGAAGGAGGAGGGCGGCTCCATGGCCACGAGAGTCATCAGCTGCAGCAGATGGTTCTGGAGAATGTCGCGGCTGGCGCCGGTCTCCTCGTAGAAGGCGCCGCGGCTTTCCACGCCGAGCGACTCGGCCACGGTGATCTGGACATGGTCCACATAGCTGCGGTTCCAGACAGGCTCGAAGATGCCGTTGCCAAAGCGAAAGACCAGCAGATTGCGGACGGTCTCCTTGCCGAGGTAGTGGTCGATGCGGTAGACCTGCGACTCGCGGAAGACCTTGGCCACCTCGTGGTTGAGGCGGCGGGCCGACTCGTAGTCGCGGCCGAACGGCTTCTCGATGACCACTCGGCGCCAGCCCGCCCCGCGCAGCTCGTGGTCGAGTCCGACGCGGCCAAGCTGGTGGACGATCTCCGTCACCTGAGAGGGCTGCGTGGCCAGGTAGAAGAGCCGGTTGCCGGCCGTGCCTCGCTCCTCGTCCAGCGCGTCGAGCCGCTCGCTCAGGCGGTCGAATCCGGCGTCGCCGCCGAAGTCGAGCTGCTGGTAGGTGATCCGCTTCGCCAGCTCCGCCCAGGCTCCCTCGTCGATCGGCCGCACGCGCGAATTCGCCTCCACCGAGGCGCGAATCTCGGCCACGAACGCTTCGTCCGTGTACGGCCGGCGGGCCACCGCGACGAGACTGAACTCGGCCGGCAGGAGGTTCGTCCGCCACAGCTGGTAGATGGCCGGTATCACCTTGCGGTGGGCCAGGTCGCCGGTGGCGCCGAACAGAACGAAGCAGCACGGGTCCGGGACTCGCTCCAGGCGGAGCCCCTTACGGAGCGGATTGAGGTCCGGGTCCGCGCGATGCCGGCGGCGCGCGGAGGAAGTCGCCTCCCGCAGCTGGCGGGCGGTCCTGGCCGGCACAGGCGGAACGGGCGCGCGAGTCGGGCTCATCGGCCGGGCCGGTCAGTGTGGTGTGGCCGGTCGGAGCGACCCGGACCGGGGCGCGATCCGGTCGTCACTCTGTCTTCACCGGGTGGCCGCCGAACTCGTTGCGCAGCGCGGCCAGCACCTTGGCCTGGTAGCTGTCGTCCTGCCGAGACCGGAAGCGGTTTAGCAGCGAGAGAGTGATGACCGGTGCCGGAACGTCCTTGTCGATCGCCTCCTGCACGGTCCAACGGCCTTCGCCGGAGTCGGCGACCCAGCCCCTCAGGTGCGTCAGGTCCTGGTCCTGCGAGAAGGCCGAGGCGGCCAGCTCGAGCAGCCAGGAGCGCACGACCGATCCGTGGTTCCACAGGTCGGCGATGGCCGCCAGGTCCAGCTTGAAGTCCGACGCGTGAAGGATTTCGAAGCCTTCGGCGTAGGACTGCATCAGCCCATACTCGATGCCGTTGTGGACCAT
>PMIQ01000117.1 GCA_003157175.1 Chloroflexota bacterium
GCAGATTCGTCCCTACGGCGCTAGTGCTTCTCCCGTTGTCTCAGCAGACCACAAGATGTAGGGTCATCCCGTCGGGCGCTATACGCCGGAGGCTGAACAAGTGGTGACTGACCCGCACGGGTATCTGAGACTGGGCCGCGCGCTTGACTTTCTTGTCGTCGAGGCCCGAGCGTCGGGCATTGACACAAGCCCCCTCGAACGAGCGAGGCGCTTTGCCGGCGGCTCACCGAGCGAGTATCTGGGCGAGTCATTGATCGCGATTGACTCGCTTCTCCGCGAGCGGGCCCTGTTGCCAGATGTAGTCGTCCAGTTTGCCGAGGGCACCGCCGCTGAGATCAGACAGGGCTTTGCCGCAGTAGGCGACCAGCTCACAATCTGAGGGGCAGCCTCGGAACGAGCCCTCTCACTCATGGATCGGGAAGTAGGGCATGTCAGTCGCACCGCGGACGACCGACAGCGGGGCCGGTTCGCGGTTCGTTCCAAGGCCGAGCAGCGTCTGGAAGGCGGCCTGTGGATTGCCGCGGCGGTTGTGCCGGAACACGAACTCATCGAGATAGGCTTGGAGTTGGGGCCGGCTGACGCCGTGGAAGGTGCCGAGCAACCATTGCTTCATGTTCCCCATCGCTCGGTCCGCGAGCGGGACGACATGATCGGCTCCCTGTCGGATGTTGCCCTGTTTAGCCGCCTCGTGAATGTAGCCGGCCGCTGAGAGCTTCTCGAAGCCGGTCATCTTGTCGCTCACGATGGTCGAACCGATCTCGATGTTGCGAAGTGCAAACTCGGTCATCGTCGCCTGAGTGAAGTCCGGGATAACTTCCATTCGGACCCGTCCAGAGCCCGTGCCTCGGCGCTCCACGGCGACGATCACGAGCGCGGCCTTGCGGCCTCGGAGTTGGCGGCTGCCCCGCAGTCCGGTTTGGACTCCGCCTACCCAGGTCTCGTCCATCTCGATCGTGCCGCGAAGCTTCTCTCGGTCGGGCACAACCATCGCCCGGCGGAGCTTGTGGAGCAGAAGCCAGGAGGTCTTGTAGCTGCCGCCGAGCTGCCGGTGAAGATGGAGCGCGGACACGCCACGCTTGTCCGTTGCAACCAGATACGCCGCCCAGAACCAGGTCGTAAGCGGAGTCTTCGAGCGGTCGAGGACAGTCCCGGAAGTGAGCGAAGTTTGGTATCGGCAGTCCGGCGCAGCGCACTGCCACCGACGGGCCGCGGTCAGCGAATAGGCTCGATCGTTGCCGCACTTGGGACATCGAAATCCGTCGGGCCACCGGGAAGCCGCCAGATAATCGGCGCAGGCGTGTTCATCGGCGAACTTGAGTTGGAACTCCCGCAAGGATTTGGGGAAGCCTGGTCGAGCCATGCTTCGAGACTACATCTTGTGCCTTGCTGAGACAACGGGATAAGCACTACGGCGCTAGGGCACCCGTCCTCTGCTTCACCGCCGCCGACCGCGAGGAGTTCGAGCCAGGTATGGGATCGGGCTGGCGCGGGCAGCAACTTCCGGGGCGGCTTGACCAGCGACCGTATCGAATTGGGTGAGTGTCTTTGGTCTAGACCTTCTTGGAGTAAGAGCGGACGGTGAGCGGCACAAAGATCGCGACGACGACAACGCAGCCGAGCAGTGCGTAACCGACCGCGGGGGTGACCGCCCCGTTGTTCAGCAGATCACGCAGGGCAGTGACGACATGCGAGACGGGGTTGAGGCCAACCAGGGTCTTGAGCCAGTCCGGAAGGGAATCGACGGGGACAAACGCGTTGGATACGAACGTTAGTGGGAGCAGGACCATGATCGACAACGACTGCACGGACTGTGAACTCTTCGCGATCGTGCCGATATACATGAAGATCCACGCCAGTGACCACCCGGTGACCATGGCCAGGAGCACACCGCCGATGACGCCGGGCACGCCGCCGGCCGGGCGATAGCCCATGATGATGCCCATGGTCAGGCTGAGGCTCGCGGCCAGGGCGTAGCGGGTCAGGTCGGCCATCATCGGGCCTGCAAGGGGCGCGATCCTGGCGATAGGGAGCGACCGGAACCGGTCGAAGACGCCCTTGTCCATATCCTCGCGCAGCTGGGCCCCAGCAGCAACGCAGGCAGTAACGGCGCTGTAAGCGATGATTCCTGGGATCAGCGTGGGCAGATAGCCCACCATGCCCCCCGCCACGGCACCACCGAACATGAAGCCGAACAAAAGCGTGAGCACCAGCGGCATGAAGGTCACGTCGGCGAGCTGCTCCGGGTTCCGCCGCATCTTGAGGAGCGCTCGCCAGGCAAACGTCGTGGTCTGGACGAGGATGTCGCGGATCGGCACCGACGCGCGGATGGTGCGGTCTGCCGGGCGCCGCGATGCTCGAGCCGGGTTCGTGATGGCGGTCATGCTTCGCTCATTTCCGTTGCGGTCGCAGAGGTGAGACCGGTGTTGCCAGTGAGAGCCATGAAGACCTCGTCCAAGCTCGGCTGTTCGATGGCGGCGTTTTCGATGTCGATGTCGTTGCTGCGCAAGGCGATCAGAATGTCGGCCGCCTGGTTGGCATTGGCGAGCGAGACACTGAAGCCAGTTCGCGTCGGGGTGAGGATCGGCCTACGGCGCGCAACCCGCTCCGCGAGCGCCGCGGCCGCGCTCGCATCCACGCCCTCGGCGAGCTGGACCCGGATGATGGAGCCGCCCACCTGGGCCTTCAACTCCTCCGGCGTCCCTTCGGCGACCTTGCAACCGCGGTCGATTACGGCGATCCGGTCGGCGAGTTCGTCGGCCTCGTCGAGGTATTGGGTGGTCAGAAGGATCGTGCAGCCATCTGCGACCAGGCCCCGGATCGTCTCCCACATCTGACCCCGGGTTCGAGGGTCGAGCCCGGTGGTTGGTTCGTCGAGGAAGATGAGCGCGGGCTTGGTGATGAGGCTGGCGGCCAGGTCGAGTCGACGTCGCATACCACCCGAGTACTGCGCGAGGCTCCGGTTGGCCGCCTCGGTCAAGTCGAACTTCGCCAGCAGGTCGTCGGCCGCGCTATGGGCTTGCTTCGATGAGAGGCCCTGCAACCGGCCGAAGAGCCAGAGGTTCTCGCGACCGGTGAGGAGCTCATCCACCGAGGCGTACTGTCCGGTTACGCCGATCAACTGCCGTACCTGATGCGGCTGACGGCGGACGTCGTAGCCGAAGATCCTGGCGCTCCCACTGTCAATCGGCAGCAGGGTGGCCAGCATCTGCAGCATCGTGGTCTTGCCGGCGCCGTTTGGTCCTAGAACGCCGAGGATCTCGCCTTCTCGCACTGAGAGATCGATGCCGTCGACGGCACGATTCGTGCCAAAGGTCTTCACGAGGCCATGGGCATCCACGGCAAGCACCGCATTCGACTCGGACGGCGCGGCCTCGATCGCCCCAGTGCTGGTGCGCGCTGATGGCCGTGCGGGCGCCGGCGTGTCGTATGTCATTTGGTTTACTCCAA
>PMIQ01000042.1 GCA_003157175.1 Chloroflexota bacterium
CGCTCCGCCGTCACCCACCCCGCCTCGCGCAGGACGCGCAGGTGGTGCGACACGGTGGGCTGACCGATACCGCAGCAATCGCTGAAGTTGCAGGCGCAGACGGCGCCCTCGGCACTGAGCTGCCGCAGGATCGACAGGCGCGTGGGATCGGCCGTGGCCTGGAGCAGAAGGACGTCGGGATCTGTGGCGCGCTTCATTTCGCCAGAATATCGATCACAGTAGATATTGACAAGTCTCGATATCTCCNNGCTTTCGAGCCGGCTCCGCCGTTTCTTCGTACCGGCCCAGACTCCCGCCCCCTGCGCCTGCTAGCGAGTTGCTCCGATGACTGAGATCCACGAAACCGTCCGTCTCCATTACGCGCAGGCGGCACTGGGCGTACTCAACGGCGAGAGCTGCTGCGCGGACGACGGCCAGTACGGTAGCCAGCTCTACACCGCGCTGGAGCGCGACGAGCTGCCCGGCGCCGCCGTCATGGCGTCGCTCGGATGCGGCAACCCGATCGCCGTCGCGGAGCTTCACGAGGGCGAGCGGGTGCTCGACCTCGGCTCCGGGGGCGGCATCGACGTCCTGCTTTCCGGCAAGCGCGTCGGGCCCGCGGGCCGCGCCTTCGGCCTCGATATGACCGACGAGATGCTGGCCCTGGCGCAACGGAACGCCGCCGAGGCCGGCGCCACGAACGTCGAGTTCCTCAAGGGCCACATCGAGGCGATCCCGCTGCCGGCGGCCTCGATCGACGTCGTCATCAGCAACTGCGTGGTGAACCTGGCCGCGGACAAGCCTGCCGTCTTCCGCGAGATCGCCCGTGTTCTGCGTCCGGGCGGTCGGATCGGCATCAGCGACATCGTCGCCGACGACGCCCTGACTGCGGCGCAGCGCGCCGAACGCGGCTCCTACTCGGGCTGCATCGCCGGGGCGCTGACGTTCTCCGAATACCGGTTGGGGCTCGAGGCGGCCGGTCTGACGGACGTTTCGGTGACGNNTCGGGCGCGAGCGAAAGCCCCGCCGAGGGCGCGGCCGCCGTCCCATCCGAGGGCGCGGGCCAGTCGTCGTGCTGCTGCGGAGGCAATTGCGGGTGATCGAGATCGAGCCGGCGCGAGCGAGCGATCGACCGGCGATCGAAGCCCTCCTTCGGGCGAACGCTCTGCCGACGGCCGGCATCGAGCTGGCGCTTGGGACGGCGGTCGTCGCCCGCGAGGAGGGCCGGATCGTCGGCTGCGCGGCTATCGAGCCCCACGGATCGGCCGGCCTGCTCCGATCCGTTTGTGTCGAGCTCGGCCGTCGCGGGTTCGGGCTCGGCCGCCTGCTGGTCGAGCGCGCCGAGACGCTCGCCGCAGCCCGCGGCCTCGCCGAGCTCTTCCTGCTTACCGAAACCGCCGCCGACTGGTTCCCGCGGCTCGGCTACGAAGCGGGTCCGCGCGAGACTGCCCCGGCGGCGCTGTCCGGATCGCCCGAGTTCACCGGCGCCTGCTCCGCCGGAGCCGCGCTCCTCCGCAAGCGCCTGAGCCCCGAGACGCCGGCCGGTTGACTCGCTCCCGCCGTTGGTCGGCCGGCGTTCCGGCCGGATGCGCCGGTCTGCCCGCGCGGCAGGTTCGCGGCCTATCATGGCCGCCATGCAGAGTCGACAGCCGAGCGGCGATCCGGCCGGGGCGGAGCTCATTCGCGCTCTCGAGGACGCCGGCCACCGCACCACCGCCGCAAGGCGTGCCGTCGCGGAGGTGATCGCGAGCCGGGACGGCGCCTTCGAGACGGCGGACCTGGTGGCCGATTCGCGACGCCGCAAGCTCGGCGTGGCGCGGGCGACGATCTTTCGGACGCTCGAGGTGCTCGTGGGCCTGGGCGCGGTGGAGCGGCTCGACCTGCCTAACGGCGAGCATTCGTATGTCCGCTGCGACTCGCGCGGTCATCACCATCATCTGGTCTGCATCCGCTGCCAGCGCGCGGTCGATCTCGAGGGGCTCGGCATGACGCCGATCATCGCCGAGGTCGAGCGCCGGACCGGCTACCGGGTCGACCGCCATCGAGTCGAGCTGTTCGGGCTGTGCCCGTCCTGCCAGGCCGCAACCTCGAGCCAGGAGAGCGAAGCGCCCGAGACCGCCGCCGCCGGCCGAACGCCCGGCTAGATCGCCGGCGCTTGGTCCGCCGGCACAGGAACCGCAAGAGGCAGCCCCTGACGGTGCCGGGAGAACCAGGGGCGGAGGCGAGGTTCGAGACGACAGTGGACCAGACAGAGCGGGTAGTCGCGGTTGTTCTGGAGACGTTGGGCGACAGCGTAATTGGCGCCTACCTCCACGGATCATCTGTGTTCGGTGGTCTTCATCCGCAGAGCGACATTGATGTGCTGGTCGTGACGCAACGGCCTACGACGCTAGACGAGAAGCGAGCGCTGATCGGACGGCTGCTGCCGATCTCGGGGCGGGGAGACCCGACCGGCAGGTCGCGTTCGGTCGAGCTGAAGATCGTCGTCCAGTCCGACGTCCGGCCATGGCGATACCCGCCGCCGCTGGACCTCGAATACGGCGATTGGTGGCGCAAGGAGTTCGAGCGGGGTGATCTGACGCCGTGGGTATCGCCCAACCCCGACCTCGCGCTGCTCCTCGAGATGGTGCTTCAGGCGAACCACCCGCTGTTCGGACCGCCGCCTGCCGAGGTGCTGGACCCGGTTCCGCCCGCCGACTTGCGGCGTGCGATGTTCGATAGCATCCCTGCGCTGCTCGGCTTCCTCGACGGGGATGAGGGCAACGTGGTCCTCACTTTCGCGCGCATCTGGACGACGCTGGCGACGGGCNNTCATCCGCTCGAAAGACGCGGCGGCCGACTGGGCGCTCCCGCGCCTGCCACCCGAGCACCGGGCAGTCCTCGAGCACGCCCGAGCGATCTACCTCGGCGACGCCGCAGAGGAATGGGGCGACCTGCTGCCCCGAGTTCGACCGCACGTGGATCACGTCCTCGCCGAGATAGACCGCCTGCGGGCACAGGGCGGGGAGGCATAGCCGACGAGATGCCGTATTTCGACGCTTCGCCAACCGATGTGCAGCGGATGTTCGATATCGCCAACGAAGACCGGCCCGGCCGCTCCCGGCGCGCTAGCTGTCGAGCGCGACGGACGCGTGCCTGACCCGACCGGCCACCAGCGTGACCGCCAGGACGACGAAGAAGACCGCGCTCTCGACCAGGACGACCGTCGCGCCGCTGGCGGAGTTGAACCAGAAGCTGCCGTACAACCCGAAGAGGGGGCATACGACCCCGATCGTGGCCGCGATCAAGACCAGGCGGCCGAAGCTTTTCGAGATCAGCTGAGCGGTGGCCGCGGGCGTCACCAGCATCGCCACGACCAGGATGATGCCGACCGACTGGAGGCTGATCACGATCGTTAGGGCGATGAGCGCCAGCAGCAGATAGTCGAGGCGGTTGACGGGTAGCCCCGACGCGGCGGCGCCGAGCGGATCGAAGGTCGCGTACAGCAGCTCCTTCCAGAGCAGCGCCAGCGTCCCGAGGACCAGCGCGGCCAGGACCGCGAGTGAGATCAGATCGCCGAGCCCGATACCCAGCACATCGCCGAAGAGGAACCCGAAGAGATCGCCGACGTAGTTGGGGATCATGCTGAACAGGAACACCCCCAGGGCGAACATTCCGGCGAACAGGACGCCGACGGCGGTNNCTGAGAGCATCGCCCATGAAGGCCAGCCCTCGCAGAACCATGTAGCTTCCGACCGTGGCGCATACGAGCCCGACGATGGCCGACGCCACCAGCGCCCGCACGAAGAACGAATACGCGAGCGGATCTAGGACGAGGTTCACGGCCGACCCTCCGGGTGATCCTCGTGGAAATGCCGTTCGGCGCCGGCAGGATCGTCGTGATGGTGCGAGTCATCCAGGATGCCCAGATTGTCGCCCAGCACGAGGAGATGGCCGCCGTAGGTCTGCGACAGGATTTCCGGGTTGGTAAGCAGCGCCGCCGGCCCGGATGCGATGATCCGGCGGTTCACAGCCACGATCGACTCGAAGTGCCTCACCGCTGCGCCCAGATCGTGCGTGGTGGCTACGACCGCCTTGCCCTTCTCCGCCTCCGCGGCGAGGAGCGCCATGATGGCCTCCTGCGTGGGCACGTCCACGCCGGTGACGGGCTCATCGAGCAGGTACAGGTCCACCTCGGCGGCCATCGCTCGGGCCAGGAAGGCGCGGCGGCGCTGACCGCCCGACAGCGCCCCGATCGGCGTCCGAGCTCGGTCCAGCATCCCGACGCGATCCAGCGCCGCCTCCACGGCCTCGTGATCGGCATGTCCAGGCTGGCGCAGCGGCCCCAGGCGCGGATAGCGGCCCATCATCGCCACGTTCCAGACGTTGACCGGGAACGACCAATCGACGAGCTCGGCCTGGGGCACGTAAGCCACGCGGTGAGCCTCGCGACCCGCGGCGGCGCCGAGCACCTCGACGCTGCCGGTCCAGGGCTTGAGGACCCCGGCGATGAGCTTGAGCAGCGTGGATTTGCCGCCGCCGTTTGGCCCCACGACGGCCACAAGGGCCCCGACGGGGATCTCCAGATCCACGCACTCGAGCGCGATGCGCTCTCCGTACCCGGCCGTGACCCCCTCGAGGCGGATCGCCGGAGCCGGCGCCCCGACCGACTCCATGCGCCCGCCGATGTTCGAGCCTAGAGCGTCGGGAGCGTAGTGCGCGGTTTCCGCGGCGGTGCCGGCCACGGTTTCCGCCGCCGAAGCACTCATCGGACCGCCCATCAGCTCAGCGCCCCGACGAGCTGGGTGGTGTCCCAGCGGATGACCGCGTCGTAGCTGCTTGTCGGCGGGTCGCCCAGCGCGTCGTCGTAGAGGTTGGCCACGACCTTGCAATTCGCCTCCGACGCCAGCTGATCGACGAGCTTGGTGGGGAATTGGGCCTCGCTGAAGATGGCCTTCACTCCTGCGTTCTTTATGGCCGTGATGAGCTGGGCCGTGTAGCCGGCGCTCGGATCCTGACCGGGAGCCTCCACGGCGACGCCGACGATCGTAATGCCGTACTCGCGAGCGTAATAGGGAAAGGCGTCATGGAAGGTGACGAGCTTCCGATTCGCCTCGGGGATCGTCGCGACCTGGGTCCGGACCCAGGCGTCGAGGGTTTCGAGTTGCTGCTTGTAGGCGGCCGCCTGGGTCTCATACGTCGCGGCGTGGGGCGGATCTGCCGACCCGAGGGCCTGCGCGATCCGATCCACGTACAACTCGGCGTATTTGACGTCCATCCACAGATGCGGATTCTCCGTGGCCGAGGTCTCGCCGGGCAGCAGCGTCACGCCCGGCAGGTCGACCCCGAGCTGGAGCAGCGGCGTTCCGGTGGCCGCGGCGTTGGTGATCGTCTTGGAGAGCCAGTCGTCCAGGCCGAGCCCGTTCATGACCAGCAGCTTCGCGCTGCTGACGGTGCGCACGTCGGCCGGTCGGGGCTCGAAGGTGTGGACGTCGGCGTTCTTGGGCACGATGCTGGTGACGGAAACAAGGTCGCCGCCGACGTTCGAGACCAGATCCGCGAAAACCGTCGTGGTCGTCACCACGGTCAGTTTGCCGTTGGAGCCGCCGCTCGTCGACGGACCGGCGCATCCGGCCAGGAGCGTGGCCGCCGCCAGAACCATCGCCATTGTGCGACTGAGTCTCACTGTGGAACCCCTGCTCAGATCTCGTCTCCGCCGGGGCGAACGATAGCACTAGTGAGATTCAGTCGCAACTACCGCGGCCAGGTGGCGAGCGGCTTCACCTGCGTCGGGGCCGCGCGGCGCGGCCGGCGATCCCTTGCGCTCCCGGCGCTCAGACCCCGATCGCAGCCCGCACGAGGATTACCGTGGTTCGACCGGGGGCGGCTTCGGCGTTGACCACGAGAAGCTTGTTGATCGCACTATGCCGGCCGAATGCCGTCTGCATCTTGGCGTCCTCGATCGGATAGGAGTACTCCTCGATCCTTCGGAAAGCCGTGGCCAGGTCGGGAACGACCTTCTGCGCACCGACCACCAGGATCACGCGACCCGCGCCGAATCCAATCGGCCCGAGCTGGCTACCGAACGCCGAAGCGACCACCATCTTGCCATCCTCGGTCACGGCGGCGACGCTGTTGATCTGGAAGTCGGGCGCAGCTCCGAGCTTGCGAATCTCGCGCATCTGCGTCGCCCGATCCATGGAACGAGTTCGGGGGCGAATTGCGTCGTAGCGGCCGCTCTTCTCGATGACTTCGGTCACGCCGATCTGATCGAGCGTCGCCGAAGCGCCCTCGCCAACCTCGGCACCTTCCGGCACCAGGCTGAGCAGGAGGTCGCGGGCCTGGGCGGCGTCATCGACGATTCGGACATCGATCCCGTGAGCGCGCAGCGCCTCGGCGGCCCGCTCGACAGCTGCCCCGCCCGCCACGCTGGCGAACGCCTCGTTGACCGGCAAGCGCTCGATCGGCTTGTTCTCTGTGATGGTCATGTCGATGTTCTTCCTGTCTCCACTGACGAGCGGAACCTCGCCCTCGTCGGGCTCCGTCTCGACGTGGCGACGACCATGTGGCGGTTCTTGTCGAGTTAGTTCCGTTCGATATGATGTATGGGTCCATCGTTACCCGTGGTAACATTGCCGAGGCAACAATACCAAGGAAGATAGTGAATGTCTACAGCATCTCCCGAGACGGGCACGCCCGGTGGGATGGGCCGGGTCGCGGCCCCAGCCGGCGACTCCGATTTCGCGGTTACGGCGCTGGCCGTCCAGACCGCCGCCTTCGTTGACACGTTCGAGCGCTGGGAGAGCCGGAAGGCCTTCCAGGCCGGAGCGAGCGTGCCGCGCCTGCGGCTGCTCTACGCCGTCCATTGCCTTGGGCCGCAGAAGATGGCGGATCTGGCCGATCAGCTGACCGTCACGCCTCGCAACGTGACCGCCCTCGTGGATGGGCTCGAGGCCGAGGGCCTGGTCCGGCGCGTCCCCCACTCCACCGACCGCCGGGTCACGCTCGTCGAGCTGACCTGCAGCTCCGAGCGCGTCGCCGCCCAGTTCGAAGCCTATCAGGCTTCGATTGCCGGCCTTTTCGATGCGCTGACCGCCGAGGACCGGCGCACGCTTCTCCGGCTGCTCACGACGCTCCACGACCGAATGCAGGCCGAGGCCGGTTGCCCGACCGCGGCCACGGTGCTTCCCGGTGCCTGATTCGAACAAGCCATCCGCCGCTCCGGCCGCGACCGCCACGGGACCTGCGACCGAGCAGCCAGAGGCGTCTCAACCCGGCCGCATGCCGGCCCTCTATCTCGGCCATGGCGCGCCGACGCTGCTCGACGACGAGACGTGGCCGGTCGAGCTCGCGGCCTGGGCCAGGGCACTGCCACGGCCCCGGGCCATCCTGACCGTCAGCGCCCACTGGCAGTCGGCGCCGCTGACGCTCGGGGCCACCACGCCGACGCCTCTCGTCTACGACTTCTACGGCTTCCCCGAGCGTTACTACCGCGTCCGTTACGACTCCCCCGGCGCGCCCGATCTCGCGGCTCGGGTCAAGGCCCTGATGCCGCCCGGCGAAGAAGTGGCGGAGCGGCCGGACCGCGGCCTGGACCACGGCGCTTACATACCGCTTATCCCGATGTACCCGGAGGCCGACATCCCGGTCCTCCAGGTCTCGATGCCCGACCTGGCGCCGGCGCACCTCTTCGAGCTAGGTCGGAGGCTTTCCCCGCTGCGCGACGAGGGCGTGCTGATCATGGGCAGCGGGTTCATGACCCACGGCCTGCCATTCGTCCACGAGTACTGGGACGGCCGGCCGGGCGCCCCCGAATGGTCGGTTGAGTTCGATCTCTGGGCCGCCGAGACCCTCCGCCGCGGCGACCTCGACGCCCTCTTCGACTTTCGCAATCGAGCGCCCGGGATGCCGTACGCTCATCCAACGGTCGAGCATTTCGCGCCGCTCTTCGTCGCCCTGGGCGCGGCCACCAAGCCCGGCGAGGCGCCCCGGTTCACGATCGAGGGCTACTGGCTCGGTCTGGCCAAGCGCTCCTTCCAGGTTCGCTGAGGGCGTCGGCCGATCGATCGATCTGGCTGCGGGCCGGCGGCACTCGGCTACGGTTCGGCCAGAACCCCCGGGAAGTAGCGCTCGGCACATTCGGGACAGATGCCGTGGCTGAACTGCGCGCTCGACCGCTCTTCAGATGGCGCTGGTGCAAGCCCGGCATCTGGTGGCGTCGGCCGGAACGGCTTCCTTGCAGAACGGGCAGGTCTTGGTCGGCGGCTTGGGATCCTCGGGCGCGGCCCGCAGCAGCAGGGACGTGACCACATAGACCACCAGGGCGACGATGACGAAGGCGATGACGATGTTGATGAAGTTGCCGTAGCGGATCGCCACCTCGGTCTTTGGATCACCAGTCGCCTTGAGCACGATCTTCATTTGCGAGAAGTCCAGGTTGCCGAGAGCCATGCCGATGGGCGGCATGATGAGGTCGTTCACCAGCGAGTTGACGACGTTGCCCATCGCCACACCAATGATCACGCCGACGGCCAGAGCCAGGGCATTGGTCTTGAGCAGGAACGCCTTGAAGCCGGACACGGGACTCCTCCTCCGCTGGGACGACAATCCGGGCGACCGCACCGGTGCGCGGCGCTGGCGCTCAGGATATTCGGTGGCGAAAGGAAGTTCCCGGGGGGCGGACCGTCCGCTGGGCCTCGGATCAGGGCCCTCAGAGCCCGAGCAACCTGCGCTTCGACGCCGTGAACTCCTCGTCGCTGAGAGAGCCTTTGTCGTGCATCTCCGAGAGCTCGCGGAGTCTGTCGACGCCGGCGGGGTCGGTCGACGCGCGCCGGGGCCCGCCGGCCGGCCCGGAGATCAGGGCGACGAATAGCCACACCAGGACGAAGCCGAACAGGACCGCCGCCAGCAGCCCGAACGGGCCGGCCCCGAACCCGAGCCCATAGGCGTAGTTACCGCGAAACGGGCCGAAGGCGGCGTGGGCCGCCCCGTGGTTCGCGCCGAGGCCCAGGTAGTAGGCCACGACCCCGACCACCGCCAGAGCGGCAATCCCGATAATCAACCAGAAGAGCCGTCTCACGCCCGTACGATTCATCTCATCAATCCAGGAGCTGCGATTTGCCGGCAGTGTGCGGGAATGGGCTGAATCGGTCCTGAACGAGACGCGGCGGCGGGCGCCCTGGCGGGCGCGCTGAATGCCCTCGTCGAGCCCGGTCGCGCTGTTACGATTGGGATCGGCCGCGCAGACGGCGCGGGAACCGACCCGATCCGCGACCCAACAAGCCGGATCGCGGTGGCCCGCCGGGGAATCGCGAAGGAGCGGGAATGGCCACGGACGGTCAGGACGAGGGATCCGGCGCCGGGCCGGCTGATCCGCAACCCCAACCTTCAGCCGACTCCTGGCCGTCCTCGGCCTTGCCGCCGCAGCAGAATCTGCCGCCCCAGCAACCGATCCCCGCGCCAGGCACGGACCAGACGCCCTCCTGGTCGGCGGCGCCGGCGGGGCCAACTCCGGCTGCGCCGAGCTTCGAGCCTCAGGCCGCGCAGCCACAGGCCGGCTATCCGCAAGCCCCCTGGTACCCGCCCGCTCCGGGGTACCCGCCGCCCCCGGGCTATCCGACCGCGCCCGCGTACCCGCCGGGTTCGTGGCCGCAGCAGCCACCCGCCCCAGGGTTCGCTCCTCAGCCGGGCTATGCGCCCGCTCCGAGCTACATGCCGGGGTACTGGCCGCCCCCCAGCCCCACCGGCTTCGGCTATCCGGCGGCCAACTGGCCGAGCGCGCCGATCCAGTTCGGCCCCGCACCCGGCCTGGTCTGGGGAGGAATCGGGCCCCGTTTCGGGGCCCTCGTTATCGACGCCGTCGTGATGTTCGTGGCGCTGATCGTTGCGGCCATCGTGGCGGGCGCCTTCGGTATTCAGTACTACAACTACGGGGACTATGAGCGGACGATCTATTCGACGGGCGCGTCGGCGACCTACCTGGTCTGGTTCATCTTCTTCCTCGCCTACCACCCCACGTGCTGGTGGGCCTTCCAAAACACGCTCGGCCAGCGCGCGCTGGGCTTGAGGGTCGTTCGGGCGGGAGACGGCTCGTCGCTCGGCATCGGGATGACGACGGTTCGATACTTCCTCTGGCTCGTATGCCAGGTCATCGTGTTCCCCGCGATCATCGCCGCCGCCATGGCCAACGACAACCCGCGCAAGCAGACGTGGTGGGATGACGCGTCCGGATCGGTGGTCGTCCGCCGCATCTGAGCGCTCGGCCGGCGGGGGTCGGCCTGCCGCACGCCCGTCGAGGGGCCGTAGGCGCGCCCGGAATCCGCTAATGGTGGCGCGGGTGCGAACGCTCCTGCTGGATCGCCCGCACCCGCAGGACGTGGCTCCGCGGAGCTAGGAAGTGATCGTGACGTCGGTCGCCGTCCGGGTGGTTTGCGTGCCCGCGCTGGCGCTGGCGTTCGGGGCTGCGTTCGCGCCGCCCGAGGTCTGCACCTGGACTGTCTGGCCGGCTGCGAGATCCGTGATCGAGCCGGATGTCTGGTTGTGATAGGTGGTCGACGAGCCGGTGGCGATGGTGACGGCCGAGCCGCTGGTCAGCTGCAGGGTGATCGAGTCGGCCGAGACGCTGACCACGGTGCCGGTCATGGTGGCGGTGCCACCCAAACCGACCCGATCGCCAAAGCCGGGAGCGCCGCTGGCACTGGCGCCGAAACCGCTCAGGCCGCCTTGGGTGCCGGTGCCGGTCTGGCCGCTACCCGTGACATGACCCACGGCGAACCCGACGCCGCCGAAGGCGACCAGCGCNNGGCGGCGCCATTGCCGGGATCCGCATTGGGCGTGGTCATCTGTTGCACTCCTTTGGCGAAGGGCGATTGGGGTGAGCCGGCAGGGCAGCGGTTCCGTTCATGGGCGAAAGCTTCGTTCGCGCATGCTTTCGAACGGATTACGCCCGGTCTGGAGGGCCTCGTAGTTCAGATCCGACGGCGTCGTCGACGGGCCCGCGTCGGTCAGGGCCTGCCGCGACCCTTCGTCGGGTGGCGCTGCGGCGTGGAACCGCCAGGGCGCACGAGCCACGCTCGGGCGCGAGCTTGGAAAGCGGCCAGTGACCGGTCCGGGGCTACTCGGAGCGATCGCGCCAGACCAGTCGCCAATCTCATCTGCGATAACTCCCACCTGGGGCAAGTCTGAGTACATGCCGGGCGTCACGGCCCGGGCCGCGCATCCGCCGCCGCCCGCGAACAGTGGCCCGAGGCGGCCACTCGCCCCCAGACGTCTTGGAGCGGAGCAGCAGGCGGTCGCGGGAGCCGGCCGCACCTGACCGTCGATCTAGTCGGCTGGGTGCGGCTCGCGGCGTCCCGAAACCGAGCGCGGCCAGCTGACGGAGACGCTGGCGCCGCTGGCCGCGGAGGCGCCGATCGTCCAGCGACCGCCGGTGGCGCGGACGATGGCGTCGGCAATGGCCAGACCGAGGCCTGCGCCGCCGGGCGCGTCCGTCGCGCGGTGGAAGCGATCGAAGACGCGGTCCCTCTCCTCGGCCGAAATGCCCGGCCCGGAATCGTCGACGGTCAGGCGCACGCGGCGCCCCTCCCCCGCCACCGAGACGGAGATGGCCCCGCCCTCCGGCGAGTACTTGCAGGCGTTGTCGAGCAGCACGCCCAGCAACCGATCGAGCCACTCCGGCGGGGCGGTCACGATCGCGCCCTCCGCGCCCGCCGCGGCACTGACCGTCAGTTTCTGCCGGCGAGCCTCCGCCACCGCCCCGAATCGGTCGGTCGTCTGAGCGGCCAGGACGCCGACGTCCACCGGTTCGGCGTCGGGCTGCCCGCCGGTCGAATCGAATCGAGCCAGCCAGAGCATGTCGTCGACCAGGTGGCGCGTCCGCCGCAGCTCCGAGTCGATCCGGCCGAAGGCTTTCGAATCCCAGGTTGCGTCGCGCTCTCGCGCCAGGGCCAGGCTCGTCTGGGCCTCGATGACCGACAGCGGAGTGCGCAGCTCGTGCGAGGCGTCGGCCGTGAACTCGAGCTGGCGGCGGCGTGCCCGTTCGATCGGCAGCGCCACCCGCCGCCCGACCGCCAGCGCGCCGAGGAAGACGACGATCAGGAGCGCGCAACCGATGCCGAACTCNNTCGGACCCTCGAGACGCTCCCTGGATGCGGACATCGACACCGCTGATCGACACGGTTTCCGGCCCGACAACATGGCGGTAGGCCGACGGCAAGTCGATGTTCGAGGTGTTCACGCTCTGAACCGAGCCGTCCGGGCTGGTCCGCCACATCAGAACCGGCGGGCCGAAGGGGCGATCGGGCGAGCCGGCCTGCCCGAAGGGCTGATTCGAACCGGCCTGGACCGGAACGGGTGCGAGAGCCTGGTCGAGGCGGCCATCGATCTCGGCCGTGAGGTTGTTGGTGACAACGACCGCGACAACGACCGCGATCACCAGATAGGCGANNTTCACGCTTCCTCCAGGCGGTAGCCGGCGCCGCGGACCGTCACGATTCGAACCCCGGCGGCCGGCAGCTTGGCCCGCAGCCTGCTCAGCTGGACGTCGATCGCGTTCGAGCCGAGTGGGTCGGTCTCGTCGCGCCAGGCGTGCTCGGCCATCGCCTTTCGATCGACCACCGCCGGCGAGCGGCGCATCAGGAGCTCGAGGATGTTGTATTCNNCCGCGGGCGATGATGGGGGCGTCCACCCCTCGCGGCCGCCGCTGCAGCGCTCGGATCCGCGCCAGCAGCTCCCCGAAGTCGAAGGGCTTGACCAGGTAGTCGTCGGCGCCCGCGTCGAGGCCGCGGATCCGGTCCGGTGGGGCGTCGCGGGCGGTCAGCATCAGGATCGCCGTTGGTTTGCCGTGCTTGCGAGCCCACGCCACGACCTCGATCCCCTCAGCACCGGGCATGCGCCAGTCGACGACGGCGACGTCGTAGTCGTAGAACTTGAACATGTCGATGGCGTCGTCGCCGCGCTCGGCCGCGTCGACCTGATAGCCGTGGTCCTCCAGGCCCATGACGAGGACTTCGCGCAGGCCGGGATCGTCCTCAGCCACGAGCACGCGCATCGAGTCTCCCTACCGAGTGTCTGGGGCGGCATCCGCCGAGGTCCGGCAGCGACCACCCGTTCATCGTACCGCCGGGGCGTGCGGGGCCAGGCCCGGAGAACCGAGACTGGCCAGATCCGCGCCGCGGAGAGCGCGCCCGAACCATGGACCGCCGCGCCTTTCGGAACGGTTACGGTCATGGGCCCGGCCGCCGCCCGGAAGGCCGGCTCTCAGCCGGCCGCGCCGGCGCAGTCGTAGAGACCGGCCGAACCGCCATAGCTGACTGCCTTGCAGGCGCCGGTCACCCAGGCGGTGACGCCGGTGTCGCTTCCGCTCTGGCCGCCGCCGCCCCCGAAGCCGCCGCCGCTGCCCGTCAACACGAACCGGAGCTTGCCGGAGGCGACGTAGCTCTTGAGCTGATCGAGCGTCGGCGCCGGATCCGAGCCGGTGAACCCGCCCATGGCCATCACGGGCAGGCCCGTCGCGATCTCGATNNGCCGCTCGGGCCGCCGAAGCCACCTGCAAGCCCAGCCGTGGTTCCCGGGCCCGGATGAGGGTCGCCGCCACCGTAGGCCGTGCCGGTCGTGTCGAGCGCGTATGCGGCCGGGGCGATAAGCGTCGCGCAGACGCCCAGCGCGGCCGCGCCGACCGCGAGCCGCCTCACGGCCGCGCCCTCGGCGAGCGAGGGCAGCGACGCAACCACCAGCACGAGCAGGGCGACGGCCGCGAGCAGTATTGCCGCCGTCCCGAGACCGGGGGCGAAGCTCGGCGTACGGTCGAGCAACGTCGAACCGAACCAGGCCGAGCCGAGGCAGAGCAGCCCGACGGCGATGCCGCCGAGCCAGATCCGCGCTCGGGCCGACCACAGATCCACCAGGCCGGCACCCACCAGCGCGGCAATGGCCGGCGCCAGGGCCACGGCGTAGTAGCTGTGGATGATGCCCGACATGTAGCTGAAGACGACCGCCGTCACGACGAACCAGCCGCCCCAGAGCAGATAGCCCGCCAGGCCCGCGTCGGCGCGGTGCGCCCAGCGGCGCATCCACAAGCCGGCCACCAGACAGATGAGCGCGAGCGGGATCAGCCAGGCGATCTGGCCGAAGAGCTGGTCGTT
>PMIQ01000169.1 GCA_003157175.1 Chloroflexota bacterium
GTTCCCGATCGCCTGCTTCGCCCTTGGTGCCCTCGGCGGGTTCGGCTTCGCCTTGTTCGGCCTGCGACCGGCTCTGGCCGGGGCCGGCAAGGTCGCCGCGAATGCGCCATGGCTGCTGGCGTTCTCCCTGCTGGCCCTGGGCAACTCCTTTCCGCTGATCCCCTGTCGACTGGCCGACGCCGGCTGCACCGCCAGTGCGCAGCTGGCGAGTCCCGGCGGTCTGACGGACGCGATCGTCGCCGGCCTCGCGTTCTTCGTCCTTGCCTTCCTCCCGTACCCGCTGTGGCATCGACTCGAGCTTCTGCCCGGGTGGCGGCAGCTCAAGCCAGTCATGTTCGCGGCCCGCGTCATCTGCCCGGTCGCCTGGATCCTGCTGGCCTTCTCATCGAATCTGCCCGGGATGCCAGCCGTTGGTCTGATCGAGCGGGTCCTGGCTGCCGGTTGTTCGCTGTGGGTGGGCGTTCTCGCCGTAACCTTGATGATCGAGTCCCGGCACTCGCGTGCCACTATTCGGTCGTGAGGGTCGGTGACGGCTGGCCGGGGATTGGCACCCCACACGTCACCCCACACGCGATCCAAAAACCTTGCCTAAGCCGCCGCTGCCAGGGAGTCCACGACCCAGGGCGGCACCACGATCTGGCACTTGGGAACCGCCGGGTCAAATCCTCTCGCCCCGACCATTCAGGTAGTTCTGCGGCCTACCCTCACTGACTCCGCCCGCACGATCCCCGCTTGGCGAGACTCCCGAGGGCGCTCGGCTGAATCTGTGGCCGACTGTTCGACTGCCTCACCGATTGGCCAGGCTAGCCAGGAACTCGGCGGGAGTCATGACCGGGACGACGTCCCGTAGAACAAGCAGGTGCGAGTCGCCAGACACCAACACGTCCGCGGCCGCGGCACGCGCTAGGTCGAGCAGATACTCGTCGTCCGGGTCAGCGCCGAGCGGCGCCTCGCCCGGCGGCGGGTCGTCGTGGATCGTTCCCTCGTGGCCAATGAGTTCCTTGTATGCGGCGGCTTCGGCCGCGGTGACATAGGGGCGGAACTTTGGGCGCCCCAGAACATCGCCAAGCTCGGCCAACAGGATCGGCGAGACGACGAGCTCGAAGGCGCCGGCGCGCAGCTCGAGCAGGAGCGCGGCGCTGGGACCGCCCGGACTGATCAGCGCCGAAACGAGGACGTTGGTGTCAAGAACCGCGCGAGGCACGCTTCTCGGCCCGGACCGCGTGGGTTTCCTCGACCGCGAGACGCATCGCCTCGTCCTCGCTCAGACCGGAACGGGCCCAGACGCTCGCGAGTACGTCGAAGCCAAGGTAGGCGCGCAGCGCCTCCTCCACCACTTCCGAGTCGCGCTTCTCCGTGCGGGCTGCGCGAACTCGAGCTGCCCGCATCACGTCCGCATCGACGTACAGGGTCACTTTCTTCTTCGTCGCCATGATTGCCATCATACCGGCATGATGGCATAGCGGCAAGACGGGTCAGAGCTGGCCTGATCGGAGGCGGCTTCTAGTCTCTTGGGGCAGGATCGGGGAGTTCGCCCCACCCTGCTCAGGGGCTGCCATGAGCCGGAGGTTGGCCGACGCCCGTGACAGATTCTCTGGCACGAATGGGCCATCCCAATCGGGATCTTTCGTTCACAGGCTCTTAGGGTCTCTCCCCCGAGGTGAACGGGTTGCGGTAGGTGAGATCGGATGTTCGGCTATTTCCACTGCAAGGCGGGCCGCATACTGTGAGTCGAAGAGGAGCACGCATGGCCGATCCGAGTCAGACCGTCAGCATCGTCGCGGCTGCAGAGAGCGTCGCGACGTTCGAGTGGCACCAGCTCCATCTCCATGTCGTCACCCGGGAACCGCTCTCCGCCGACCAGGTCCGCACGATCCAACGGACGTTGCCGAAGGTTGCGAGTGTCGGGATGTTCGTCGACTTGCTGGGCATGCTCCTCGGACGTTCCGTTCGGATCAAGACCGAGCGCCCGTCGCCGGACATCAGGCTCGAGGTGGGGCGATAAGCGCCCCGGACAGAGGTTCTGCTGGGCGCCGGCGCGCCTCCGGGCTGCCCGCCGGAATCCACCCCCGGCAACTCGGCGCTGGTTAGCAACGCCGTGGGCGTCGTCACCACCGAGTCGACGACCAGGTTGTTCGGACACCAGGCGCCGTCGCTCTGAGTGCCGCGAATGCTCTCCGCGAGGGTCAATAGTCGGCCTGGTTCGCGTGGCGGGAGACCGAATCCGACGGGCCTACACTGTGAGAGTTTCGACCCGCCGTTAGGAGACCAGCTTGGCTGACAAGAAGAAGGACAAGAAGGATAAGAAGGGCAAGTAGCCCCGCCCGCCAATGAGAGCTGATGGCCCCTGGATAAGCGCCAGGGGCCATCGCTCGTCCTGGCCGGCACGGAGCAGTGGCAGGGAGTGCCGGTGGGAGGCGAACCGATTCGGACGGAGCGCCTGGCCGCAACCGGAACTCAGGCCCGTTCCAGCAGAGCCAGCTCGGCTACCAGTCTCGCGGGAACCGTGGTGGTCCAGACCCTGACTCGCGGGACCGCCCAGCGGTTGGTCCACGTCTCGAGCGCCGTGGGCACCGAAACCAGAGGCGCCCTGGCGGTGGGCTTCGCGGTCGAGCCGGGCGCGCGGCTCGCGGCCGGGGACTGGCTGGCGGCTGGCTTCTCGGGCGCCGTAGGCTCTTCGATGACCGCGATCCGCAGCCCCTGGCAGGCCGCGACTCCGGCCTCGGCCCGGGCGTTCACGCCGCCGTAGGGATATGCCAGAGACTCGGGCCAGTAGCCGGTGACCTGGGCGATCCGAGCGGCAGCCGCGTCGATCTCGTAGGTCAAGGTAGCGCCACTCTTCTGGGACAGACTGACGTGGTCCATGGTGTGGTCGCCGATCTCGTCACCGGCAGCCACGAGCGCCTGCAGATGATCGGAAGTCAGGAAGCCCTGACGATCGATGCGGCTGCCGATGACGAAGAATGTCGCCACGAAGCCGTGCCGCTCGAGGATCGGCAGCGCATACGTGTAGCCGTCATCCCAGCCGTCGTCCAGCGTGATCACGAAGGTCCTGGCCGGCGGCGTCTTGTGCGCGTCCAGGTCGTTTGCGAGCGTCGCCATCGTGATGGTGTGCCAGCCCGCCGCCTTCAAAGCGTCGAGCTGTGCCGAGAACGCGGTCGGTGAGGCGACCAGGCCGGGCAGAGAATTACCGGCCTCAGCGGTGGGCACGATCCGGTGATACTCGATGATCGGCACGTGCAGGGCGAAGGTGCTGGCCTTGCCACTCCCCGTCCCCGCCACCGGTTTGGCGCTGGGGACCGACGACGGATCGCAGCTGTCCACGATGGGAAAGCTGGGCGTCGGCGCCACGGTGGCCGGCGCGGCGGTCGGCGCAGGAGTCGGCGATGGGCTGCCGCTCGGGCTCGTGCTCGGCACGGTGGCGATTGCCACACCGGGGATCGAAGGCACCGGCGAGGCCATCGAACCGCCCGAATGCGCGGCGAACCAGCCGCCGGCAACCAGCGCGACGGCGATGCACGATCCTGCCGCAACGGCCCCGAGGCGCCGGCCCCTCCGGTCCCTCCGGCGGCTCATGTGGCCCCCGTCCATGCCCCGGCCCGTTCATTGCCGCGCCCCCGCGCCTGCCCCCGCGCCTGCCGGCCGGACGAACTCGCGACGACGATCCCCGGGCATCTCCGGACGGGATGGCGAGCAATCTGCACCACCGCATTCTGGCAGCCGTCGAGATTCTCGGCCGGCGACCCACCGAAACGCGCAGAGGATCGTATTGCAACGGCGACCGGCCGGAACATAAGCTCCTCGTGAAGGTTCGGGAGTCGCGGCGGGCATCTCCCCGGCCAGGCAAGCGCGAGTGATCTCATGCATCAGGTCAACGTCAGGCAGGGCGCAACCGCGGGGCTCATTGTGTCGGTCGTCATGGCTGCGGCCGCCGCCGGCTCATCGACCGCGCCCCTGCAAACGTTCGGCCTGACGCTGGCAGTGACGCTGACGGCAACCGTCGGGGCGATTGCCTTCGTGCTGGCCGTCAGCCGCCGACCCGACGCGCGACAGACAGTCGCCGGGCCCGCGCCGGGCGTGGCTTTCGGTGGTTTCTGGATCCGCGCAGTCGCTTATCTGATCGACATCGCCCTGCTCGCGATCATCGACGGGGCCCTGATCTGGGCCCTCGGAGCGGCCGGCCAGGCGATTGCCGGGATCGTGTTGATTGCCTACTTCGTCGGCCTCTGGGGCATCGCCGGTCGCACGATCGGGATGATGCTGTGCGGTCTGCGTGTCGTCCGAAATGCGGACGGCGGCAAGATCACCTGGGGTCACGCCACCCTGCGCTTCGTCGGCCTGTGCGTCGCCTTCGCCTGCGTCTACATCGGCGTCATCTGGGTCGCCTTCGACGCTCGCAAACGCGGCTGGCAGGACGTGATCGGCGGCACCGCCGTCATCCGAGACATCGGCTGACAAGTGTCGAGAAGTCTCGCGCCATTGCGCGCGGCGGAGCGGGCATCGGCCCGGCGATCGTCCGCCAGCTGGTCGAATCGTTCGTCGGGAGCGTCGGCGCGGAGTCACGCGCGGACGCGCCCATGCACACACGGGGTCGAGTCGTTTAGACGGTGTTTAGCGGTTCCCGCTCTCGACAGTCCCCGGCCTCTTGGCCCCTGGGCCGATGCTGGGGCCATGGAAGAGAACAGGGCAACGACACGCGATCCGGCTGCGGAGCGCCTCGCCAGCGAAGTCGCCGACGTGCGGGCCTCGATCGCGCTCGTCCACTCGGGCGTGGCGACGAGCATTACGCTCACGGGCCTGCGGTTCGGCCGGCAGCTGGCCCAAAGTCTGAGAAACTCGGCCGCCAGTCAGGGTGTCACGCTCGAGGCCTCATTCTGGCCGGAGGATGACAGCGGCGATCTCCGCGTCGGCGTGATGGGCCGACCGGCGGCGGACGGTCCGGCCGCCGGTGGCGGAGCGGCGGCGCCAAATGGCTGACTCGGCGCGGGTCCTCTTCGTCGAGGACGACGGCGCCCTGGCCGGCATCGTCATCCGGCACCTTCGGGCTCGCGGACACGACGCCCGAGCGGTTGCCTCGGCGGAGGAGGCTCTCGATCTCGTCCGCTCCGGCTTCCGCCCGACGGTAGTTCTGCTCGACATCAACCTGCCCGGCGCGTCGGGCTGG
>PMIQ01000075.1:0-910 GCA_003157175.1 Chloroflexota bacterium
CGCTCGTTGGGGCTGGCCACGGCCGAGAAGCGCGACAGCCAGGAGATCTGCTTCGTGCCGCGCGGCGACTACCGGGAAGCTCTGCGCGAGCGAGCCGGCTGGAAGGCCGAGCCGGGGCCGGTCATCGATGTCGACGGCCGCGATGTCGGCGAGCACCTCGGTGCCGCTGCGTACACGGTGGGGCAGCGTCAGGGCATCGGCGTGGCGCTCGGGGAACCGCGCTACGTGTGGAAGATAGACGCGGGCGCCAATACCGTCCGCCTGGGCCGCCGGGCGGATCTCGAGACCCGCCGGTTCGAGGTCGAGGAGATGCGTTTCGTCGCCGGCGGACCGCCCGATGGCGAGGCGCCGTTTCGAGCCGAGGTCCAGATCCGTCACCGGGGCAGCGCGGTCGCGGGCACGATCGCGCCTCTGGGCGGCGGTCGCTGGGCGGTCGAGACCGACGATCCGGTCTGGGCTGCCGCACCGGGCCAGGCCGCGGTCTTCTATCGCGTGGATGAGGTCCTGGGCGGCGGGCGGATAGCTCGCAGCGACGATTCGACCGGCGCCTGACCGCGTGCCCCGGGGGCGGGCTCCTATACTCACGCCGACGTCGCCGCAGAGCGGCGCCCACCCCATGAGGAGTCGAGTGGCTCTCGGTCCCGCGCACGTGCTGGCCGTCCTGGTCGGGCTCTTCCACGCCGCGCTGTTCGTCTTCCTGCAGGGGCGGGCCGGCGGGCGGACGGTGCTGGTGGCCTGCGCCGCGATCCTCGGGGCGTGGGCGGGGGATGCGATCGGCGGACGGCTCGGCGTCGATCCGCTACGCGTCGGGGACTTCCACATCATCTCCGCTTCCGTGGTCGCCTGGCTCGGCATCGGGTTCGTGGCCGTGATCGCGGTTCTCGGCCCGGCGCCTGCCGCGGAGGAGCCG
>PMIQ01000075.1:941-6338 GCA_003157175.1 Chloroflexota bacterium
GGAGCCGTCCGCCGGCAATTCTTCAGTCGAGTACCGACCTGACGAAGCTCCGCTCGCCCGGGCGGCCTCGTGTTTGGTACCGTTAGCGGCGATGCCTGATTTGCCGATTCCCTACCTCACCGCGGCCGAGGTGCGCCGCCGCTACGTCGAGTTCTTTGCCCAGCGCGGTCACACCGTCGTACCGAGCGCATCGCTCGTGCCGGCGGGCGATCAGACGCTGCTCTTCACGAACTCGGGGATGGTCCAGTTCAAGGACGTCCTGACCGGGCGCGAGAAGCGCAGCTACGTCCGCGCGACGGACTATCAGCGCTGCCTGCGGGTGGCCGGCAAGCACAACGACTTCGAAGAGGTGGGGCGCACGACGCGCCATCACACCTTCTTCGAGATGCTGGGNNTTCGGCGACTACTTCAAGCGCGATGCCATCCACTGGGCCTGGGAACTCCTGACCGAGGTCTACCAGATCCCCGGAGAGCGGCTGGCGGCGACCGTCTACAGGGACGACGACGAGGCATATCGGATCTGGCGCGAGGAGATCGGCCTGCCGCCCGAGCGGATCGCCCGTTGGGGGAACGTCGATGCCGGCGATGAGGCCAACTTCTGGCGAATGGCCGAGACGGGACCGTGCGGTCCGTGCTCCGAGATCCACTTCGATCGGGGCGCGGAGTTGAGCGAGGGGCCGCACTGCCTGCCGGACCACTCCGAGCACTGCCCGCGCTGGCTCGAGGTCTGGAACCTGGTGTTCATGGAGTCCGAACAGCGCGCCGACGGTACGCGCGTGCCGTTGCCGATGAAGTCGGTCGACACAGGCATGGGCCTCGAGCGCCTGACAAGCGTCATCCAGCAGGTCTCCACCAACTACGACACCGATCTCTTCACGCCGATCCACACCGCCATGCGCGAGCTGCTGGGCCACGACCCGGAAGTGTTCGAGGCGGAGCGGTTCAGCTACCAGGTCATCGCCGACCACTCTCGCGCGGTCACGTTCCTGGTCGCCGACGGCGTCGCGCCCGCCAACGACGGCCGCGGCTATGTCCTGCGCCGCATCATCCGCCGCGCCGTGCGACACGGGCGCCTCCTGGGCCGACGTGAGCCGTTCATGGACGTGACGGCGGGTGTCGTGATCGACGTGATGAAGGGCGCCTATCCGTATCTGGACGAACAGCGTGCCAGGATCCTGAAGGTGATCCACCAGGAGGAGACTCAGTTCGCTCGCACCCTGGAGACGGGCACGAGCCACCTCGAGGCCGCGCTGGCGCCGCTGACCAAGACCGAGCGAACCATCGGCCGGCGGCCCGAGTCACTGCCTGAGGACACGCCGGTGCTGCCGGGCGACGTTGCGTTCCGCCTCCACGACACGTATGGCTTCCCGGTCGATCTCACCGTCGACATGGCCGCCGAGTACGGCGTCCGGGTCGATCGCGAAGGCTTCGTGGCCGCCATGGCCGAGCAGAAGGCAAGAAGCCGCAAGGGCACCAAGGCTGAGCTGGCGCGCCACGCCGAGCTGGGCGATCTCTATCAGGCGATCCAGCGGCGGTCCGGTGAGACGCGCTTCCTCGGCTACGATGCCACGACAGCCGAGGGGCGGATCGTGGCGATCCTTCGCGACGGCATGGAGTATCAGGAGCTGACCGGCCACGGCGAGGCCGAGGTTGTGCTCGACGCCACTCCCTTCTACGGCGAGGGCGGCGGCCAGGTCGGGGACAGGGGCGAGCTGCTCGAGGCCGGCGGCGGAAGTGCGCTCTTCACCGTCGACGACACGCAGAAGCCGATCGCGGGTCTGTTCGTCCATCGCGGCCGGCTCCACGGGCGGCTCCGGGTCGGAGAGACGGTCACCGCCCAGGTGGACGCCGAGCGGCGGGCCCGCACGATGCGCAACCATACGGCCACGCATCTGCTGCACCGGGCCCTGCGCAACGTCGTCGGCCCTGACGCCCACCAGGCCGGCTCGCTCGTGGCCCCCGACTACCTCCGCTTCGACTATCCGCTGGATCGGCCGCTGACCGCGGCGGAGAAGACCGCGATCGAGGACGATGTCCGGCGGATAGTGCGCGAGGACCGCCCCGTGACGACCGTCGTGCAGCCCATGGCTGCCGCGATCGCGGCCGGCGCGGATGCGTTCTTCGACGAGAAGTACGGCGAGAAGGTCCGGACCGTCCGGGTCGAGGGCTACTCGTTGGAACTGTGCGGAGGCACGCACTGTTCGGCCTCCGGCCAGATCGGCAGCTTCGTGATCACCGCCGACCGCAGCATCGGGGCGGGCACGCGCCGCATCGAGGCGGTCACCGGCGACGGCGCCGATGCTCTGCTTCGCGCCCGCACGGACCTTTTGGAGCGGATCGCGGATAAGATCGGGGCCACGTCCGTGGACGCGGTGCCCGAGCGCGTCGCCGCTCTCCAGGATGAGCTGCGCGAGGTCCGCCGCCGTCTCAAGGCTGGTGGCGGCGGGCTCCCCAAGCCCGCCGGGCTGGTCGCCGCCGCCGAGGAAGTCGCGCCCGGAGTCAGGCTCGTCGCGCATTCGGCGGCGTTCGATTCGACCGAGCAGTGGAAGGCCTTCGCCAAGGAGATCAGGGCCGTCATGAGTTCGGGCGTGATCGCGGTTGCCTTCGACTCCGACGCGCCGCAGATCTTCGTGACCGTCAGCCCGGACATGGTCGAGCGGGGCATATCGGCCGTCGAGCTGGTGAAGGTGGCCATGAACCCGATGGATGGTCGCGGCGGCGGCCGCCCGGAGATGGCTCAGGGCATGGGAACGCGCCGGGATGGTGTGGTTGCCGCGCTGGCCGCGATCGCGGATACACTTAGAACGGCAGGCAAGTAGAGAACAGCTAGGGGAGCGGCCGTGGCTTTCTGGCGTAAGATCTGGGGCCGCGAAGAGGCGTCGGCGCTGGCTGCCTGCACGGCGCTGGACATCGGCACGGAGTTCGCCAAGGCGCTCGTCTTCGACATCGACGGAGCCGGCCTGGGCACGGTGCGGGGCGTCGGTCGCAAGCGCCAGGGCCTCGCTCATATGCAGTCGGGCACGGTGACCGACATTAACGCCGTCGTGGACAACTGTCAGACGGCGCTCCAGGAAGCCGAGGAGATGGCCGGCTTCCGACCGACGCAGTGCGTCATCGGGATCGCCGGTGAGCTGGTCAAGGGCTTCACGACGGCCCGTTCGCACGAACGCAAACGCCCCGCCACGCCTATCACGACCGCCGAGCTGCAGAAGCTAATCGATGGCGTGCAGCACGACGCGCTGCGCGAAGCGGAGCGGGCGATCACCTGGGAGACCGGCCTGCCCCAGGTCGACGTCCGGCTGGTCCATGCCGCCGTCACCGGGGCCCAGATCGACGGCTATCCGGTCGTGAACCCGGTCGGCTTCAAGGGCCGCAACGTCAAGATCAGCATCTTNNAACGCCTTCGCGCCGCTGATCCACCTGGGTGCGCTGCAGAGCGTCGCCGAGCAGCTGGACCTGGAGCTGCTGGAGGTCGTGGCCGAGCCGTACGCCGTGGCCCGCGTGCTGGCCAGCGAGCAGGTGCAGCAGTCCGGGGCGCTCTTCATCGACATCGGCGGGGGCACGACCGACGTTGCCCTCGTTCGCCACGGCGGCATCGAGGGGACGCGAATGTTCGCTCTCGGCGGCCGCGCTTTCACGAAATCGATCGCCGACCATCTCGATCTGCCGTTCCCACGCGCCGAGGAGATCAAGGTCGACTACGCGAAGGGTGCGAAGCTGGCCAACCGCGCCGAAGTGGCCAAGATCGTGGCCGACGACGTAGCGATCTGGTCGGCCGGCGTGGAACTGGTCCTGGAGGAGCTTGCCGAGGGCGATCTGCTGCCGAGCCGGGTCTTCATGTGCGGCGGCGGCTCGCATCTGCCGGAGATCGGCGCGGTGTTGCGCAGCGAGGAGTTCTGGAAGCGTCTGCCGTTTAGCCGACCGCCGGAGGTCATGGTCATGTCTCCCGCTCAGGTCGAGCGGATAAGAGACGGAACGCATCTACTCGTCGACCAGCAGGATGTGACACCTCTCGGCCTCGCCTATCAAGCGATCGAACTCCAGACCAACGAGGATCCGCTGGACGTAGCTCTGCGCCGGGTGCTCCGAGCGATGAAGATGTAGCGGCATGGCGATCTATTACATCGACGTCGACGACGAGATCACATCTGCGGCTGCGCGAATCCGGGACTCCGGCGACGTGCGCATCGCCCTGGTCATCCAGGGCGGGTCGCGCCTGGCGACGTCGCGGATCAACTTCCGCCTCCTCGCCCGCGAGGCTCGTCATCGCGGGCGGCAGCTGTCGATCATCGCCGCCGACGCGTCGGTCCGGTCGCTGGCCCAGACGGCCGAGCTGCCCGTCTTTGCCAGCGTTGCCGACTACCAGAAGGCCGAGAATGCCCAGCCGGCCGGCGTCAAGGCGGCGGGTCTGGGCGCGGTTTCGGATGCCTTGGACGAGCCGGCCGGCACGGTCGAACCGGGCGGCGCGCGGACGGCCAGAGTCGCGGGTGTGGCCGGCGCGCGGCGGGCCGTCGGGCCGGGCCAGCCGCCGACGCAACCCCGTCGGCGGTTTGGCTCCGGTGCGATTCGCTGGCTGGCGGTGGGGATCGTCGCTGTGCTTCTCGTGGGAGGCGTCGGGGCTTTTCTGCTGTTGCCGAGCGCGAGCATTGTCCTGACGCTGAAGGAAGAGCCGGTCGGGCCGCTGAACCTGACGATCAAGGTGGATCCTGCCATCGGCTCTCCCAACGATTCGACGCTGACGGTTCCGGGGGTTGCGAGGGATTTCGCGGTGCAGGCTAGTGACACTTTCGGCGCGACGGGCCAGAACGTCGTGGAGACGACCGCCACAGGCACGGTCACGTTCACGAGTGGGAACACCGGCCTTGTGGTGCAAATCCCGGCCGGGACCCAGGTCGAGACCGCCGCCAAGATTGCGTTCGCGACGACTTCCGCGGTCACGGTGCCGAAGGCGGTTGTCACCGGCGGTACCACTTTCACACCTTCAACCGCCGACGTGGCGGTCACGGCCGTGAAGAAGGGGCTCTCGGGAAATGTCGCGGCCGGGGCCATCGTCAACGTGCCCGCCTGGCTGGCGTCGGACCTCGTAGTGCCGAACCAGGTGTCCAACAAGAAGGCCACGACCGGCGGTACGCACACCGCGACGCCGTTCGTGCAGCAATCCGACATCGACGCCGCCGAAGCCAGCCTGGCCAAGCAACTCGACTCGGCCGCGCAGGCGAAGATGGCCGACCCGTCGTCCGTCGCGGCCGGCTTCGAGCTGTTCCCCGGGACTGCCCACCTAGGCGACCCGACCTTCGACCCCGATCCGGCGACGCTCCTGAACCAGGGCGTGTCGAGCTTCGATCTTGCCGCGACGGGAACGGAAACCGCCACGACGGCCGATCTCTCGACCGTTCG
>PMIQ01000075.1:6346-6853 GCA_003157175.1 Chloroflexota bacterium
GCGATCAAGGGCAAGTCCGCGGCGGAGGCAAAGACCTACCTGGCCCAGTACGGCGTCGCGCAGGTCTCCATCTCCCCGTTCTGGGTGTCGACGATCTCCGGGTTCGACTTCCGAATAGAGGTGAGCCTGGTCAGGCCGACAGTTGCGCCCGCCCCGGTCGCGCCCCTGACGCCCGCGCCTGTTCGCCTGCCGACGCCGACGCAACCTGCCACGCCCACGGGAATTGCGACGCCGACGGGGCTTGCGACCCCGACTGGAGTGCCGTCGTCCCTCCCGTCTGGGACGCCTTCGCCGAGTCCTGCCCCGACGTCGGGTGCAACTGCTTCGAGCGGGACGAGCCCGACGGCCACTCCGTGATCGGCAACGGAGGCGAGCCCGGCGGCCCGCCGCGGCCGCGCCGCGTGCTCGGCATCGACCTTGGCGAGCGGCGCATCGGCGTGGCCCTGGGCGAAGAGGAAACGCACTCGGCGCTGCCGCTGGCCACGCTGAGTCGAGCCCGGACCGTCG
>PMIQ01000131.1 GCA_003157175.1 Chloroflexota bacterium
CCGCGTCGGCGCCGAGCTGGACGACTAGCAGGACCACGGTGATCACCGCCAATGCCACCAGCGCAGCGATTGCCCGCCCGAGGAGGACCGCTCGGCGGTCGATAGGTTGAGCAAGATACAGCTCGAGCCGGCCGCTGGCCTCCTCGCTCGCCGTCTGACCGTTCGCCAGCACCACCGCCGCGATGACGATCAGGAGGGGCACGAAGAAGTCGTACAGATTGGCCCGCAGGAAGCCCGCCGGGGTCCCGAAGTCCGCAAGGCCAAACGCCTGAACCACTCCCGCTGGCAACTGATCGATGGCCTGAGAGAGGCCCGACGAGCCCTTGAACGCTGGCCAGATGGAGATCGTCGCGGCGACCAGAGCCGCGAGGCCGAGACACCACCAGAACGTCGCCCGCCGCATGGCGCGCAGCGGTCCGGCAACGAGTTCGAGCATCCGCGCGTTCATACAGTCTCTCCATCGTAGAGATCGAGGAACGTCTCTTCGAGATCAGGCTCCTCGACGAGCATCGAGCCGACCCGATGGCTGGCCAGCAGGCCAAGCAGTGGCTGGATGGAGCCCGAGAGGGTCGCCGTGAAGCGATGGTCGTCGACGACCGGATCGACCATGTCCGGCAAGGCCTTGAGCTCAGCCTCCGGCGGATCCTCTTCGAACCAGACCTCGATATGCTGGCGGGCGCGGCCTCGAAGTTCCGCCACAGTGCCCTGTGCCACGAGCTTGCCGGCCCGCAGGATAGCCACGCGATCGGCCGCCCTCTGGACTTCGCTCAGCGAGTGAGAGGAGAGGAAGACCGTCGCGCCGGCCGCGCGCGCCTCCCGCACCATCGCCAGAAACTCGCGCTGCATCAATGGATCCAGACCGATTGTCGGCTCATCGAGGACGATCAACTCGGCGTCGAAGAGGAACGCGAGCAGGAGGGCGACCTTACGCCGGTTGCCGCTCGAGAGGTCGCGCAGATGGCGGTGTAGATCCAGCCGAAGTCGCTCGGCGAGCTGGTCACGGCGTGCCGGATCGAAGCCGCCGCGCAACCGGCCGATGCTGGCCACAAAGTCCATCCCGGATAGCCGGTCAGGCAGTCTCAGTTCGCCGGGTACGTAGGTGAGCCGACTCCGCAGCGCGACCCCGTCGCGGGTCGAATCGAGGCCAAAGGCGCCAATCCTGCCCGCGGTGGGCCGTAACAGCCCGAGCAGGCAGCGGATCGTGGTGCTCTTGCCCGACCCGTTGGGACCGAGAAAGCCGAAGACCTCGCCCCGCGCGACCCGCAGGTCGATCCCGCGGACGGCCTCGACTTTGCCGTAGTGCTTCACAAGGCCGTCGATCTGGACGACCGGATCCGCGGCGTTCATGACGCCTCCGCTTCTGTAGCAATGCGGCTCGCAAGTAGTGTATGCAATGCCTCCCGCGCCGCCGGGGCTGTGAAGACGGTCAGGTGATCGCCCGCTTCGAGGACCACGTTGCCGCGCGGCACGATGACCTTCTCCCCGCGCATGACTGATACGAGCACGCTTTCTCGTGGCCAGGCGGTCTCCGAAACTGGCTTTCCAGCGAGGGCCGACGTGGGCCCGATCTCCGCTTCGAGCAGAGTCCCTGTCGAACCGACCGAGCTAACCTGGCGGACGTTTGCGGCCAGCGCGCCCCGGTATGCCGCCACCACGTCCCGCGTGGACAGGATGCCGGTGAGACGATCGTTGGCCACGACCGGAACCCATGACTGGTGGCCATCGGCTAGAACTCCAAGGACATCGTCGAGTGAGTCGTCCGCCGAGACGAAGGTTCGGTCGAGCGCCAGATCACCGACCTTTGCCGCCTGGTCGGCGGCGACGAGCGCAACGAGATCGACGCTGCCGCGCAGCGAACCGCGCTTGTCGACGACCGGGGCGCCGGGCACGCCGGTGGCCTCCAGCCGGGTCCGAGCCGCTTTCACCGTTTGGTTCGGGTCGAGCACCACTCGCGGCGATCGGGCCGCGTCGCCGGCCGGAATGGCGTTCATGAGTGGGAGCGCGAACCGGAAGCGATGCGCTGGCGACTCGGAGCGGTTCCGCAGTTGCGATGAGTAGATGGAGCGATCGCCGACGATGAGCGTGGCCAAGCCGATCGCCAGCATCGCTGGTGCGAGCATGGCGAGACTGTCGGTCATTTCGGCAACCATGAGCATCACCGCGAGCGGGGCGCGGGCCGTGCTGCCGAAGAGGGCCATCATCGCGACGATGACGAAGGGCGAAGGATCCGAGGGAACCCCAGGAGCGATCGGTTCCAGGAGCCGCCAGATGCCGGCTCCCAGCAGCGCCCCGATGAACATCCCAGGGCCGAAGATGCCGCCCGATCCGCCGGAGCCGATCGAGAGCGAGGTCGCGAGGATCTTGGCGAACGGGAGAGCCAGGATGACCCACAAAGGCAGGCTAAGAAGCGTGTTGCGGTCGAAGCCCGCCTGGACCCAGCCGTAGCCGGTGCCGAGAACGCCCGGCAGCGCGAGCGCAAGGCAGCCGACCACGACGCCGGCCACCGCCGGTCGGAGTTCGCGGGGCAGAGGCCAGGTCTTGAACCAGCGGGTCATGCCGTAGAAGCCGGCGATGTAGAGTCGCCCGACGATGCCACAGGCGAGGCCGATGAGNNGTGTAGTAGATCAGTTGGCGGGGGTCGGTGAAGCCGGCGCCGCCGGCCCGCCCGAATATCGGGCTGAAGCCGATGATCGCCCCGAAGACCGAGAACGCGACGATCGAGCCGACAAAGGCGGGCACCAGCGCGTCGGACTCCACGTCGTCGCGGTATGGGATCTCGACCGAGAGGACTGCGCCGCCGAGCGGTGCCCGGAAGATGGCCCCGATCCCGGCGCCCATCCCCGTGCTTACCGCGATCCGGGCGTCTCGCGCATCGAGGTCGAGGATCCGCGCCAGGAACGAGCCGAACCCGGCACCGATCTGGGCCGTCGGTCCTTCGCGGCCGCCCGATCCGCCGGACCCGATCGTGATGGCCGAGGCTACGAGCTTGATGAGAGGAATGCGGGCGCGGATGCGTCGGGGACCGTGATGAAATGCCGCGATCGCCGCGTCGGTCCCATGTCCCTCAGCCTCTGGCGCGAGCCGGAAGACGATGATTCCCGCGACGAGGCCACCGAGGCCAACGACGATCGGCAACATCCAGGGTCGGGTGGCATCGGTGATGGGTTTGGCGCCCTCGCCCAGCGGTGAAGCCGGGACAAAGCCCGCGAGCCCGAGGAACACCTGGCTCGCAAGATCCAGGGCGACGAAGAACAGCGCCGCCCCAAGGCCGCTGATGACGCCGATCACCGCTCCGAGAACAATCCACTTGCGCAGGTATGCGGCCGAGCGGATGCGGAGCCTGAGCTTCCGCAGCAGCAGATCGCGGCGGCTCCGGAGGTTCATGCGAATGGCTCGAATGCTTGGGCCAGCCGGGCCAACGCCTCGGACTCCTCTGGCGTCATCGACACGACCTCGAGCACGTCCGCGAGGTCTCGTCCTCGCAGGTCCAGGACGCGCGCCCGCAAGTCCTGGCCGGCGGCGGTCAGTCGCACGCAGACAACGCGCTTGTCGAGGTCGCCCTTGTTCGTCGAAACGAGGCCGCGGCGCTTGAGACGAGAGACCACTCGACTCGCCGGCGAGGCATGTGCGCCGATCCGAGCGGCGATTTCGCCAACTGCCTGCCCCTCCTCGCGCTCACCGACTACGAGGAGCACGCGCCACTGCATGAAGGTGAGTTCTGCGTCGGCGGCCCCTATTGCTCGTGCCGTGATGGCGACTGAGCCGACTACGAGGCGCTCGAGCACGCCGACGAGCTCTTCGTTCATCTGCGCAGTGTATCGCAACTATGTTCCGTACGGAATACACTCAGGGCCGGGTCGCCGCCGTGGGCCATCGTCCACGATGGTGGCCCGGGTGGCTTCCCCGCTGAGTGCGCGAGCCGATAAGCCACCGATAAGGAGTGGCTGCGATCCTGTGCGCATGCTTCCCTCCTCCGTCGCCGAACGACTCAAGCAGCTCGCGCCTGACCAGCGGGCGGCCGCAACCGCGCCACCGGGGCCGGTGCTTTGCGTGGCTCCCGCCGGGAGTCGGAAGACCACG
>PMIQ01000235.1 GCA_003157175.1 Chloroflexota bacterium
ATTGCCCAGCGGGCGGCGGCGGAGGCGGGGTCTGCGACCAGGCGGGGGGCGGCGCGAGCGGAGTCGCGACGGGCGGAAGCTGGTCCGGAGACGGAGGAGCAGTCTCAGCCGAGGCCGGGGGCGGCGCTGTCTGCTGGAGCTGAGCGCCGCAGTGCGGGCAGAACTTGCCGGCGGTCTCGATCGGAGATCCGCAATTCGGACAGATCATGACGGTGCTCCGCTCCAGGACTCAGGCCAGTCGACACGTGACGGTCGTGCGCCGGCCGCTGTCGGAGGGTGACGATATGCGACCGGCGACGCGCTCATCAGAGCCGTTCGGCCCGCAAACCCGGCCCTTCAATCGGCCCGAGAGCCGACGTACCATATTCAGCGTCCAGACAGTTGGAGCGGCCCGATGAGTCACGCGCGACTGGCATCCGATCCGTCGCCTAACGCGGCCGCATGCGACGCCTTGAAGTCGACGACAGCCCAGTCGTGACAGGCGTTCGTTCGCAACTCCGGAGACCGAAGCTGACGCTGTCCGGCTTCGCCCTGGGCATCGCCGTCGTCGTGGGCCTTATCTCCGTTGGCGCGCTGGCCGGTTGGGCGCTCGGCGTCTCCGCTCTGGCCTCGTGGGTGCCTGCGGGCGTCGCCACGAAGGTCAACGCCGCCCTCTGCCTTCTCGCGCTGGCGATCGGGCTGGCGCTCATCGCCTCCGACCCCGGAAGACGCCACCCCTGGGCATCGGTAGCCGCCATCGTCGTGGCGGCCATTGCCGTGGCCACGCTGGTGGAGCATGTCGCCGGCGTCAATTTCGGCATCGACGAGCTGTTCGTCAAAGACCGGGCCAGCATCGGCTCGCCCCATCCGGGCCGATTCGCCGTCCAGACGGCCGTCGGGTTCCTGGCGGCCGCCCTGGCCCTCCTTTCGGTCGGTCGATGCGTGCGCGGCTTCCACCTGACCGAGCTGCTCGCTGGCTTGACTGCCGCGATCGGTGGTGCCTCCCTGATGGGCTACATCTACGGTGCGCAGGCGCTTGTGGGGGTGGGATCCGGGAGCCAGGTCGCGCTCCCGGCCGCGGTCGCTCTCACGCTCCTGGCAGTCGGCCTGGTCGCCATGGATCCCCAGCACGCGCTGGCCCGCCAGGTGACAGATCCCGGTCCGGCCGGCCAGGTCATTCGGCGCATCCTTCCCGCCGCCCTCGTGATCGTGCCGGTGGGCGCCTGGCTGCGGCTTATGGGCGAGCGGGCCGGTCTGTACGACGAGTCGGTCGGCCTTTCGATCCTGGTCACTCTTGAAGCTATTGTGCTCGTGGCGATCGGGGCATGGACCACGGCCAGCGTCCGAAATCTCGTGCAGGAGCGCCGTCAGGCGGAACTGGATCTCGCCCGCCTGGGCTCGGCCGTTTCGACGCCACTCATCGAGACGGCGCCGGTCGGTCTGGCGGTGCTGGACCGTGACCTGCGGTACCTGTATGTCAACCCGGCGCTCGCGTCGATCGACGGGCTTGGAGCGCTGGCCCACCTTGGGCAACGTATCGACCGGGTCTCGCCAGAGCTCGGGCTGGAGACAGCCGCCACGCTGGAGAACGTCCTCGTTTCGGGTCAGGGGATACAGGACCTTGAAGTCAGCGGCCACACCTCGGCCGGCGCGGCGCCCGGGACGTGGCTGCTGAGCGCGAAGCCGCTGAGCGACGACGCCGGTGANNCGGCGGCGCTGTCCGAGTTGCGCAAACAGGCGCAGGTGATCAGCGATTCAATTCCGTTCGGTTTCTGGACGGCCGATGCGGACGGCCGAATGCGGTATCTCAGCGAGTCCTTCCTGACACTGATCGGCCGGACGGAGGAAGAAGCGCAGGGTCTCGGGTGGGTGGAGGCTCTGGCGCCCGAGACGGCGGAGGCGACGCTGCACGACTGGCAGATCGCAGTCGCGGCCCGGCGTCCCTGGAGCTTCGAGTTCACGGTGCGCGGAACGGACGGCCGTTCGCACACGATCCTCTCGCGCGGCCTCCCGATTCGTGAGAGCGACGGGCGGTTCACGAGCTGGGCGGGCATCAACCTCGACGTCACCGACCGCCGGGATGCGGAGGCCTTCCGGGAGGCGTTCGCCGGCATCCTGTCGCACGAGCTCCGGACACCGATAACCTCGATCCACGTGGCAAGCACGCTGCTGCGCCGTGCCGGCCTGGAGGATGCTCAGCGGGCCGAGCTGCTCGACGATATCAGCCAGGAATCTGAGCGGCTGCGACGGCTGGTCGAGGATCTTGTCGTGCTCGCCAGGGTCGAACGCGGGACGATCCAGGTTCGGACCGAGCCGGTCCTGTTGCCGCACGTGCTGCGCAAGGTGGTCGAGAAGGAGCAAAGTCGCTGGCCGGGCAAGCGGATCGACTTCGAGGTGGTGGGCAACCTGCCGGTTGCCAAGGCCGAGGCGGCCTTCGTCGAGCAGATCGTGCGCAACCTGATCGGCAACGCCGCCAAGTACGGTCCGCCCGACGGCCGGATCGAGGTCATCGCCGATGCTCAGGATGGACATCCGCGCCTGCGTGTCCTCGATCGCGGGCCCGGCGTCGACCCGAACGAGGCCGACCGGCTTTTCGAGCTCTTCTACAGGTCCCAGCGCACGGCCGGGACCGCGGGGTCGGGGATCGGGCTGTTCCTGGCGCATCGTTTGGTCGAGTCGATGGAAGGCACGATCTGGGCGCGGCCGCGCGCCGACGGTCCCGGCTCCGAGTTCGGCTTCACGCTTCAGCCCTTTGACGAGGATGCCTGACATGGGAGTAGAGATCGAGCGCAAGTTCCTCGTCGGCGACAGATCCGTCGTCACGAGCCTGACCGGCACCGCCATCAGGCAGGGTTATCTGTCGATCGACCCCGAACGCACGGTGCGGGTGCGGGTGGCGGGCCTGCGCGCCTTCGTCACGATCAAGGGCGCCGCCTCCGAAAGTGGAGCCAGCCGGGCCGAATACGAGTACGAGATCCCGGTGCCGGATGCCGAGGAAATGCTGGACCGGCTGGCGCTTCGGCCGCTCNNGGCGACACGCGTTACTACAACGCCAGCCTGGTCAGCCGCCCGTACAGGGAATGGGACAAGCCCTGAGCCGAGAGCCCGTGAGATCGCCCGCCAGATTGAAGGACGCGGCTCCCGACCCGAAGGCCGAGAGCCGCGCGATTCGGGACCGCGACGGGAGGTGAGCTACTTGAGCGCGTCGCGGCAGGCAACGGCGTCCTTGCGAGCCGACTGGAGCAGGCCGCGAGCCTGGACCAGGGCCGTCCGCGCGTTCTTGATCACGGGGCCGGCCGTGCCGGCGTTGTACTGGGCGGGGGTCAGCGGCAGGAGCGCTGCCGGCAGCGGCGCGGCCAGACCGACGGCCTGTGTCGCCGCGGCGTTCATGGCGTCGAGGTCGGCCTGGGCCGCGGTGGTGTCCTTGCCCGCGGCCTTTGCGGCGGCGATGCGGGCGGTCAGGTTGGTGGAGATCTTGGCGAAGGTGGCGTTGGCGACCTGGACGGCGTCGGCGCCGTTCACGAGGTTCACCTTCGGGACGACGAGCAGATAAACGCGATAGTCGGTCACGACCTGGCGAATCTCAGCTCGCAGAGCGACCGGTGAGGTCTCGGCGTCGATCTTGGCCTTGAGGGCGGTCAGGCCGCTCTTGGTCCAGGCCACTTCGGCGGAGAGCGCAGCGGCGTCGGAGCTGGTCAGGGCCTTGGAGGCCGAGATCTTCGCAGCCGCTGCATCGAGCGTCGTGAGGCGTCGGGTGATCTCACAGTCACCGAAGGCGCGCAGGGTGTCGATCGAGACCCCGGCCTTGATGGCGGCAGACTCCTTGGCGCAGACGCCCGTCCCGGCAGGGCCCCCGGCGACGACCGGGGCGGCAGCCGAGGCGACGGCCGCGGACGAGACGACGAGCAGCGCGGCGACCGCGAGCCCGGCAAAGATGGTGGTGATGCGTGTCTTCATCGTGTTCTCCTATCTGGGTCAGGTCGGCTACTCGCCGCCGTTGGAGCCGGAGAGCGAGCCGTTGAGGCCGTTCAGCAGCTGGTCGATCGACTGGATCTCCCCGGTGACGGGATCGTCGGCGGCAGCGGGGGGTGAGTACGAGGCGGCCGGGGTGGCCGAGTCCGAGGCGTTCGGCGATGCCGGGGCGTCGGATGTCGCGACCGTCGGGACGGGCGTGGGGGTCGGTGCGACCGCACTGGCCGCTGCCGTTGGAACTGGCGCGCTCGGTTGCGCTCCCTGGCTGGCGCCCTGGCGGCCGCAGGCGACCGCTACGATGCCGACGATCAGGAGCGTGCCGACGAGCCTGGCGGCTGAGCTGGTATGACGGTTCACCTGGCTGGTCTCCTAGTCGGACTCTGTCGAGCTGACGAGGCGATCGTCGAGGCGCCGTCTTCGACCCGTTCGGGTTCCAGGTAAGGGCCGTGTAAGGCCGCCTGGCCGAACGATCGGGTTTTGGCGTGCGTTGTTATGCGCCTGGTATTGCCGAACGGCCGGGCGCTCCCGAGAATCCAGTCGGGGTGGCCAGATCAGTTGAGGATGAAGCTTGATCGTTCGACTGCTTCAAGGCCGTGTCAGGGCCGACTGCATCAGCCTCTTTCGCGAGCAGGCCGGGCAGGCTCTGGAACGGACTCGCAGCCATGAGGGCTGCTCTTTCGCTCAGGTCGCTCGCCAGTCTCACAGGGATGGCTCGGAGGAGATCGTCTTTTTGAGTGTCTGGAGTGACCTAGGAGCCGTCTACGACTGGGTTGGAGGCATCGACCTCGTGAACGTCACCGTCATCGCCGGCGACGCGCCCGAGGTTTTCGACTACTTCGACATCCAGCACTACGAGGTGGTGGACCCGCTCATCGACGCGGCGCAAATGGCGGCCGCCCGATCTGGCCTCGCGTCGTAGCGGCGCACGCCGGTTGCTCCACGGCACCGGAATCTCTCGACGGTGAACGACGACGGCGACGAGTCTTGCGAGTCGATGTCTCATCATGTTGTCGGGCAGCCCGATAACGGGTACGGTATGCCCACGCGCGGCTCCTCCACGCAACGTACCGACCAGGTGGAGTGGTAATGCCGATTTCCGGGAGCGCTCCGGCGTGGCGACCGGTCTTGCCGAAGTAACGGGGTCGATCTGACGCGATGGACGTCCATGAAGCGCTGGAGGCGTGGCAGGCGCAGTACTCGAGCCAACCACCGGTTGGCTTCATGCTGCGCTTTACGCACGAGGCCGTCTGGACGCGCGTCCACTACCTCCGCGATAGCGGCGAGGCGGCCACCCGGGAGGAGGACGAGCGAACGGCAGCGCGGTTCGACGCCGTTGCCAGCGCTCTCTTCACCGGCACTACAGTGCTGCTTCTGGCGATCCACCTCGATCCGCAGCATGAGGCTACCGACGAGCTGAGGGCCATCGGCGCGGTACCGATCGAACCGCCGCCGGCGTGGATCGAGAGCCTGGGGAACTATCTACCGGACTCCAGTCGGGCCCAGTTCGTAGCCACGACCTTGAGCTGGCAGCGCGGTCTCCTGGACCGCGTATGGCTCGCCATCGCCCGAGACCGCATCGGGCGGGTCGCCCTGTTCGCTCCTGCCACGGGCGACGCGTTCTGCCCGTACGGCGGCGGAGCGGACGTCTTCGTGTGGGGCTCCGATCGGCGCGCCAAGCTGGGCGACCGATTCCGGGCCTGGGTCCCCGCCACCGCGCCGACTCCAGGCCCGATCGCCCCTCGTCCGGCGGGCGACCTGATCGGCGAGCGCGGCTAGGGTTCCCGCCGATGAGCCCCAAGAAGAAGGCGAAGCCGGCCAGGTCGAAGGCAGGTCATAAGGGCGCGGCCGAAGCGCCCCACAAGATCGCCGCGCCTGAGCAGCCTGCCGCACGGAAACTTCCGCCGGAGCCGCCCAAGCCCGTGACCGCGTCGGACGTCGCCCGTTACCGCGAGAACCTTCAGGGCGAGATCGATGCGGTCGCCCTGTACGCCCTGCTGGCGGACGAGGAACCGAGCCAGACGCTCAAGGATTTCTACGCCCGGATGGTCGAGATCGAGGGCGTTCACGCCGCCGTCTGGCGCAAGCAGCTGGAGGCGGCCGGCGTCGATACGAGCCACATGCACCCGGCCTGGCGGGCGCGAGCCCTNNGGCGTCGAAGGCGGCGCGATCGCGCGTATCGAGGGCCGTCATCGCGGCAGCGGCGGCAATCAGCTCCGGGCGGCGGTGCTCGGCGCGAACGACGGTCTCGTATCCAACCTGAGCCTCTCGATGGGCGTCGCCGGCGCGTCCGGCGGCGGCCACACCGTGCTGGTGGCCGGCTTCGCGGGGATGCTGGCCGGCGCGCTGTCCATGGCGATCGGGGAGTGGCTTTCCGTCCAAAGCGCCCGCGAGCTGTACGCCCACCAGGTCAAGGTCGAGCGCGAGGAGCTGCTCCAGGTCCCGGACGAGGAAGAGGAGGAGCTGACGCTCATCTACCAGGCCAAGGGCCTCACGGCCAAACAGGCGCGCCTGATGTCGAAGTCGATCGTCGGCGGCGAGCTCGGCCATGCCGTGGACACGCTGGCGCGTGAGGAGCTGGGCATCGACCCCGAGGCGCTCGGCGGCTCCGCCTGGGTCGCCGCGGCGACTTCGTTCTTCCTCTTCGCGCTGGGCGCGATCGTGCCCGTCTCCCCGTTCATCTTCACCACGGGGTTGCCGGCCATCGTGGCCTCGATCGTCGTCAGTGCCGTAGCGCTGATGCTCGTCGGCGCCGCCATCACCATCGTCACGGGCTCGAGCGTGCTCAAGACCGGCGGCCGCCAGGTCCTGCTGGGAATGGCCGCCGCCGCGATTACGTTCGGCCTGGGCAGTCTCGTCGGCAAGGCGGTTGGGTAGGGGAGCGGCCGGCGCGGCGCCTGCCTCGAAATCAGGTACAGTCGTGGCCTAACCCACTTACCACGCAGAGCCGCGGCTCCATGAGCCACGAGCCGGGAGCCGCCGCCACCGTGAGCATCCAGCCAACACCCTCGCCGGAACGAGGCGATTTCATCCGTGAGATCGTGGCCGCCGACCTGCGGGACGGCAAACACCAGACGATCGTCACCCGCTTCCCGCCGGAGCCGAACGGCTANNTGCAACCTGCGCTTCGACGACACGAATCCCACCAAGGAAGAGCAGGAGTACATCGACTGCATCCAGGAGGACATTCACTGGCTGGGGTTCGATTGGGGCGAGCACCTCTACTACGCGTCCAGCTACTTCGAGCAGCTGTACGAGTGGGCCGTCTATCTGATCAAGGCCGGCAAGGCCTACGTGGACGACCTCACGGCCGANNACCGAGCCCGGCAAGAACAGCCCCTGGCGCGACCGGTCGATCGAGGAGAACCTCGATCTCTTCGATCGGATGCGCAAAGGCGAATTCCCCAACGGTGCGCGGGTGCTGCGGGCGAAGATCGACATGGCCTCTCCGAACATGAACATGCGCGACCCGGCGCTCTACCGGATCCTCCACGCCGAGCATCCGCGCACCGGTGACAAGTGGTGTATCTACCCCATGTACGACTTCGCGCACGGCCAGTCCGACGCCATCGAAGGGGTCACGCACTCGCTTTGCAGCCTGGAATTCGAGATTCACCGGCCCCTGTACGACTGGTTCATCGACAACCTGCCGGTGCCGTCACGCCCCCGGCAGATCGAGTTTGCGCGGCTCAACATCACATATACGGTCCTTTCGAAGCGCGTTCTGCTGACCCTTGTCAAAGAGGGGCACGTGCGCGGTTGGGACGATCCACGGATGCCCACCATCTCGGGCCTGCGTCGCCGCGGCTTCCCCGCCGAGGGCATACGCGACTTCGCGGCCCTGATCGGCGTCGCCAAGAGCGACAGCGTCGTGGAAGTGGGCCTGCTCGAGCATGTCATTCGCGACGTTCTCAATCGAAAGGCTTCCCGCCGCTTCGCGGTCCTGGCGCCGCTCAAGGTGGTCATCGAGAANNCGAGGGCCAGGTCGAGGAGATGGATGTCGCCAACAACCCTGAGGACCAGTCGGCCGGGACTCGCAAGGTGCCCTTCAGCCGTGAACTGTGGATCGAGCGCGCAGACTTCATGGAGGAGCCTCCGGCGAAGTTCTTCCGCCTGGCCCCCGGCCGCGAGGTGCGACTGCGGTCCGCTTACTTCGTGACCTGTCGCGAGGTCGTGAAGAACGCGGCCGGAGAGATCGTCGAGCTGCGCTGCACATACGACCCGGCCACGCGCGGCGGCGACTCACCTGACGGACGCCGGCCCAAGGCCACTCTCCACTGGATCTCGGCCGCTCATGCGATGCGCGCGGAAGTGCGGCTGTACGACCACCTGTTCACGCGGCCCGACCCGGGCGCCGACGGCGACCTCTTCGCCGACCTGAACCCCGACTCCGAGACGGTGCTCCAGGGCTGCTTCGTGGAGCCGACCCTGGCAGAGGTGCCGGTGGGCGAAACCGTGCAGTTCGAGCGCCTCGGCTACTTCTCTCCGGACCCCGATTCGACGCCCGGCCACCTCGTGTTCAACCGCACGCTCACCCTCAAGGACACGTGGGCCAAGCTCCAGGCGCAGGGCAAGCAGGGATAGAGGGACGAGCCGAGCCGCCGGCGCCGGTCGATTGAGCGGAATCAAAAGGAGCCCGAGGGTATCGGGCTCCTTCGCGCTTGGGTTACGGGTTAGTAGCGGTTGCTCGAGGCTCGCTGGCTGCTGAAGCAGTCGCTGCAGTAGACCGGCTTCGCGCCGCTGGGGCGGAACGGAACCTGGGCCTCGCGGCCGCAACTCGAGCACGTTGCGCTGAACATTTCGCGCGGGCCGCTCGAATAGCCGCCGCCGGAGCGGCCGCCGCTCGAGTAACCACCGCCGCCGGTGTCTCCGCGCGATGCCTTGCGGGCTGCGCGGCACGACGGGCAGCGTCGCGGCTCGCTGAACTGCCGCTCGGCGAAGAACGCCTGCTCGCTCGCAGTGAACACGAATTCCTGGTTGCAGTCTGCGCAGCTCAGGGTCTTGTCTTGTCCGTACAAAGAAAAACTCCTTCTCGTGCGGCCTCAGCGAACCTTTCTCGCCGAGAACCGATGAGAGGGAGTGTCGTGTGCCGCTTTAGTTCGACACCTTCTTGGTGCCGTCAAACGACTATACCACAGCCCGGCGTATTAGGCGAACGAATGTTCGGCGTCGCCGCCATCGGGAGTCCAATGAGCCGGGCGACGCTGCCCGCCCGGCTGAGTTCGGGGTAAACCCGCGCTCGTCCGCGGCGGGAATCCGGTAAACTCTGCAACCTCGCTGGCGAGTGGCCTAACGGTAAGGCACCTGTCTCTGGAACAGGGCATTGAAGGTTCGAATCCTTCCTCGCCAGCCAAACTCGATCTTCTCAGACCCCGGGTGCGCCCGGGGTCTTCTGTTTTGGGGCCGCCGGAGGGCGGTCTGGAAGTTGCGTTGACACGTCATATCTGGACGTGGATACTGCGGCCATGGCTACCAAGGCGAAGCGAACCTACAACCTCAGTCCGACAACGGTCCACCGCGTGCGGGAACTCGCCGACCTGCCGGGGGTCGCGCGGAGCCAGGACGAAGTCGTAGAGCTGGCGGTGGAACGCTTCTACCTCGAGGTTCGGGCGCGAGAAGAGGCGGCGATCTGGGAAGCCGCCGCTGATGATCCGTCGTTCAAGGCCGAGATGAACGGGATCGCGCATGACTTCCGCGACGGCGAGGCCTGGCCCGCATGACCACTGGCATGCTCCGGTGGGCAATGGTCCTCGTCGACTTCGACCCGGCACAAGGTCACGAACAGGCAGGTACCCGTCGCGCGCTCGTCGTCTCGTACGAGGCCTTCCACAGAGGCGGAATGGCACAGGTCTGTCCTGTCTCGGCGCGTGATGCGAGATATCCGGGGGAGGTCGCGCTCCCGTTGGGGCACGCAGGCCAGACCAAGGATGCAGTCATCCTGTGCCACCAGGTTCGGACGATCGATCTGTCGCGGGCCACTGCCTATGAGATCGGCGGACAGGTCCAGTACGTCTCCAGCCCGGATATCCGCCGCGGGGTTCGTGCCGCGCTGCTCCATCAGTTCGGGCTCGATCTTCCGCCCGCTGTCGACGGGGAGACGTAGCGCAGAACGGTTCCCCAGTGGGCGATGCGCGGCGCGCCTGAGAGCCATCCCCCACCTCCGGAGTCGGCCCGGAGCCGAAGCGCCGGGACCACAGGGAGTGCCGGCCGTCCGCCCCCGGCTGGCTTCACCGCGCTGGGCTGTCTCTACAATGGAGTGACCAGATAGAGGACCGTTCTGTGAGCCCATCGATCGAAGAGCACCGCGCCGAGCTGGAGCAGCTCTGCCGCCGCTACCGCGTTGTGAGCCTCTCCTTGTTTGGTTCGGCCACTCGCGACGACTTCGATCCCGAGCGGAGCGACTACGATTTCCTGGTCGACTTCGCGGGCCTGCCGCCGGGTCAGTACGCCGACGCCTACTTCGGCCTGCTCGAATCTCTGGAGCAACTCCTGGGGAGGCCAGTCGACCTGGTAGTCGCCTCGGCCATCAAGAACCCCTATTTCCGGCAGTCGGTCGAGCACACAAGGTCGTTGTTCTATGCGGCTTGAGGCCAAGAAATACCTGTACGACATGCGGCAGGCTGCCGCACTGCTGGCCCAATTCACGGCCGGCAAGAGCTTCGCCGATTACGACGCCGACGCCATGCTCCGCGCCGCCGTCGAGCGCGAATTCGAGATCATCGGTGAAGCTCTGGGGCAGCTGGCCAGGCTCGATGCGGAACTTGCCGCCGGGATCAGTGAACACCGCGCCATCGTCGCCTTTCGCAACATCTTGATCCACGGCTACGCCGAGGTGGATGACCGGCTGGTCTGGGACGTTGTCGAGACCAGGCTCCCGGTCCTCATCCATGAGATCGATGCGCTACTGGGGGCCGACTGACCTCGGATCAAAGGGCGGCTGGCGGCCGATGGACGGCCAGCCTGCGCACCATCCTCAATCTCTGGAGTTCGCCCTGAGCCGAAGCGCCGGGACCACGGGGATTGCCGACTCTCCGCCCCTGGCCAGCTTCACCGACCCGTGACGGTAAACCTCTGGTAAGCCGCCGGTAAGAGCCCGTTCGCACAATCGGTATCAGCCCCTGCGGCCACTTGTACCTGGGGTGACGTCGTGCGACAGATGGTCCATCCTGTGCGAGTAGCCAGACCTCATCGGCATCCACGGGAGCGTCACATGGATGAGAGGAAGAACGAGACACCCTTTCGGGTGACGCTGGAGGGAGCGGGCCGGCTGGAGGACCGTCCCCTTCGGGAGATCGCCGAATTCCTCGACGGTCTCGTCACCCTCGTCGCCCGCGCCTCGGCCGGCGTCCTCCATAGACCGCAGCCTGCGGGCGGCGGCCGCTATGAAGGCCCGATCGAAGATGCGTCCCACATCCGCCTGGCGAGCCTGACCTCCGGCAGTGTCGTGGCGGAGATCCTGCCCGCCCCCGCTTCGCCGCTCCATGGCGCGATCAACCTCGACGCGGAGACGTTGTCGGAGCAGGCCATCGGCCGGGTGATCGAAGTTGCCGCGGGGCGGGTGGACGGCGATCCAGAGCTGGCGCGCGCGTTCTCCGCGTTCGTCGACAGTGTCGTCGGCAGGCGGCCTGGCGCCTCGTTGCGATTCGAGGATCGGCGACCGAGCCACCAACGTGATGTCGTCGTCGACGCTCGCTTTGGCGAAACCATCCGAGCGGCGTTGAGCGCAACCACACACTTGGAGGGGGACGTGACCGGCCGCCTGTTCGAGGCCAACCTTGAGGCTCGCTCCGCCCAGGTCCGAACCCCGTCGGGCGAGAGGGTCGACATCCAGTTCGATCCCGATCACGATCAGGACATCAGGCGGTCCCTCGGCGGTCGGGCTGCGGTCAAAGGCGAGATCATCTATGACCCACACACCAAGAGGGCCAGGGCAGTGCACGTGCGCGAAATCGTCACGGGAGACCAGCTGGCGCTGGACTTCGAGGGAGCCGACTTCTGGATCGACCGCCCGGCATCAGACCTGATCGCCGAAACTGGAGCTGGGCCGGTCGCGGACCCGGGGGATCTGCAGCTCCAGGGCGTTAGCGAGGCCGAGTGGGAGGCCCTGTATCAGGCCCTCGGCATCGCTCCGTAGCGGAGATGGCAGAGCCGCTGCTCCTCGACACAAACGTCTACACGTTCCTGACTGATAGTCGAAAGCGGCGTCCGGAATGGGGCCCGATCGCCGAGGGGCGCACCCTCGTCCTGTCGTTCGTGACCGTGGGCGAGGTTCTCCATGGTGCGTTGTCGGGTGGATGGTCCGACCGCAATCTCGCCGCGATGGAGTCGCGGCTGCGCGCGTACCCGGTGATCCCCGGCACGTTCGGCGTTGCCAGGAAGTTCGCCGAGCTGCGGCGTCGGTTTCACAAGCAGATGGACGACAACGACCTCTGGATCGCCGCGTGCGCCCTGGCGCAGCCCGACCCGCTTCCGCTCGCGACAGACGACGATCACTTCGACCGNNCGAGCTAGGCGAGACCCGCTGTCGGCGGCATGAACCTCTCCCCTGAATACGACATCGAGCTCGAGGCAATGCTCGCGCGATTGGGTGCGACGCCCGGGATTGGGCCTTCCCTTCTGACCGGCTTCTGGCCCATGACAGGGTCGGCCTATGCGGACGGGCTGATGGTTGTCGGGCGGGCGGTCAATGGATGGATCGACAACATCACCGCTCCGGAGCTGGCCAACGCGACGGCTCGGGCGCAACTCCGCGCCTCGATGCGGCGGACGGCAGAGGGCGACGGCCAATGTCCTATGCGGTGGGTGACCGACGCCTGGGGACGGCGGGGCGGCTACAGCACCGCCACGTCCGCGTTCTGGCGTCACATCCGAACGGTCCTGGCTGCCATTGACCCGGCGTCGGCCGGCGATCCGCAATGGTCGAGCCGCCTGACCTGGACGAACCTGGCGAAGATCGCTCCGGCCGGCGGCGGCAATCCAGGCGGACCTCTTCTGCAGGTCCAGCGGGAGATGGGCCCGGCCCTGCTCGCCCGGGAGATCGCCGAGTGGAACCCAAGTCGCATCCTAGTCCTGACGGGTCGCTGGTGGTTCGAGCCGTTCGCCGAGCGCCTGGGGCTGGTGGTCGACTGGCGAGACGGGCTCATCGAGGGCGTAGCCGACGACGGCCATCGTCGCTGGGCGATCGCGGGGCATCCCCAGGGCAAGCCGAGCCGCATGCACGCGGAGGTGATCTCGGCGTTCGGGTGATGGCGCTTCACCGTCTCGGGGCGGCGGCCAAGCAAACGCGACTACCAACTCGGGGCGGCGGCCAAGCAAACGCGACTACCAAGCCGCCGAAGGTGCTCGGCGGGGGAGTCTGAGAAACCGCGACGGTCGAGAGCCCGGCTCGGATGGGGGAGCACCACCCCAGATCAACGTGTCCGGGTCAAAGTCCAGATCTCCGGGCCAGGTGAGCGTTCCGGCCTCCACCTGGACCTGCCGGAAGCGTGCATAGTCGTCGAGCAAGGGCTGGAAAACAGGACCCCAGATGATGTCGGTGAGATCGCGTTCGACAGTCTCGCCGTCGGTCAGCGTCAGTCGCACCCGGTAGTCATCGAGCGCCTTTGCGGATCGAATGCGCAGCATGGTGCCGATCATCCTACTTTAGGCCCCGGATCTTCTCCAGAGGCAGGCGTTGGCCGGCGCGATTCCAGTTTTCGCGGAGAGCGGCCTGATGTTGGGTTGCCCATTCGACAACGAGGCCCATCGCTCGCGCGTTCAGTCCGCCCGCCATGACGGAAAGGTCCGTGATCCGGACCTTGACCTCTCGTCCGCCGTAGGCCGCATGGAAATGGGGCTCGGGGTGGTCGTCGTAGTACATGTAGATGCCTATCCCAGAACTCGCTGATTTTCGGCACCTGCTTCTCCAGTCCGCCGCCGGTACGTCGACGAGCCGAGGGAGCATCGTCCGCGCCTCTGCATTGCGGCTTCACTGGCGCTTTTCGGCCATGCTGAAGCCGGCATGCCTACAGATTCGCAACCACCGGAGGCGCCGCGCGGAGTAGGCTGGACAAGTCCGGTTGTACCGCGCCGCCGTGGCGGCGGATGTGGGTATCGGCGCCCGTCAGCGTCCGAAGTTGGGGGTGACTCTTGAGCCCTCGCGGAGCCCGAACCAGCCGCGCCTCCGGCGGCCGATCTACGCGTGCCGGCGCCGCCACTGACCCTGCCACGGCCAGCGCCACGACCGGCCTCGAGGCCAAGCTCTGGGCCTCGGCCGACATGCTCCGCAACAACATGGACGCCGCCGAGTACAAGCACATCGTGCTCGGACTCATCTTCCTCAAGTACATCAGCGACGCGTTCGAGGCCAAGCACGCCGAGCTGGCCGCCGCCACCGCCGCTGAAGGCGCCGACCCCGAGGACCCCGACGAGTAC
>PMIQ01000090.1:0-1115 GCA_003157175.1 Chloroflexota bacterium
GATGGCCGTGTTGCCCGCGGCCAGCGCCGGGCCCATCTTCCAGCTGGCCAGCATGAGCGGGAAGTTCCAGGGCACGATCAAGCCGACGACGCCGATCGGTTCGCGCAGGGTGAAATCGAAGCCGGGCTTCGAGACGGGGATCGTCTCGCCCATCAGCTTGTTCGCGGCGCCGCCGTAGTACTCCATGACGCTGGCCACGGCGCCGATCTCCCAGCGGGCCGAGGAGATGGGCTTGCCCATGTTGCGGGATTCGAGGGCGGCCAGTTCTTCCAGGTGATCGCGGATCAGGGCGGCGAGCCGGGCGAGCGTCTGGCCGCGGCGGGTCTGGCTCCAGCTGTGCCACTCGCCGTCGAAGGCCCTTTGGGCCGCCTCGACGGCCCGGTCCACGTCCTCCGCCCCTCCCCGGGGAACGCGGGCGATGACAGCTCCGTTCACGGGGCTGACGACGTCGAAGACCCGGCCGTCCGCCGCGGCGACGTGGTTGCCGCCGATCACCATCTCGAGCGTGGGGACCGCGGCTGGATTGGCGGAGCCCGCGGGCGGCTGGGCGGGCGGCTGGGCGGTCATCGGGACACCTCGTGCGGGTGGCTTCGCTTCGTGCTCGGGCTCGACCGGCGGAGGCGCGCCCGCCGGCCGACATCGGTTCGGATCATACGCGCCGGTACGCGGCCCAACGGGCCGATCGACCCTCGATTGGCCCAGCGCGACGGGCCGATCGGTCAGACTATCGGCCCGTCGCCGGAGGTCGTTTCGGGCGGTGTCGCCGCCACCGCGCCGGGCTGCAGGCTGGCCGCATTCGGGTTGCGCAGCCGTTCGAGCTCGAACCGGTACTGCTCGTCGGTGATCTCGCCGACGCGGGCCCGAGCCATCAGCTCCTGGGCCCGCTGCACCAGCTGGACTCCCTGCTCGTTCAGCTGGCGGCCCTTGCTGCAAATCGGGCACATCAGATAGTGCTTGGCGCCGTACGGAATGATCGGGATGAAGTAGATGCGGATCGACTTGTTCACGGTGGTGTAGTGGAGGAGGACTTGATTGTGGCAGTTGGGGCAGACCGCCGGCCAGACCGCCCCTTTGTCCTTGAGCTTGCCGCCGCCCCAGCCGAAGATGATCAAGGT
>PMIQ01000090.1:1142-4443 GCA_003157175.1 Chloroflexota bacterium
GTCCGAATCTGGCTGGTGGTGATCGTCGGCTGCATCGTCGTCGGCACGGGCGGCTACCTCATCCTCGAGCCCGGATTGCGGCCGCTCGACGCGCTCTACATGACGGTCATCACCCTCACGACCGTCGGCTTCGGAGAGGGTCAGCCGGTCACCGACGCCGGGCGCATCTGGACGATGATCCTCTCGCTCGTGGGAGTCGGACTCATCTTCGGCACGGTTGGGATCGTGGCCGAGTACCTTGTGGTGGAGGCGACCAGCGGACGGCGGGAGGCCAGGCGAATGATCGAGGCGGTCGGCAAGCTATCGGGCCACTACATCCTGTGCGGCTACGGCCGGGTCGGGTTGACCGTCGCCCGGGAGCTCGTCCATTCGGGCCTGAAGGTCGTCGTCATCGACATCCTGCCGGAATCGCTCGCCCGGGCCAGACGCGAAGGCTTCCTCGAGGTCGAGGGCGACGCCACCGAGGAGGCAACTCTTCGGGCTGCCGGGATCGAGCGGGCGCGCGGCCTGATCACCACCATCGACTCGGATGCCCACAACGTCTACGTGATCCTTTCGGCCCGCGCCATCAACCCCGGTCTCTTCGTCGTGGCTCGCGCCAACACCGAGGATTCCGAAGCTCGGCTGATGCAGGCGGGCGCGAGCCGGGTCGTGTCGCCGTACACCATGGCCGGCCATCGCCTGGCCGAGCTGGCGGTCAGGCCGCGGGTCGTCGACTTCATCGACGCCGCGCTCTCGCACGGCGAGCTGGCCTTCTCGATGGAGGAGGTCGAGGTCGTGCACGGGAACGCGATCGACGGGACGACGGTCGGCGCGCTGCGCGACTCCGGCGTCTTCGTTCTGGCCATCGTCACCGGCGAGCGCAGCTACGAGGCCAACCCGCCCGCGGATCGGACCCTCACGGCCGGCGAGACTCTCGTGGTGTCGGGGAGCGTGGCTCGGCTGCACGAACTGCGGGGCACGGGGGCCAGGCAGTAAGGGTCGGCCCAGGCTCGTCCAGGCGGCCATCTCGAGACACTCAGGGTACCGGCTCACCCGCGGCTGCGACCGTCGCCCGAACCCGTCGCTCGTGGGCTATCAGCGCCCCGCCCACGATCCCCGCGTTGTTTCGGAGAATGGCGATGGCGATCGGCGTCTTGACGGTCAGGTATGACAGGTAGTTGTCGGCCCTCTTCGACGCCCCGCCGCCCAGGATGAACAGGTCCGGCCAGAAGAGCCGCTCCAATTCGTGAAGGAATTCGTCGAAGCCGGCGGCCCATTCTCTCCAGCCGAGCCCGAGCCGCTCGCGTGCCGATTCGGCTGCCCGCTCCTCCGCGTCGTGGCCCCTGATCTCCAGGTGGCCGAGCTCCGTGTTCGGCACGAGCCGGCCATCGATGAAGAGCGCCGTTCCGATGCCGGTCCCGATCGTCAGGACCATCACCAGACCCCGCTGGTAGCGCCCGGCACCAAAGCGGATCTCGGCCAGGCCGGCCACGTCGGCGTCGTTGCCGACCGCAACGATCCGGTGCGTCGCGAGCTCGAGCTCCCGCTCGGCGGCGAAGCCGATCCAGGCCGGGTCGATGTTCGCGGCCGTGAGCGTCACTCCGTCGCGGATCGCGGCGGGCAGACCCACGCCGACGGGGAAAACGTCGCCCTGGATCGGATCCCAGGGAGCGACGAGTCGCCGTACCAGCTCATCCGTCACCGCCACGACATCGCGCGGCACCGAGGGCTGGGGCGTCGCAATGCGCAACCGATCGCCCACGAGCTGGCCGGTTCGGATGTCGACGACGGCGCCCTTGATGCCGCTGCCTCCGAAGTCGATGCCGATGGCGAGGTCGCTATGCCGGACGTCGGCCGGTTGCCGGTCGCCCGGCTTAGTCCCCACGACTGCGGGTCCGCCGGTTCGAGTGTCGGTCGCCGGGCGGTCGGTCACGGGCGATTCCTCATTGCGACTCCTGAATGTCGTTCGTCTTGCCAGGGCGAGTGTCGGCCGTCAGCCGATGCTAGAAGTAGTTCACGCTGATGCCGCCGTCGACGACCATCGAGGCCCCGTTGGTCCAGGCCGATTCGTCGGACGCGAGATAGATCGCCAGATTCACGATCTCGTCGGCCTTGCCGAAGCGCCCGGTCGGGTTGCGGGCCAGCCGAAGCTTCTTTGCGGCTTCGTCCTTGAGCAGCCAGTCCATCAGCAGCGGCGTCTCCACGGGGCCCGGCAGGATGGCGTTGGTCCGGATCCCGCTGGGCGCGAACTGGACGGCCAGCGAGCGCGTCAGCGACAGGACCGCGCCCTTCGAGGCAGTGTACGCATCCTGCGGGACCGAGCAGCCCAGGATCGCGACGAAGCTCGAGACGTTGATGATCGAGCCGCAATGGCGCTCCATCATGTGCGGGAGCGTGTACTTGCAGCCGAGAAACACGCCCCGGACGTTCACGGCCATGACCTGATCCCAGACCTCGACCGGGGTGTCCACGACCGAATGGTCGGCCTCGGGCATGATCCCGGCGTTGTTGTAGAGGACGTCGACCTGGCCGTAGCGCTTGATCGCCATCTCGACCATGGCCTTCGCGTCGGCCTCGACCGAAACGTCGACCGCGGCGGCGCACGACTCTCCGCCGGCCGCGCGGATCTCGCGGACGGTCTCCTCGGCGGCCTCGCCCTGGTTGTCGGCGACGATCACGCGCGAACCCTCGGCGGCGAACCGGAGCGCGGCGATCCGTCCCATGCCGCTGCCGGCGCCCGTGATGATCGAGACCTTGTCCTTGAGCCGCATGCGCTCGCGCCTCCCGCTGCGGTGATTGGCAGCTTCGATCAGCCGGTCCGGCCCGCCCAGGGGGCCGATTCGTGTCCTGGCTAGCTTACTCGGCGGGGCCCCGAGCACGAGCGCGGCTGCCGTCGGCCTGTCGTGGCCGAGGCCGACAACGCCATCGGAGGGCCGGCTCCCAAATCGGCCTATGCTGGGACCGCAACGGCGTTGTCGGCTGCTAGTCAGGAGGCCCCGTGGGTTCAGAGTCGTCAGTGGTGGCGGTCGCCGGGGGTTCCGGGTTCGTGGGGCGATCGATCGTGCGCGAGCTCGCGGCCCGCGGGAACAATGTGATCGTGCTTTCGCACAGGCCCCCGATAGCGACGACGGACCGACTGATCGAATTCCGCCAGGCGGACGTCACCCAACCTGAGCGCCTCCCCGATGCCCTGGCGGGGGCCGACACGCTCGTGATCTGCCTCGCCTTTCGCAACTCGCCGATCGAAGCGCCTCGCCGCGGCCAGACCTTCGAACGGGTGGACGCGGCCGGAACGGAGGCGCTCGTGGCCGCCGCTCGG
>PMIQ01000160.1:0-2696 GCA_003157175.1 Chloroflexota bacterium
CTCGAATGGTCGGGGCGAGAGGATTTGAACCTCCGACCTCCGCTCGATCAGGCCGGTCCTGAGGGCGGCAGCTCGCGCAGCGAGTCGCCGTCGGCGACGCGGTAGCCGATCCCGGGCTCAGTCTCGATCAGGCCTTCGAGCGAGACGTCGGTGACGGCCGAGAGCTTGCGGCGCAGGCGATTGACGTAGACGTGCAGGTAGGTGCTCTCCTCGGCATAGGCCAGGCCCCAGACCGCGCGCAGCAGCCGGGCCTTGGTGAGGACGCGACCCTGGTTCGAGATCAGAACCTTGAGCAGCTCGTACTCGCGCGGAGTCAGGCGGACCGGCGCGCCCGCGACCCTGACCTCCCGGCGCACCTGATCGAGCTCGATCGGGCCGAGTCGCAGGCAGCCCGCGGCGTCGGCATCGGGACCGCCGGCGCGCCGCAGCACGGCCCGAATCCGGGCGTTCAGTTCGTCGGTGGCGAAGGGCTTGGTCAGATAGTCGTCCGCGCCGGCTTCGAGCCCGGCGATCTTGTCGCGCTCGTCCCCGCGAGCCGAGAGGATGATGATCGGCGTCGTGGCCTCGCGCCGAATGCGCCTGATGACGTCGACGCCGTCGAGATCCGGCAGACCCAGGTCGAGCAGCACGAGGTCGGCCCGGTGCGCGTCCCACAGGCGCATGGCTTCCTTCGCCGTGGCGGCCTGGTAGACGTCGTAGCCGCGCCGGGTCAGGTACTCGGCCAGAGTCCGTCGCGCGCCGTCCTCATCCTCGACCAGCAGGAGCGCCGGCCCGCTCACGCCGTCTGACCCGGCGAAGGGGCCGCGGTCTGGACGGCGGGCGTGGTCGCGGGATCGGCCGGCTGCTGGGGCACGAATGCCGGACGGAGCAGGACGTCCACGCGCAGGCCGCCGAGCTCGCTGCGGCAGGCCGACACCTGGCCCTCCATCGCCCGGGTCAGACCTTCGACGACGGTCAGGCCGATGCCCATTCCCCGGCGCTGCGCTTCGCCCGGCGCTCCGGCCTGGTAGAACTTCTCGAAGAGGTGCGGCAGGGCCGCGTCCGGAACTCCGGGCCCGTCATCCTCGACGCTGACCTGCACCAGCCCGCCGGCCTGTTCGCCGCCGCGCACCCGGATGTTGGCGCCGCCGTACCGGATCGCGTTCTCGAGCAGGTTGGCCAGGACCTGGCCCAGATACAGCTCGTCCGCTAGCACCGGCGAAAGCGGATCGGGCAGCTCGACGACGATGCTCTTGTCCGGTGTGGCGCGTGCCCGCCTTACGGCCTGGCGGACGACATCTTCGAGGTCGCAAGGCTCGAGCTCCGGTTTGATCGCGCCGCCCTCGATGCGGCTCAGGTCGAGCAGGTTCCGGACGAGCCTGCCCATCCGCTCGGCTTCCGTGTCGATCGCCTGGAACGCCTCTCGGTGGTCATCCTCGGACCACTTCACGGACTCATCGAGCATGCTTCCGGCGGCGGCCCGGATCGTCGCCAGCGGCGTGCGCAGGTCGTGGGAGACGGAGTCGAGCAGGGCCGTCTTCAGGGCCTCGCTCTGGCGGGCGATCTCTGCGCTGGTCGCTTCCTGGGTCAGCCGGTCGCGGACGATGGCCTGGCCGAGCTGGTCGGCGGCCGCGGAGAGGATCCTCGTCTCGGCCCGATCGGGCTCGAGCTCGTTGCGCGCCCGGAGCGCCCACAGCGAGCCGAGGGGCTCGCCCGCTACTTCGATGCGGACGCGATGCAGCGCGGCGCGCGGAGCGCGCCGCGCACTCCCCGTCGCCACGTGAGCCCTGATCCAGCGCATCTGACCGTCCGGCCGGCGCTGCAGAACCACCTGCCAGCCCGGCATGGGGAGTGGCTGGGATGCGGCCGTGTCGGCGAGGGTTCGCTCCTCGGCCGGAGTGGCGCCCAACCCCACCCACACGCGATCCATGGCCGTGATCATCTCCAGCCGCGTGACCACGGCCGGGGCCGCCTCGGCGACGGTCCGGGTCGCCGCGAGCACGCCCGTGATAGCGTGGAGCGCCTCTGCCTCGCGGGCCCGGTCCGCGGCTTCCCGCGCCCGCTCCGCCTGGAGAGCGGCCAGTCGACCGATGACCGAGGCGACGGCGAGCAGAAGGAGCAGGTTGAGCCACTCGTCGGGGCTGTTGACGGTGAGGGTGTAGAGCGGCTGGACGAACAGGAAGTCGTACAGCAGGAAGGCGGCGACGGACGTCACCATCGCCGGGATCGTCCCGTAGCGCATTCCGACGGCGAGCACGGCGAGCAGGTAGACCGGCGCCGGATAGGTCACATGGATGCCGGTTCGAAGGAGGGCTATGGTCAGCGTCGAGGCGCCGAGCGCGGCAAGCGCCAGCGCGGCCACACCGACCACATCGGCCCGCTTGGGAAGTCGGGCTCGCCAAAGATCCATCGCCGGGATCGTAGCCCATCGGTGCCGGCGGCGGCCCTTTTGGGTGGCTGTGTTGAGCGGATGTTGAGTGGCGGAGCGCACCGGCACCGGGCTGGCCTCGTGGCCCCACAGCCTAAGTTGAGGGCGTGACATTCGCTGAAGGCGTCCTAAGGCTGGTTCGGGCTGGAGCTCGGGTCGATTCGGAGGGGGATCGGGCCACGTCCCAGTCTGCCGGCGATCGCGTCCCGGCCACTGCCGGCGAAGACGCCGCGGGGCTGCTACAGGTGGTCGCGGTCGGGGCCCCGGTCGAGGTCGCCCTTGCGGCAAC
>PMIQ01000160.1:2732-11025 GCA_003157175.1 Chloroflexota bacterium
CCCGGCGGCCGCGTGGACATCGTGATCGCGAGGGACACCCGCTCAGATGGCTGACCAACAACAACTGCGTGGCCGGAAGCTGGGAGACCGGCGCGTCGTCGTTGATCGACCCCACGCCCGCTACTTCAGATATCTCGGGCCCGGCGTCCTGGAGGCCAAGCTCGAAGCGCAAGCGCCGCGGACCGCCTACCAGCGTCGCATGCTGACGTTGCGGGGCCTTCTTTTCGGCCGCCCGCTGTCCTCCGCCGAAGACCTGGCCGAGCGCCTGCCCAAGTGGAAGGCCCTGCCGGTCTTCTCGTCCGACGTGATGTCCTCTGTCGCCTACGCGACCGGGGCGATGATGCTCATCCTCGTCGGCGCCGGGACGGTGAACTTCAAATACGTCCTCGGCCTGTCGGTCGTGGTTGTGGCGCTGCTGGTCATCGTGACCTTCAGCTACCGCCAGACGATCCGCGCCTATCCCAACGGCGGCGGCAGCTATATCGTCGCCCACGCCAATCTCGGCGTTCTGGCCGGCCTCACCGCCGCTGGATCGCTGCTGACGGACTACGTCCTGACCGTGGCCGTGAGCGTCTCGTCGGGTGTTCAGGCCCTCTACTCGGCCTTTCCGGCGCTTCAACCGTGGGCCGTTCAGCTCATCGCGCTGTCGATCTTGCTGGTCATGGTCGTGAACCTGCGCGGGCTGCGGGAGAGCGGGACCCTGTTCGCCAGCCCGACCTATATCTTCATCGGCTCGATGCTGCTGCTCATCGCGGTCGGCGTCTTCCGGTCGCTGACAGGCCAGCTTCCCCAGGTCGACCACGTCGCGCCCCTGACCGGTGTCGCCACAGAGAGCATGGGGATATTCCTGCTCTGCAAGGCATTCGCGAATGGCTGCTCGGCCATGACTGGCACCGAGGCCGTGGCGAACGGAGTTCCGGCATTCAAGCCGGTGGAGTGGAAGAACGCGCAGCAGACGATGATCATCATGGCCACCCTGCTCGGGGTCATGTTTCTGGGCACGAGCTATCTGGCCGTGAGCGTCGGCGCTCACCCGGCTGGCGCTGGCGGGGTCGGGGAGAGCCTCCTGTCGCAGGTCGGGCGGACCGTCTTCAGCGGCCGTGGCCCGCTCTACTACATCCTCCAGATCTCCACGATGGGCATCCTGGTCCTGGCCGCTCAGACGAGCTTCGCCGACTTCCCGCGCCTCTCCTCCATTCTGGCCCGGGACGGTTACTTCCCGCGCCAGTTCGCCCTGCGAGGCGAGCGGCTCGCCTTCAACTCCGGGATCGTCGCCCTGGCCCTGGTGTCGATATTCCTGGTCGTCGCCTTCAACGGATCGGCCGATGCCCTGATCGGCCTCTACGCTATCGGTGTCTTCACGTCCTTCACGCTGTCTCAGTCGGGCATGGTCCGGCACTGGTTCGCCGAGCGCGGACCGGGCTGGCGCCGCAGTGCCCTGATCAACGGGGTCGGCGCGGTCGTGACGGGCGTGGTGGTCGTGGTCGTCGCGGTCTCGAAGTTCGACCAGGGCGCCTGGATCATCCTCATCGTGGTGCCGATCCTCATCGCCATGATGCTATTCATCAAGCACGAGTACGACCTGGAGGGGGTCGGCCTCGACGTTCAGCCCGACGTGGTCTTCGGGCCGCCCCATCGCCGCCAGCGCGTGGTGGTTTCCGCCCAGGCAATGAGTCGGGCCGTGGTCCAGGCGGTCAAGGTCGGCGAGACTATGGGCGAGGAGGTCCAGCTGGTCCACGTAACGCTGGATCCGGCCGAAGGGGAGCGCTTCCGCGAACGCGTCGAACGGCAGCTGCCGGGCGTTCGGGTCGTGCTGGTGGAGTCGCCATATCGGGCGCTCGTCCGGCCGTTCGTGCGGTACCTCGAGGTCTCGCAGTCCGAAGATCCGGGCCGGCTCACGATCGTGCTGCTGCCCGAGCACCTGCCCCGCCACTGGTGGGACCGCCTGCTGTACAACCAGAACGTGCACCGCATCCGGGCGGCGCTGGTCGGTCGCAAGGACTTCGTCGTGCTCGATACGCCCTACCGGCGCGAGGCTTAGCCGGGAACGTGGCCGCAATCCGGCGGCCGGCGCATGGGCGATCCGGCAGGCGCGCGGTCCCGCGCCGCTCCCTATCCCGTCAGACCTCGATCATGCTCCCCGGCGTCGCCACCTCGATGGCTCCGCGGTAGACCTCGCCGGCCCGCTCGACCGCCTCTTCGGGCGCCAGACCCGGGGCCAGGTGGGTGAGGACGAGCCGCGCCACGCCGGCATGCTGGGCGGTCAGGCCGGCGTCCTCGGGCGAGAGGTGCACGGATGGGATCTCGATCAGGTCCGTCCCGACTTCGGCGACCAGAACCCGCGCGCCCTTGGCCAGCGTCACGAGGTTGTCGCATGGGCCGGTGTCGCCGCTGTACGCCAGGCGGTGCTCGCCCAGTCTGGCGGTCAACCCGAAAGCCGGGATGCCGTGCTCGACGGCCCGGGCCTGGATGCGCAGGTCGCCGATCTCGGCGATGCCGCGATCCTTGAGCTCGACGACCTGGAAGAAGTTGCTCATGTGGTGGTCGGCCGCGCTCTTGACGAAATCCTCGACCCGCTTGGCCCAGCCGGGAGGTGCCAGGACCGGGATCTTGCGCATCGGCTTCTCGGCGTACGCGAAGGCATAGTAAAGGAGCGGCATGTCGGCAAAGTGGTCGGCGTGCACGTGGCTGATCCACACCGCATGCAGATCATCGAGGTCGATCAGGTGCTGCAAGGGGCCCAGCGTGCCGCCGCCGACGTCGACCAGAACGTTCGCGCCGCCACCCTGCAGGAGGTAGCCCGAACAGGGCTCGTCGGCCTTGGGATATGGGGCGCTGCCAAGCGTCGTCCACCTGATAGGGCCCTCAGCCTTCTTGCCCCTGCCCGCCACGCGTTGCTCCCTCCACGATGTCTTAGACCTGGTGCGTTGCACGGATCGTAGTGCCCGCGGCGGCTCTTCGCTAGGGCCACGTCAATACCTGCCAGCGTTGCCCTAAAGAGTGCCACTTCGCCGCGCGTCCCGGACATCCGCCCGGCGTGCTGTGAGGCGGCCTGAGGGACGGCCCCAAGAGGACCACCCGAGGCTACTAAATTCGCATGATGGCGAGCTATTTGCTGTAGCTGATACTATTCGCCCATGAGCGAAGTATCTGGCGCCCAGCCCTCTGACGCGGCCGCCGATGAGGCCGCCGGTCCGGCCGCCAGTCCGGCNNGGACAGGATCTGACATTCGGCCAGATGCGGCTGCTGTACCTGCTCAGCAAGAACGGCCCATCTCCGATGAGCCACGTGGCCGAGTCGCTCGGCGTGGGCCTGCCGACCGCCAGCGGGATAGTGGAAAGGGTCGAGCGGCACGGCCTCGTGACGCGCCAGCACCGCAGCGACGACCGCCGCGTGGTCGAGTGCATCCTCACCGACGATGGCCGCCGCCTGATGGAGGAGATCTCGGGTTTGCGCCGGGAGATGCTGCGCCAGACCCTGGGCGTGCTGTCGGACGAGGAGCTGGCAGCGCTGGCTCGCCTGATCTCGATCGTCCTGGAACGCACGACGGCGGGGCTGGATCGACCATGAACGCCGGCTTCGACCGAAGATACGCCGATCGTTCTGAGCTTCGACGGAGTCTGTCAGGCGGGAGGACCGCCGCCCGTCCCACCGGAGCTGGCCTTTTCGACTGACCGCACACGCGTCGGAGCTGACGCGTCCCTTCGAACGCTCGCAATTCGCTGCCCAATCACAACCAAGGAGTCGCAACGTGATCCGTCTAACCCAGCTCGCCGTGAGCAAGCGCAGCGTTACTGTGCTCATCACGGTGGCCATGCTGCTGGGCGGCATCTTCGCCTGGGCCTCGCTCAAGCAGGAGCTGCTGCCGGACATCCAGTTCCCGTACGTCGTGGTCATCACGCCGGTGCCCGGTGCCGGCGCTCAGGACGTCGCGGTAGCGGTGACCGAACCGATCGAGCGCTCGATCGGCAGCGTGGCGTCGCTGCAGCACATCGACTCGAGCTCGGTGAACAGCCTGTCGATCGTGGTGGCTTCGTTCGATTACGGCTCGGACGTCAAGGGGATCACGGCGACGATAGATGCCAACGTCAAGGCGCTGGGCCTGACCGCGACATCGACCGTCCAGTCGTTCGACATCAACGCCCTGCCGCCGCTCACGGTGGCCATACGTGCGACCCCCGGCACGACGACGGCTCAATTGGACGCGCTGGCGGCCTCCACGATCGTGCCGTCGCTCGAGAGCGTCAACGGGGTCAGCAAGGTCGACCTGAGCGGCGCCGCCCAGGAGAGGCTGGTGGTCGAGCTCGATCCGGCCAAGATGGCCGCCAACAACATCTCGATCAAGACCATCCAGAACCTTCTGACGTACAACAACCTCACCTTGCCGGCCGGGTCCCTTCCGACCACGGCGGCCGGCGGTACGACGATCGACATCCCCGTCTCGACCCAGCATCAACTCTTGCTGACCACCGAGAACGACATACTCAGCCTGGCCGTAGGGGTCAAGACACAGGCCGACGGTTCGCCTGTGATTCCGCTCACGCCCGTTACGCTGGGCGATCTGGGCTCGGTCAGTCTGGTTCCTGTCTACGCCAGCGGCTACGCGGAGCTGAACAGCGATCCCACCAAGCAGGATGCCGGGGCGTCCCTGGTCCTCAGCGTCTCCAAGACCTCCAACGCCAACACGGTCGACGTCGTCCAGGCGGTCCAGAGCAAGCTGGCCCAGCTGCAGTCTCAGAGCGGCGCCTTCGAGCTGGTCACCGTCCAGGATTATTCGAGCTTCATCATCGAGTCGCGCGACAGCCTGGTCCGTGAGGGCCTCCTGGGTGCGCTGTTCGCGATCATCACGATCTTCATCTTCCTGATGAGCCTGCGCTCGACCCTGGTCGCGGCCGTCAGCATCCCCGTCTCGATCATGACCGCGCTGGTGCTCATGCTCGTGGCCGGCGTCACGATCAACATCATGACCCTGGGCGGACTGGCCATAGCCGTCGGTCGAGTGGTGGACGACGCTATCGTCGTCCTCGAGAACATCTACCGTCACCGCGGCCGGGGCGATCCGATGCGCGAGGCGGTCATCTCCGGCACGCGCGAGGTGGCCAGCGCGATCACCAGCTCCACGCTGACGACAGTGGCTGTGTTCCTGCCGATCGGCTTCGTCGGCGGCATCGTGAGCCAGTTCTTCCTCCCGTTCGCGCTGACGGTGACGTTCGCGCTTCTGGCCTCGCTCGTATGCGCCCTGACGGTCGTGCCCGTGATGGCCTCGCTGTTCATCGACCGCATCAAGCTGAACCCCGACGAGGGCGTACAGCACCACGATTCCCTCGTCCAGCGCATCTACACGCCGTTGCTCACCGCCGCCCTTCACAACAGGCGCAGCCGCTGGGGCGTGATCGGCATCTCCATGCTGCTCGTCGTGTGCGCCGGGTTGCTCGTTCCCCACATCCCCACGCAGTTCCTCGACACCGGGTCGCAGAAGTACCTCCAGATCAGCGTCGCGCCGCCCTCCGGCACTCCTTCGGCGGCGGTCCTCAAGGAGGCCCAGGCGGTCGAGGCCAAGCTTCGAAACTACTCCGAGATCAACCTCATCGAGACGACCGTGCCCGGCGACTCGGACACCGGTCTCTCGGCACTTTCGGCCGCCTTCACCGGCGGCGCGTCCAACAGCGCCACGATCGTCGTTCGCCTCAACGACAGCGTCGATCTGAACGTCGAGCAGAAGAAGCTCGCCGACGACCTGGCCAGCCTCCAGATCGACTCATGGCAGATCCAGGTCGCACAGCAGGGTTCGTTCGGGGGCGGCTCCGGGATCAGCGTCGTCGTCAGCGGGACCAACACGACGGACGTCGGCAATGCCACGACGGCCCTCGTCGCCGCCCTCCAGAACAAGGCGGACTTCCCGGATCTGCTCAACGTGAAGAGCGACCTGGCCACCAATGCGTCCGAAGTCGTGGTCGACGTAGATCCGACAAAGGCGCTACTGGACGGGACGACCACAGCCGGCGTGCAGGACGAGGTCCACAACGCCCTTGTCGGGACGGATGCCGGACTGGTGATGGTGGGCGGCGTTCCTGCCGACCTCTCCCTCAAGCTCGACGCGAACCTCGATTCGCTGGCGGCCCTCCAGCAGCTGCCGGTCGGCACGGCGAACATCCCGCTCAGCCAGATCGCAACGGTTTCCGAGCAGAAGACCCAGGCTCGTGTCAGCCGCGTCGATCAGTCGCCGGCGGCCACGATCAGCGCCGACACGACCAGCCAGGACACCGGCGGTGTCTCGGCCGAGATCCAGAAGGAGATCAACAAGCTCCAGGCCGCCGGTAAGCTCTCAGGCGTGACGGTGACCCTGTCCGGCGTGACCGAGGAGATGAACAGCGCCTTCGGCGGCCTGATCATCTCGATGTTGGTCGCGATCCTGCTCGTCTACCTGGTCATGGTCCTGGTCTTCAACTCGCTGATCGACCCGCTGGTNNCTGGTCGAGCAACACCGGCGGCGCGGCTTGCCGATGTACGAGGCCCTGATGCAGGGCGGGCGGACGAGAGTCCGGCCCATCCTGATGACGGCCATCGCCACGATCCTCGCCCTGATCCCGCTCGGCCTGGGTCTCTCCCAGGGCGAGATCATCGCCTCGGAGCTGGCGACGGTGGTGATCGGCGGACTCTTCACCTCGACCTTCCTGACCCTGATCGTCGTCCCGGTCGTGTACTCGCTCGTCGACGACGCGAAGGTGACCTCGCGGCGCAAGCTCGGGCTCGCCGCGGCCGTGGCGGCGGAGGCGGAGGAAGCCCAGGCGTAGCACCCGGCCGGCGAGACCTGCCATCCACGCGACAATCGGAGGCCGGGCGAAAGCCCGGCCTCTCCCTATGCGCCGGCCGTGGCCGCTACGGCGGGCTCGGGTTCGTCGGCGTGTGGTATGAGCAGGTAGCCGATGAGCGCCGCGGCGGCGTTCGCCGCCACTCCGAAGACGATCGCAGCCTCGATCGAGACGGTCACCATGATGCCGGCCACTGCGGCCCCGATTGGAAAGCCGGAGAAGTTGAGGTTCATCGAGACCGTGAAGGCGCGGCCCATCCAGGCCGGATCGGTGCGCCGCTGGCGCAGAGTGAACAAGGCGATATCGAGCGGGCCGTTCGCCAGGCCGGAGATCGCCATGCACACGACGATCGGCAGGAGCCCGGCCGGCCACAGCAGGATCGCGGTCGTGCCGATGAAGCAGGTGGCCGGCAGCAGGATCAGACGGCGCTCGCGACCCTCCGTTCGCAGACGGCCGCACGCGAAGGCGGACACCACGCCGAAGGCTCCACTCAGGCCGAACATGTAGCCGACCATCTCCTGGCCCATGCCGAGGCGTTTCAGGATGAGGAGCGGCACGACGATCTCGATGACGCCGCCGGACAGATTCATGGTGGACAGGGAGATCGCCAGGGCGCGCAACGTCCTGTTGTGCCAGGTGTAGACCAGACCCAGCCAGGCGTCGCGCATGAGGTTGCCGGTCGAGGCGACCTCGGTGCGCGGGTCGGGGGCGCCGATCATGACGAGAGCGGCCGCGAGGTAGCCGGCCGCGATGATCGCGAGGGCCGGCTCGAAGCCGAGCACCTGGGCGAAGACGGCGCCGAAGGGGGCGCCGACGACCGTGGCCAGGACCCAGCCGTTGGAGTCGACGGCGTTGACGCGCTCCCACAGCGGCTCGGGGACGAGCAGTGGGAAGAGGCTGCGCAGGCCGCTGCTGCTCAAGGGGCCGGTGAACGACGCCACGGTCGTGATAGCCACGAGGAGCCATGCCGGCAACTCGCCGGCGAAGGAGAGCGTGGCGACCAGCAGCAGCGAAGTCGAGGCCACGAAGTAGTCGAGAATGATCAGGCGCACTCGGCCGTGGCGATCCAGCAGGGCGCCCGCGATAGGGCTGACAACCATGCCGGGGGCAATGCTGGCGAAGGCGACGATGCCGGCGAGCGGAGGGGAGTTGTAGCGCTGCAGGGCGAACAGGATGACGACGATGCTAACCATCGACTGCGAGATCCTGGCGATCTGCATGCCGAGCAGAACCCGGCCGAGCGACGGCACGGCCAGGAGGGCGCGGTAGGAGGGCGCGGGAGAGACCGGTTCGGACACTGGGCTCCGGCAAGGATGCGGTGCTAGGACACGGAGGGTGCCACAGATTCGCGATGGGCGCCGCGCGCGGCAACTAACCGATCAGCCGGGCCCCGATCTGGGAACCTTAGTGGTTTGCCCCTGCAAGTGGTGGGCGGGGCACCGCCAACGCAGTTTCGGGTCGGGGCATGTGAAGCGGCTCCG
>PMIQ01000160.1:11063-14434 GCA_003157175.1 Chloroflexota bacterium
CGCCGGTGGCGCAGGCGCCCAGGCGGCGGGGTCGTAGCCTCCCGGCGGGCCGTACGGCCAAGCCGCCGCACCGGCAGCCGTCACCGGGGAAACCGTGGCGCGCTGCCGCCGACGCCACGCGAACACTCCTGCGGCGAACAGGGCCAGCAGCAGTCCGAGCAGGATGCCAAGCCTGATCAACCCCTGAGTGCTCGCCCCGTTGATGGCATCGATCGCCTTCTGGGCAGCCGCGCTGGCGTCGTCTGGCTTCACGTTCTTGATGGCCGCGGCCGCCTCCCCGATCGATGCCCCGGGGTCGGTTCCGAGCAGACCGATCGTCTGGAAGATGCTGTAGCCGCCGTCGTTCAGCTGCTGCGCCTGGGCCACCCTGGCGGCTGCGTCTGACTCTCTCTTCGTCAGCGCGAGCAGCGCATCCAGATCGGCCTGCGTCTTCGCTGCCTCGAACTGGGTCTGGATGGCGGTGCCATCGAGGCTGAGGATCGAGACGCTCCCCTGGATCCGGTCGCGCAGCGTCAGGATCTGGTTCACGGTGTCCATCGCGGTCTGGGCTGCCGCGAAGTCCCAGGATGCCATCGGGCTCCGGACCGCCAGCGGCATCTTCCAGGTGCCGGCCGCGCCGAGGAGCTGATGGTAGTTAGATCGAGCCGTCGATCGTTCGGCCAGATCGGTCGAGCTGAAGATGCCGTATTCGGCGAACAGATTCTGGGCCTGGTCCAGGTCCGCGATGCCGGCGGGCACCATGCCACGTTCATCGATCAGGTCGAGGAGGGCCTTGGGGGAGATGGGCGGCCCGCCGACGGGCGACGGCTCGGCCGGCGACGCGCCCACGTAGGCGATCTCGCCCGCGGACGCCGCATCGAGGACCGCCTTGAAGTTGGCCGGCCCGATCGCGTCCGCAATCGCGGTGACGAGATAGCACGAGGCAGCGTACTGCCAGTCGGTGATGCTCTGATCTTTCGTCGAGGAGTTGACGTCCAGGTACTTCCACGTCGTCAGGTCCGGCGAACCCGTGCCGGGATACGTTCCGGGTACCTGGCAGGGTTTGTAGTTGCCGCTGCCGGCGACCTTCTCGCTGTACCCGGCGAACCCCTCGTCCATCCACGTGTCGGTGAAGAGGTCGGCGTTGAACCAGATGTGTGACAACTCGTGCGACACCGTGGCGTTGTCGGTGTCCTCGGTGACGGTCGCCGTCTTCGTCGACGCGCTGTAACTGCCGGCATAGTCGCCGAGTTGTGAGCCGCCGGCCTCGGTGATATCGATTGTGCCACCGGGCATCTTGAGTCCGGTCAGGTCCTCGAGCTTCTGGACGTCGCTCTGGACGTCGAGGCCGACCGTGGCTGCCCAGGTCGTGTCCTCCGGCCAGACCTCGATATCGAAGGTCTGGCCTCCGGTAGTGAGTTCCGTGGCGGTGAGGTTGTCCTGATCCGTGGCCTCGACGCACGTCCAGAATTCGTCCGGCGCCGAGATGGTGCCGCTGCCGAAGGTCTGGACGCCGGCGGTGTCGCTCGTCTGGCTGAGCTCGGTCCCGCCGGTGAACACGACGTCGAAGCCATCCGGCATGACGAGCTTGAGGGCGCCCGAGTCGATGCCGCTGCCGCTGGCGCAGAAGGAGGCGTACGCCTTGCCGGCACGGTAACCGCCGGGCGCGCGAGGTGCGGCCGGGATGGCGTAGGTCGCGGTCAAGGCCATCGTGCCCCCGTATCCGAGGGTCTCGTACGTGAACTTGATCTCGCGCGCCGTGGCGGTCGTCTTGTAGACCGCCTGCTTGACCTTGCCGGGGCTCGCCCCGGCCTTGATCGCTCCGGCCTGGGTCGGGACCCACAGATAGGCGGTGTTGATCTCGTAGTTGGTCATCTCGACGCAAGGCGACCCGCCGCAGACAACGGACCTCGTGACGGGCGGCGTGTTGTTCTGTATCGACAGCTGTACCGTGACGTCGATCTCGAGTTTGGCCGGGTTCACGACATACGTGGTCGTCCCGTTCTCGATGACCCCGCCCGCGGCCACGGTCGGCGCGGCCGAAGCAAGCGTCGCCATCCCGGCGAGGAGCGCGGGCAACAATCCAAGTAACAGCCGTCTACGCACCACGAACCCTTCCGCTGGCAGTTTGATCGACGGTGCCCGCGCCATGTGCGGCGGTGAGCGGCGCCGCAGTCCCCGGGTACGCGCCGGGCCTGGCGCCAGTCAAGCGTCGTCGAGCGGGCAAGTCAATGGCCGGATCTCCCGAACGCGCTCGACGGTCCGAATCGAGGCCCTCAGCCAGGGGTGCCCGGGCCCGGCGATGGCCGGCCGCTGCGGCTGCTTTCGGGCGACGCGCCACGTCCGTGACAGGCAAGCTGTCGCCGCCGGGCGGTATGGTGGTGCCGATGCAGCTCATCGACGGGAAGCCTATCTTCGCGGCCACGGATCTGGTCGGCTTTCTCGCGTGCGAGCATCTCGTCGGTCTGGAGCTGGCTGCGCTGGCCGGCCTGGTCGCAAAGCCGGAACGCCTCGACCCGGAGCTGGACCTGATCGCCAAGCGCGGCGAAGAGCACGAACGGCGTTACCTCGCCGGCCTTGAGGCGGCGGACCGGCGCGTGACTCGGATCGCCGAGGATCGGGGCCTGCCGGATCGACGCGCCCGCCTGGACGCGGCGGCTCGTGCCACTCGTGAGGCCATCGAACGCGGGGACGATGTGATCTACCAGGCCACGTTCTTCGATGGCCGGTGGCTCGGGCTGGCGGACTTCCTGATCCGGGTCGAACGCCCCAGCGACCTCGGGGCCTGGAGCTACGAAGTGGTGGACACGAAGCTGGCTCGCCACGTCAGGGCGTCGGCGCTGCTGCAGATCTGCTCATACGTCGAGCAGCTGATCGCCATCCAACGCCTGGCGCCCGAGCGCATGCACGTGGCCCTCGGCGGGAGCGCCCGAACCGTCGAGTCGCATCGCGTCGCCGACTACATGGCCTACTACCGCATGGTCAAGGCGGCCTTCGAGGAGCGGGTCGAGGCCGGTGGCGGGTTTGCCGCCGCCGCATACCCGCCGAGCGGGACATACCCCGAGCCGGTGGAGCACTGCGAGGTCTGCCGCTGGAGCCAGGTCTGCGCCCGCCGCCGGAGATCGGACGACGATCTCTCGCTCGTGGCNNGCCGGCCTGGAGCTGCCGCTTGCCGAGCCACTGGCGGACGTTGGCGCAGGGGTCCTTCTGACCGGCCGCGACCAGGCCCGCATCCAGGTCCGCGGCCAGGACGAGGGCCGCACGATCTACGAGCTGCTGGCCCCGAGCCGGCTGCGCGACGGAACTCTCGAGCCGAACCGCGGCCTCACGAGCCTTCCCCCGCCCCGACCCGGCGATCTCTTCTTCGACATCGAGGGCGACCCGTTCGCGCT
>PMIQ01000160.1:14486-15036 GCA_003157175.1 Chloroflexota bacterium
CTACGCCCCGTACGAGCCGACGGCGGCCGGCCGGTTGATGGGCCGTCATGCCACGCGCGAGATCGAGGTCGACAGGCTCCTGCGCGGCAAGGTCTTCGTGGACCTCTTCCGCGCCGTCCGGCAGGGGCTGCGCGCCTCGGTGGAGAGCTACTCGATCAAGAAGCTGGAGCCGCTGTATGGGCTCGCGCGTGAGGAGGGCCTGCGCGACGCCGGTTCGAGCATCGTCGCCTTCGAGAGCTGGCTGGCCGATGCGGAGACCGGGACCGGTGGCCCGGCAGCGCGATCGCCGCAAACGGACGCGACGTTGCGCAGCATCGAGGCGTACAACCGCGACGACTGCGTCTCGAACTGGCGGCTGCGCGACTGGCTGGAGGAACGGCGCAACGAGCTGGCCGCGGGGATCGGCGAACCGCTGCCTCGCCCCGGACCAGCCGAGCCCGAGGCGCCGGAGAAGCTGTCCGACCATCTGGCCCAGGTCGCCGCCGTGGCGGTCCGCTTGTGCGCCGGCGTCCCGGAAGAGGAAGCGGATCGAACGCCGGAACAGCACGCG
>PMIQ01000204.1:0-3535 GCA_003157175.1 Chloroflexota bacterium
GCGATCCTCGGCGAGGACGCGGACGCGGCCGACGCGGCGCAGGAGACCTTTATCGCGGCCTGGCGCAAGCTCGGCAGCCTCAAGGATCCGGACCGCTTCGAGGCGTGGCTGCAGCGGGTGAGCGTCAACGCTTGCCGGATGATTCGGCGGTCGCGCGGACGGCGGCTCGTGCGCGAGATGCCGATGGCGGAGATGGACGCGGCAGGCTCGGAAATGGCGGCGCCGCAGCTATCCGACGTCCAGATCTTGCGGACGGCTCTGCGTCGGCTGTCGCACGACCATCGGGCGGTGCTTGCACTCCATCACATCGATGGTAGGCCTGTGGCAGAGATCGCATCGACGCTCGGCATCCCGGAAGGGACGGCGAAATCGCGACTCTTCAAGGCCCGCGCGGCGCTCGACAAGGCGCTTCGTGAGGAGGGACATCGATGAGCGAGTGGAGCGACGAGCGGTTGGATGACGCTTATCGGGCGTTGACCGCAAAGCCAGCTTCGAATGAGCTTGCCGCGGCCACGGTCGCGGCGGTCCGCAGGGCTGCCGAGGAACGGCCGAGCCGGCGCGCCGCGCTTGCTTCGGCTCTTGGGCGGCCGGCCTCCCGGCTGGTTGGTGGCGGAGCCGCGGTCTTGATCGTCGCCGCGATCGTGGCCGGCCTCGCGCTCCGACCCGCCACCGGTCCCACGACCGGGCCGACCACCGGCTCCACGGCCTCCGTGACGACCGCATCGACGGGCGAGCCGATGGTCGTGGACGGCCTGCCGGTGCAGACCGTGAGCCAGGCCCTTGCGGCGGAGAAGAGCGGCGCGATCGTCGGCGACTCCCTGGTGGCGGTCCAGGGCTGGTACGACCCGACGTTCGCGTTCGGATGTCCGGCCGAAACGCCCGGCCCTGCCCTCGTTGACACGTGTGCCTCTCGGAAGCTCTTCGTCTCCGAGAACAAAGAGCGGCTGGTCGCGTTCAACGGCAACGAAGTCAGCGGGCGGCAGGCGCCCAGCGGCCCATACCTCGCCGCCCTCGAACCGGACGGCTCGTACGTGGGGCCGCTCCTGCCGGTGAGCGACCAGTCATCGCCCGGCTCATATGACCCGCTGCCCGTGGTCATCGTCGGGCACTTCCATGACGTCCGCGCGGCCGACTGCGGAGCGTCGGATAAGGCGGCCTGCGATTCCGCCTTCGTCATCGACAGGCTCGCCTGGCTGGACGGAAAGACGTTTGGCCCGAATGTCTGGATCGGCACCGACGGCACTGGCCAGACCCTGAAGCCGCGCTTGGACGCGAATGGGGTTGCGGCCGCCCTGCGGTCCGCGATCGATCCGGGCGACGTGATCGTCTCGATGGTGGCCGTGGGTCTGATGGACCTCTACACGATGCAGCCGGGCCGCGGAGTCTCGGCCGGTGCCGACCCGGACATCCAGTGGTATGTGCGCGTTGCGGGACCGCAGCCGCGCTGGCCGGAGATGGCGTTTCAGGGAGGGTCGAGCGGCTGGTTCGTAGTAGGCGACACCAGCGGGACCGTGAGGTCGGTCGGCGGCTGGGGCTTCGTCTCCGCTTACGATCCGTCGTACGTGCCAGCCGTTCGGACGCTGCCGTCGGGAGACCTGGCCCTGCCGACCATCGACGAGCTCGCCCCTAGCATTTGTGCAGGAGTCGGGGTCGAGGCGGTGCTGCGAGGGAGCGCGACCGATCCTCGAATCGCTTGGCTAGAGGCCTCGAACGGCTCGACGGCGACACAGCGCCGGGACGTGGTCTGGCCGGCAGGGTACCGCGCCCGCTTCACTCCGAGCCTCGAGATCCTCGACGAGAACGGCAAGGTAGTTCTGCGCGACGGCAGCCAGGTGACGGGTCTTTGCGTCGGCGGAAACGCCGATGTGATGGAGCCGCCGTTCCGGTAGCTCGCGAGCGCCGGAGCCGCGCTACGCTTCTCCGCGTGCCGGAGTGGCGGAACAGGCAGACGCAGCGGACTTAAANNTCAGGGTTCGAATCCCTGCTCCGGCACCAGCCCTTCGCGAGTCGACCTCGAACGCATGCCCCGGTCAGGGGCAGCGGGTAGGGGAGGCGCCCCGAACGGGACGTTGTGGGCCGCCGCCGTTGCGGCCGCGACGAACTCGCGGATCAGAACCGCGAGGGGACGCTCGCAGCAGGACCTCGCGGCCCGGCAGGTTTGCCCTGTTCCAGGCAACGAGTGTTGTCATCCGGTTGCGGGCGTGACGGTCGGTATCCGCGCCGTTCCCATGGTCGGCCGGGCGGCGAGCGGCCTGAACCCGGCATCCGGGCACCCGGCCCAGGTAGTGCCGACTTCCCAGCGGCCGCCCGATGAAACGAAAAGGCGGGCCGCTTGCGCGACCCGCCTCAGTCCAGCCTCTTGACGTCCCTAGATCTTGGCCCCGATGTGACTGATCTCGGAATTCAGATTGCCGCCGAAATACAGGAGTGCGGCAACGGCGAGAATTGCGATCAAAGAAAGGATGAGTGCGTACTCCGCGAGACCCTGGCCTTCCTCGCGGTGAAGGAACAAGAACAAGAACGGCCTCCTTTCACCAGAACTGCCTGGCGACTCCGGACCCTGGCTGGGTGGAACCCGGGCTTGTCAGGCGACTTGCGGGTCGTCGGTGGCGTGGATGCCCATCCGAAGATTACTCAGGAAGGCCGGGCGTGGGTAGGATTACCATCGTTTACCCCATTGGGGGACGAGCGGATGGCCTCGCCGGCCACTCTGTGGCTCGGGGCCTGCTCTAGAGGTCGTGACCGATGACGCTGAGGATGGTGTCGATGCGGCCGCTCAGGAATAGGAGCGCGGCAACGGCGAGAATTGCGATCAAAGAAAGGATGAGTGCGTACTCCGCCAGGCCCTGTCCTGGCTGACGGACCCCGAGCGCGATGGAGGACATGTGATGTCTCCGAATGACGGCCCGACAAATGACTGATGGGGCCGAATGGCGTCCGCAAGCGTAGGGCGGAGGACCAGCCGCCAGCAATGGCCCATAAGGTGGGGCGAGGGTCGGCGTTTGCGTTACTGACTAGATCCGGGCGAGGGTTGCGGGAGTAGCTGACCGAGTCGCTCGGCGGCAAGGACGGGCGCGGCGCGACGGCGATCGGGCTGCTAGAATTCGGCGGTCCTTTCGGCTCCGACCGNNCCCGAGCCATCGCGGCCGGCGGCGGTCAGATCGTCAAGCAGGCCCCCTGGGGCCGCAGGCGGCTGGCCTATCCCATCGACCACCATCGCGAAGGGTCGTACTACGTCGTGCTCTTCGAGGCGCCGCCGACGGCGATCTCCGAGCTCGAGCGCGGCCTTCTGATCAGCGAGGAAGTCCTGCGCCACCTCGTCACCCGCGTCGAGCGCCCTGTTCGGGCCGCTCGCGGACAGGAGGCCGACGGCGACATGGACGTGGACGTCGAGCTGCCGAGCGACGAAGAGGAGCTCGAGGATGAGGCGTTGATCGATGAGTCGGAGAGCGAAGCGGCGCCCGCCGCGATCGACTGAAGCCCGCGCAACGCGGAGCTGGAGGCACGCTCGATGTCGCTGAACAAGGCGATGATC
>PMIQ01000204.1:3593-3881 GCA_003157175.1 Chloroflexota bacterium
CAGAAGCACTACACCACGGAGTTGGTCGCCAACACCGTGACCGGTCTGGACCCGCGGCCGCGGGAGGACGGTTCCAGTGAGCCCGCAGGAGCGCGACCCGCCCGCGGCGACGCCCCGGCCGGACCGTCCGAGGAGCTCGGTTCGAGCGATCTGGACGAGCTGCCATTCTGAAACTCGCCGGCTGATGCCGGTCTACACGAACCCGAGCGCCGCGCCCCGAGCGTGGCGCTGTCGACAAAAGGAAAGGCTGAGATGCCCGCATACACTCGAGAGAAGCCCAGGGGCAAG
>PMIQ01000018.1 GCA_003157175.1 Chloroflexota bacterium
GGGGGCTCGAGGAAGGTGGCCGCGCCTTCTGCAACTGTTTCAGTTCCTGCATCTGCCAGGCTGACGCGGCCGTAAAGAGCAGTACGGGTGCGAGCGTGAGCCGGTGCTTGAGTCGCCGGGGCACGGCGATGGGCGCGGTACACTCCTCGCAACTCACGGCGACTGTGACCGAAGGGATTCGGCCGCCTTAACCGCTCCCGGTCAAGTGGGCGCCGAAAGGTCGATATGGACAGAGGTGGCGATGATCGCGCAGCCGCCGCGCAAGGCTACGACCAGGCCGGCGAGCCGGCGTCGGGGAGAGTCGAGACCGGCGAGCGAGAGGTAGCTCTCGGCGAGAAAGAGCGGGCGCCGGACGCGCTACGAGCCTCAGGGGTGCGGCATCGAGCGGATCTGACGGCCACCGAAGCCGCCCTGGCCAAAGCCCAGGCCCTGTATCGCATCAGCAACTCGCAGGTAGCGGGGGAGAGCCTAGAAACGCTGCTCCAGCGCGTCGTCGATGTCGTGGCCGAGGCGCTTCCGGCCATGCGAGTCAACCTGTTCGGCATCGACATGGACAGGCACGCGGTGACGGGCAGCTACAGCGCCGGTCCGGTCGCCAACCGATTCACAGACATCGACTTCGGCGAGCTAATGGAGGGACTCACGGGATGGGTCATCGCCCATCGCGAGGCCACTCTCTCGCCTGGGGGCGTGCGCGACCCGCGCGAGTCGGATCGGGTTCGCGAGCGGCGACAGGCCACCGGCCCGGGTCCGCTGATGGTCGCCCCGATCCTGTACGGGGATCGTGCCCTGGGTGTCGTAGTCGCATCCAATCGGTCTGAAGACCGTGAGTTCGACCGGGCCGATCTGGACATGCTCTCGGCAATGGCGAGCCAGTCCGCCATCTCCATCGAGGACGCGGCCATTCGCGAGCAGCTCGAGGCCGCGCGGAACGAGCTCGAGGGTCGAGTCGCCCAGCGAACCGCCGAGCTTCGGGCGAGCGAGGAGCGGTACCGCCGCATCACCGAGACGATCACGGACTTCGTGTTCACCGTGACCGTACAGGACGGCCGGGCTTGTTCGACCGACTACGGCCCCGGTTGCGTGGCCGTCACAGGCTACTCGGCGGACGAGTTGTCGCACGAGCCCGATCCGTGGCTCCGCATGGTCGTTCCGGAAGACCGGGCGGCGGTACTCGAACAGACGCGCCGGATCCTATCGGGGGAACGCGTCGAACCGCTGGAACATCGGATCGTCCACAAGGACGGCCGGGTCCGGTGGGTCCGCAACACGTCCGTGTCCCAATTCGGGCTCGACGGCACGCTCATCTCATACGACGGGATCATCCAGGACATAAGCGAGTCCCGCCTGCTCGGTGAGCGGCTGACAGCGGCCCAGAAGATGGAAGCGATCGGTCGACTCGCCGGCGGAGTGGCTCACGACTTCAACAACCTCCTGACGGCCATTCACGGGTTCGCCGAGCTCCATCTCGCCGAGCACCCACCGGGCGACGTGGGCCGGGAGGACGTGCTGGAGATCCAACATGCGGCGGAGCGCGCGGCCCAGCTGACACGCGGGCTGCTCGCCTTCGGACGCCGAGCGGACGTGCACCCGGTGGCTCTGGATCTAGCCGTGGTGGTGCGCGACTCAGGAGGGCTTCTACGCCGGCTCGTTGGGGAGGACGTCATCGTCCGCCTCGACGCTCGCCCAAACGTGGCCCTGGTTCTCGCCGATCCTGTCCAGATCGAGCAGGTCCTGCTCAACCTCGCCGCAAACGCCCGCGACGCGATGCCAACTGGCGGCACGCTGAGCATCGCGGTGAAGCCCACCGCGCTCACGAAAGCCTTCGTCAAGTCCCACTCCGGGGCACGCGCCGGCCGCTACGTCCTGCTCGAAGTGTCCGACACCGGCGTGGGGATGGATGAGACGACGCAGACGCACCTCTTCGAACCCTTCTTCACGACGAAGCCGTCCGGAGAGGGCACCGGGCTCGGGCTCGCGAGCGTTTACGGCATCGTGAAGCAGGCGGAAGGCTACATCGACGTCCGGAGCCGTCTCGGCCGCGGAAGCGTCATCCGCGCGTACCTCCCGGCCTTCAAGGGTGCCGCGCTGGCTGCGCAAGTCGCGCATTCCGCCATCCCCGCGACCCGCGGGGGCAATGAGACGATTCTGCTCGTGGAGGACGAGCCGGCGGTGCGCCTCTTCGCCGAGCGCGTGCTTCAGCAGCACGGGTACCTCGTGCTCGCCTTCGGCGACCCTGTCGTCGCGCTCGACGCCGCGATTCGCGACCCAACCTCGTACGACGCGCTCGTGACCGACGTCATCATGCCCGTCATCAGCGGTCCGACGCTCGCCGAGCGCATCACCGCGACCCGACCGGAGCTGCCGGTCCTCTTCATGTCCGGCTACGAGGCAGGCGCCCTTCCGGCTGGGGCGCCGCCACCGCTCGCGAAGCCCTTCAGCGCGCGAGATCTCGCCGTTGCCGTCGGGGCTCTTTTCGGACGGATCGACTGAGGGTCGGCGCCGCGCTCAGCGGTCCGTCCGCATGACTTCGGTTTCATATTGGACTGGCAAGCGAGTGAGAAGTCGTCGAAAGCCGACAAGCCAGAGTCATAGCCTCAAGATGCGGCAGAGTCATGTGAAGGGCCACACTACGAGCAGTTCGTGTCGAGGCGCCGACGATGTATGGCGCGTCATGAAGGGGGACGGGGGAATTGCAGCTCCGCCGCCGGCGCGTTCCGATCGGCGGTGTGCGAGGGCTGGACAGCGATAACCCGACGCTACTCCGGGGTACTCCAGTGAGCGGCTGCTTCGCGCTCCAGCGTGAGCTCGCCCGTCTTGGTGCCGACCACCCCTACATCCCATTGCTTCTGATGGTACCCGGCGTGGGCCCGCTTCTCGCCTACACGATCGCGGGCGAGATAGGCGACATTCGCCGCTTCGCGAGCCCGAAGAAGCTCACTGGCCGGATACACGGGGCTGTGTCCGATCGTGCGCCAGTCAGGCCCCAAGGACCGACGCGGACCGCTGGCCAAGAACGGCCCAAAGTACCTGCGCTGGGCGCTCATC
>PMIQ01000205.1 GCA_003157175.1 Chloroflexota bacterium
GAAGGTGCTCTTCATCACGACCGCAAACCTGCTCGACCCGATTCCGGCGCCGCTGCGCGACCGCATGGAGATCATCCAGTTGCCGGGCTACACCGAGACCGAGAAGATCGGGATTGGCAAGCGGTTCCTCATCCCCAAGCAGATGAAGAACCACGGCCTGAGCGAGAAGACGATCGCCATCACGGACGAGGCCATGGTCGAGCTGGTCCGCTCCTACACCCATGAAGCCGGCGTCCGCAACCTCGAGCGCGAGATCGCGAATGTCATGCGCAAGGTGGCCCGGGCAGTGGCCGAGGGTCGCAAGCGCAAGACCGTGGTCGACTGCAAGAAGCTCGTCGAGTACCTGGGACCGCAGCGCTTCGAGTACGGGGAGCTGGAGTCCGAGGATCAGATCGGCTCCGCGACCGGGCTGGTCGTGACCGAGGTCGGCGGCGACGTGATCGCCATCGAAGTCACGCTCATGGAGGGCAAGGAGGACTTCATCCTCACCGGCCAGCTCGGCGAGGTAATGCGAGAGTCCGCCCGAGCCGGTCTGTCGTGGATCCGCGCCCACGCCGCACAACTCGGCATCAAGCGCGAAGTTTTCGAGAAGAACACGCTGCACATCCACGTTCCGGCCGGCGGCATCCCCAAGGACGGTCCGTCGGCGGGCATCACGATGACACTGGCCATGGTCAGCGCCTTCACCGGCATCGCGGTCCGCAAGGACGTGGCCATGACCGGCGAGATCACGCTCCGCGGCAGGGTCCTTCCGATCGGCGGCCTCAAGAGCAAGATCCTGGCCGCCCACCTGTCCGGCGCCAAGATGATCATCTTGCCGCGCAAGAACGAGAAGGACCTGCGGGACATCCCCGAGGAAATTCGCAAGCAGATCAAGCTCGTCCTGGTCGACAGCATGGAACAGGTGCTCGAGGCGGCCCTCCGGGCCAAGCCGACGCCGCTGACCACCGAACCGATCAAACCCGCCGGGGGCGGCAAGGAGCCCGAGACCGATACCGGCCCGGAGGGTCGGATCCGGCCCGGCTTCCCGCCAAATCCGGTCGATCAGCCGCCGGCGATGGCACAGGCGGAGTGACAGCCACTGTAGTGTTCTTCGGGTAACCAACAGGTATGTGGTGGCCGGCGGAAACGCCGGCCTCCGCGCGTGGCGGACAATTGGACCGAGAGGGTCCCTATGGAATACAAGGACTACTACAAGACGCTGGGAGTGGCCCGCACGGCCACTCCGGCGGATATCAAGAAGGCGTATCGGCGGCTGGCCCGCGAGCTTCACCCTGACCGGAACCCCGGCGACAAGATCGCCGAGCGAAAGTTCAAGGACGCCAACGAAGCGCACGAGGTCCTGGCCGACCCGAAGAAGCGTCAGCAGTACGACGCCCTCGGTTCGAACTGGGATCAGTACGGCCGGGCCGGCGGCTCGGGGGCCGGAGCTGCCGGCAGTCCGTTTGGGCGCGGCGGGGCGGGCGATCCCTTTGGACCCGGCAGCCCCTTCGCCGGCTACGCCCGTCAGGCCGGCGGCGGCAACGTCCGTTACGAGTTCACCGGCGGCGGCTCGGAGGACTTTTCGGACTTCTTCCGGACGTTCTTCGGAGGCGCCGACGCTGCGGCCGCGGCAGGTGGCCCACGCTCCGCCACGAGCACGGCCGAACCGGCCGGCGCCACATCCGGGCGGACCGGGCGCGGTCGGGCGGCGGGCGGCTCCCGGCGCGCCAACCCGCTCGAGGATCTGTTCGGGCGGCTCCACAGCGACGGCGAGGGCGCTGGGGCGACGGGCACCCGGCCGGGCACGCGTGGGCAGGACGGCGGCGGCCGTGCGGCAGGGCGCAGCGTGCACCACGGCGACGATGTCGACGTAGAGATCGACCTGAGCCTGGAGGAGGCCTTTCACGGTTCCGCGCGGCTCGTCCAGGTCGGCGATCGGCGCCTCGAAGTCAAAGTCCCACGGGGCGTAGAGACGGGCAGCAAGATCCGTCTCCGGGGCAAGGCGGGCTCCGGCGATGATGCCGGCGACCTGTACCTGGTGACGAAGATACGGCCCCACCCCGTCTTCACGCGGAGTGGCGCGGATCTAACTCGCGAGCTCCCGATCACCCTCGGCGAGGCGCTTCTCGGCGGCGAGGCGGAGGTTGAGACGATGGGCGGACGAGTGGTGCTGACGATCCCTCCGGGCACCCAGCAAGGCCAGACCTTCCGCCTGGCCGGCCAGGGGATGCCGCGCCTCAAGGGCGATACCCCCGGCGACCTCTACGCCAAAGTCAAGGTCGTCCTGCCCGGCAAGCTGGAGGGCAAGCAGCGTCAGGCTGCCGAGGAGTTCCTCCGGCAGGTCGTTCAACCCAATCCCCGCAAGATCTGATGCACGCGAGCCTCCGCAGAAGCACGGCGAGAACCGGCCCGGGCCGCGAGGCCCACTGAGGGAAGTCAATGAACCTCGATCGTTTCACCCAGAAGGCCCAGGAATCCATTGTCGCGGCCCAGCGCCTGGCCGAGGAGCTCCAGAGCCCGGTGCTCGATTCGGAGCATCTCCTCGCGGCGCTCGTCGAGGCCGACGACAGCATCCCGTCCGAGACCCTGCGCCGCCTCGGTGTGGACGTGCCCGCTTTCCGCGGGGAGCTGGCAGCGGCGCTGGGCAAGCGGGCCAGGATCCAGGGCGGTTCGCTGAGCGCCGACCCGCGAGTCCGCCGCGCCATCGAGCGGGCATCGGACGAGGCCAAACGGCTCAAGGACGACTACGTCTCCACCGAGCACCTGCTCCTCGCCATCTCCGAGGGCGGCGGCGAGGCCCAGGCGCTGCTCGACCGCCACGGGGCGAACAAGGAAGCCATCCTCCAGGCCCTGGTCAGCGTGCGCGGCAGCCAGCGCGTGACCAGCCCCAACCCGGAGTCTACCTACCAGGCGCTGGAGAAGTACGGCCGCGATCTCACCGCCGAGGCGCGGGCGGGCAAGCTGGATCCGGTCATCGGCCGAGACGAGGAGATCCGCCGCGTCATCCAGGTCCTGAGTCGCCGCACCAAGAACAACCCGGTGTTGATCGGGGAACCGGGCGTCGGCAAGACCGCCGTCGTCGAAGGTCTGGCCCAGCGCATCGTCCGCGGCGACGTTCCCGAAACCCTCAAGGACAAGAAGGTCATCTCACTGGACCTCGGCGCGCTGATCGCCGGGGCCAAG
>PMIQ01000007.1 GCA_003157175.1 Chloroflexota bacterium
CTGGGCCCGGGGCTGCCAGCGCTTCAGCACGCCGGGGCCCATGTTCGCCTGAGCGTCGGCCACGAACAGATCCTCGGCGGACAGGTTGTGGTTGTTCTCAGCGTTCGCAGTCGCACTCTTGAGGACGAGAGCGACGTCGCGAGCCGCCGCCTGCGGCATGAACGCCAGCAGGGCGGTGGCCTCCTCGACCCGCTTGCCCTTTATGGCCTCGGTTACGAGGCGGGCCTTTCGCGAGGAACCCTTCAGGTATTTGGCTGTGGCGGAAACGCGCACGTCCGGGCTCCTACTTGAGGGCGCTCGACCGCTCGGTGTGTTTCCCGTGCCCGCGGAAGGTGCGGGTCGGTGAGAACTCGCCGAGGCGATGGCCGACCATGTTCTCGGTCACATAGACCGGGATGTGCTTCTTGCCGTTGTAGACGGCGACCGTATGCCCGATGAAATCGGGGAAGATGACTGATGCGCGAGACCAGGTCTTGACGACTTTCTTCTCGCTCTTCTTGTTCATCGCCTGGACGCGGCCGAGGAGCCGCGACTCGACGAACGGTCCCTTCTTGACCGAACGCGACATGCCTCTCTCTCCTCTGCCTTATGCCTTGCCGTGCCGCGAGCGGATGATCAACCTGCTCGAGGACTTCTTGCCAAGGCGCGTCCGATAACCCATCGCGGGCTTGCCCCACGGCGTCTTGGGTGGCATGCCCGTGGGCGACTTGCCTTCGCCACCGCCGTGCGGATGGTCCCGCGGGTTCATGACGACGCCGCGNNGAGACCTGGCCGACGGTGGCCATGCACCGGAGGCTGACGCGCCGGACCTCGCCGGAGGGAAGCCGCACCGCGGCAAAATCGCCCTCTTTGGCGAGGAGCTGAGCCGATACCCCGGCGGAGCGGACGATTTGCCCGCCCTTGCCCGGAACCAGCTCGATGTTGTGGATCGTGGTGCCGAGCGGGATGTTGGAGAGCGGCAGCGCGTTGCCGACACGCGCCTCGGCCTCGGGTCCGGCGACGACCACGTCCCCTACCTTAAGGCCGTGCGGCAGGAGCATGTAGCGCTTCTCGNNTCGATCGTGGCCAGCTTGGCCGGCACGCCGACCTTATCGCGCTTGAAGTCGATGATGCGGTAGTGCTGCTTCTCGCCGCCGCCGCGGTGGCGAACGGAGAGCTTGCCCTGGTTGTTGCGGCCGGAGCCACGCTTCTGCGGCTCGAGCAGCGGCTTGTACGGTTCCTTGGTCGTGACCTCTTCGAACGTGGACCGGGTCATTCCCCGGAGCCCCGCGGAGGTCGGCTTGTAGCTGCGCAGCGGCATCTCAGACAGCCTCGAAGAATTCGATCTTCTGGCCGGGGGCCAGAGTCACGATCGCCTTGCGCCAGGGGGTCGTTCGGCCGCCGACGCGGCTGCGACGCATCCCGCCGCGCTTCTCCTTGGACTTGGTGGTCAGGACGTTCACGCCCAGCACCTCGACCTTGAAGAGTTCCGCGACCGCCGCGGCGATCTGGACCTTGTTGGCATCGCCGTGGACCGCGAACGTGTACTTGCCACGCTGCGCCTCATCCATCGACTTCTCGCTGATCACGGGATGGATGACGATGTCGTGTGCTGTGAGGCTCACGCGTACACCTCTTCCATCTTGCTCAGCGCGGGCTGCTCGATGAGGACGGTGTCCGCGTTGAGCAGAGCCACGACGTTGAGCGAGTCGGCTCGAATGACCTCGACCCGCGGCAGGTTCCGCGCGGAGAGGATCAGGGTCTCGTCCGTGCCCGGGGCCACGATCAGAACGCGTCCGTCGGCGCGTCCGAGGGCGGTGAGGACCTCGACCAGGTCGCGGGTCCGCGGTCCTTCGAGGCCGATCGCGTCGACGATGCGAATGGCGTCGTCGCCGAGCTTGGCCGTCAGGGCGCCGCACAGGGCGAGGCGCTTCATCTGGCGCGGCAGACGCTGGACGTAAGAGCGCGGGTGCGGTCCGAAGACCACGCCGCCGCCGGTGTACTGCGGCGAGCGAATGGAACCCTGGCGCGCCCGGCCGGTGCCCTTCTGACGGTACGGCTTCTTGCCACCGCCGGAAACCTCACCGCGCCGCTTGGTGTCGTGCGTACCGAGGTGGCGACCGGCCAGTTGGGCGGTCACCACCTGGTGGAGGACGGCTATGTTGATCGGTGCGGCGAAGAGCTCCTCAGGGAGCTCTACCTCACCGATCGCCTCGCCCGTCCTCCCGTAGAGGGTCGTCTTCGGCATCGCTAGACCTTCTTCACGAGGATCAGCGCGTTGGGGGAGCCGGGGACGGATCCCTTCACGAGCAGCAGGTTGCGCTCGGCGTCCGCACGGACGACCCGCAGCTTCTTGACGGTGGCGCGGGCGTCGCCCAGGTGGCCGGCCATGCGCATGCCCTTGTAGACGCGGCCCGGCGTGGTGCCGGGGCCGATCGAGCCGGGCGCGCGGTGGTGGTCGGAACCGTGGGTCTTGGGACCGCGCTTGAAGTGATGGCGCTTGATGTGTCCGGAAAAGCCCTTGCCCTTGCTGACGCCGACCACGTCGACGACGTCGCCGGCGGTGAAGAGCGTCACGTCGAGCTTCTGGCCGACGGTGTAGGCCTCGGTGCCAGCGTCGTCGAGGCGGAACTCACGTATGACGGCGAGCTTCGGCAAGTTCTTGAGCTGCCCGATCTCCGGCTTGGTGAGCCTGCCCGACTCCTCGATGCCGAGCTGGACGGCGGCATAGCCGTCGCGCTCGGGCGTGCGGAGGCGGGTGACGATGTTCGGCTCGACGGAGACGACGCTCACGGGGATCATCGTCCCGTCCGCCTGGAACAGCTGAGTCATGCCGACCTTGCGGCCGATCAAACCAATAGTCATCTGGCTACATCTTGATTTCGATGTCGACGCCCGCAGCCAGCGAGAGTCGCATCAGGGCGTCGACCGTCTTGGACGAGGGCTCCAGGATGTCCACGAGCCGCTTG
>PMIQ01000129.1 GCA_003157175.1 Chloroflexota bacterium
GTGAGCAGCCTCAACCTGGCGGCCCGGAAGGGCAGCCCCAACTCGACCGCGACCGCGGCGGCCGGCAGAAGCTCGACGTTGGTTCGAGCCAGGATCGCCCGCGTCCCGCCGTCGTCGGGCCAGCTTTCGATAACCCGCCGGATCCGAGCCGTCTCGTCGGAGCCGTCGGGGGCAAGGATCAGGCGCCCCGCCGCGGCCGGCCCGGACCGGATCGTCTTGACGAAGCGCTCTTCATTGCGCTCGACCAACCGCACCGCCCGATCCACGACGGCCGGCGGGCAGCGGTAGTTGACGGTCAGGTCGATCCGCCTCAGCCCCGGCAGCGACTCCGCCAGGGCCAACACTCTGCGCACGTCGGCCAGTCGCCAGCCGTAGATCGTCTGATCATCATCACCAACTCCGAATATCTGGTTCGAAGGAGAGGCAAGGAGCAAGGCGAGCCGGAGTTGTGTCCGGTCGACGTCCTGCATCTCATCCACCAGCAAGTGCTCGCATTTGGCCCGCCAGCGCCGGAGCAGGGGAGGCCGGGCATCAAGAAGCCGAAGAGCCCGAGCGACTAGGTCGTCGAAGTCGAGCCCGCCCGCGTCCTCGAGCGCCTGCTCGTACGCCAGGAAGGCGCGCGCCACCGGGCCCGGCTCGGGGTCCGTGGCCACCTCTCGCGCAGTCACGCCGATTTCGAGTTTCAGCCGGCTGAAAGCGTCATCGAGCTGGCGCAGCGCGCCGCGGGTGATGTCGGGCCACATGTCTCGCAGGACTGCCTCGCGGTCCAGGAGCGGCTCCACAGATTCGCCGCCGTCGGCGAGGATCTCGCGGCCCAGGGCGTGGAACGTCTTGACGCGCACTGCGCCCGCCGCGAGGCCGAGCGGCTCGAGGGCCGCATCGACTCTCGCGGCCATCTCGTCCGCGGCGCGTTTGTTGAACGTGACCGCGGTGATGCCCGCGGGGTCGGCGCCGGTCGCCACGAGCCACGCGATCCGCGCGACGAGAGTCGTCGTCTTGCCACTGCCCGCCGGAGCCACGCACAGAACGGGACCCGGTGGCGCGGTCGCCGCCTCGCGCTGGTCGGGCGCGAGCCGGTCGAGTCTTTCGGCGACTGAGGAGGGGAGCACGCGCGCAGGATCGCAGGAGCGGCTTCACCAGGACTTATCGGACGAGAGGCGAGCCGAACCTCCTGATGGATAGGACGTTTCGACCCTTCGCGCCTCTCCAGCAGTTGGGGACGATTCCTATGGGCGAAACAACTCCGCTGTGGCGATTGACTCGGAGCCGCCCACGACAGCGGTGGAGCCGCCAGTCAGTAGGACGCCGCCGTCGGAAAGACCGGTGGCTGTGTCATAAGCTTCGTCCATGCCTTCGGTCGCGGTGAAGGAGCCGGTCGTCGGGTCATACAGTTCGGCCATGATTTCGGCTTTGCCTGTGCCCCCGCTTCCAGCGATGGCGCTACCGGTCAGCAGCACCATGCCGTTGCCGAGCAGCGTCGCCGTGTGGCCGCTGCGAGCGACCCACATGGATCCGGTGGGGCTGAAAGTGCCGGTGGTCGGATCGTAGAGTTCGGCCGACGAGTAGGCGCTCTCCTGGTCGCCATTGGCGTCGCGCCCCCCTGCGATCAGCACGCGCCCGTCGCGGAGAAGAGTCGCGGTGTGATCTGTCCGGACTACCGACATCGGAGCCGTGAGACGGAACGTGCCGGTAGCCGGGCTATACAACTCCGCTGAAGCGAGAGATAGCCCGGCCGAGTTGTAGCCGCCGGCGATGAGAACCTCGCCGTCAGGCAGAAGGGTTGCGGTATGGCCGACGCGCGAGGTGCTCATCGACCCCGTGGCGCTGAAGGTGCCGGTTTTGGGGTCGTATAGCTCGGCGCTCGCCGAGATACCGGACCTCAGACTCTCGCCGCCGACGATGAGGACGCGGCCGTCATTGAGCACAGTGGCGGTGTGGCCATAGCGATCGACGGACATCGAGCCGGTGCGGCTGAAGGTGCCGGTCGTCGGGTCATACAACTCTGCGATGCGTCGGGGATCGGACGGTCTCGAGCCGACGGCTGGGATCGACGCGCCAGGCACAGCTATGCCGGTGCCGGTGAAGTCGTCTGAGTCATAGCCCCCAACGACGAGCACCCGGCCGTCATGCAGCAACGTGGCCGTGTGCAGTGAGCGGGCGACCGACATCGATCCAGTGGAGCCGAACGTGCCGGTCTTGGGGTCGTAGAGTTCCGCCGACGACAGGGGGTGACTTGAGTCCGCCGTGTCCAATCCGCCGGCTACGAGCACTCGCCCGTCTGCCAGAAGGGTGGCGGAATGACCGTCGCGTCCCACACTCATCGATCCCGTCGTAACAAAACCGGCCGTGGCGAGGAAAGAAGTGGGAGTCGATGTCGCCACTGCGGTCTGGCCGGCAGGCGCGCTGGCCGACACCATCGGGCTCGACTCTCCGGTCGGGGAGGCGTTCGGACTGCTCGATAGACAGGCCGCCGCCGTGAAAGCAACAAGGCTCAGCAGGGCAACCAACATGAAATGGCGACCAGGCGCGAGCCCCGCCACTCGATGCTGACTGGTTGCTCCGACCGCTCGTGGTCCCATAGCGTCTACCCCCTTCGAAGACCGATCAACCGCGAAACTGAGTCTATGCGCTCCTGCCGCAAGGAGGACGCCACCGCAAGCAGTGGTGTTTCGTATGGCCGGTGACCGACACCGGATACCGCACTGGCTCGACTACTACCCGGTTATGACCTGATCTACGTCTGGACGCTGGTGCCTACGAGCAACGACCCGCTATGGGGGTTCCCTAGTGTCCGATCAGTATGTGACCGCGATCTCGCGGGCTATGCCGTCGATTCGGACCAGACCGCCCGTCGGGATGATGAACTGCGGGTCGGTGTGTCCGAAGTCGACATCGAACACGATCAGCGGGTTCTGACCATACCGTTCAAACGCCCTCCTAATGGCGTCGTGCTGGCTGCGCCGGAAAGCTCGCTTCTCGTCCAGATCGAGCGGCCGCCGGGTCGTCCATGCCTTCGCGCGCCCGACGAGGACCGCCGGAAACTGGCCCAACAGGCCACGCTCGCCGAAGCTCTGGAGGATCCAGTAGACCTCATCGTCGCTCGGCATCGCTTCGGACGTTTCGATGAGGAGCACGCAGCCCGCGTAGTTCTCAGGCGGCCCGATTTCCCGATCGGCCATCGCGAGCCATGACAGCACCTCCAGGTTGCCGCCCCACGCGATGCCCTCGACGACCCGGTCGGCAGCATGCCACGCCCACGGCTCGGCGGGCTCGGATGGTCGCTCGCGCCGGAACGTCTCGGGATCGGACCACAGGAGATCGACGTCGCCCGTATTGGCCGGCTCGACGAGCGTGTATTCGCCGGAGCCGAAGAGGGCCGCTTCGAATGACGCCCGCGTGGCGGGATGCAGCGTCAGCGGCCGGCCGAGGTGAAACATGACCGAGCTGCCGTGATAGCCGACGACACCCGTGTTCCAGAGGTAGACAAGCAGGCAGGTGTTGTCGCTGTAGCCGAGGAACGGCTTTGGATGGGCCGCGATGAGGGCCCGGTCGAGGTGCGGCAGGACGCGGATCTGGTCGTCGCCGCCGATGGTCGAGATGATCGCGGTGATCGATGGGTCGGCGAAGGCGGCGTTCAGGTCGCCCGCTCGATCCTTTGGGTCGGCGTTCATCTGCCGCGTCGTCGGGTACTCGACGGGTACAAGTCCGAACTCCTCCCGCAGCCGCTGCAAACCCAGCTCGTAGGGCACCGGGAACAGACCCGGCAGGCCCGACGACGGCGAGACGATCGCCACTCGATCGCCACGCTTCGGTTTCGCCGGATACTGGAACGGAGGCCGAGTGATCATGCTTGCGTCGTCATGATCGCCACGGCCTGGGTGGCGGGCCGGCCGAGGCGCTCGTCGCCTTCCAATGCGATTTCGGGGAATGCCTCCGAGACCGTGATCGTCCGGCTCAGGAGCTTCCACGCGACATCCTGGGGCACCCGGACAGACGCGGCGCCAACTCGCTCGTCGGCCGTCACGAGGTGCCACCGATCGGCCTCGCACCGAAGCGTCCAGCGTCCTCCAGCCTTGCCCTCGACCAGAACGTCCACGCGCGTTCCGATATCGGCCTCGACCGCCTCGTAGGCACGGGGCAGACTCCGCATGAACGTGTCGAGCACAGGATGGAGGAACCGGCGCTCTATGGGCGGAACAGCGCCCACTGCAAGGCGCATCTGGGCGTGGTGGACCCAGCGCTCGGTGTACTCGCGCGCGATATCGAGCCAGTAGGGCGTGGGCCCGTCGCCGCTCCAGGCGACAGAAGTCCCCGGCGCGTCGAGGTCGAGCGCCGCGAGCGCATCATCAACTTTTGGACCGATGAACGCCAGCAGTTCGACCGTTACGTTGGGCGCTATCCGTCGCGCGGCGCTCACCCATTCATCGTTGGAGCGCTCGATGAGCACCGCGAGGTCGTCGACCGCCAGGCGGCCCTCGCGGGCGGCCTCGCTAGGGGAAGCGCCGAGCCGGCCGAGGTCACCGCCGAGCAGGTGGAGCGCAACGTCGTGGACGTTCCAGCCGGCGTTGGCCGTGAGGGCCGCCCAACCCGACTCGTCGATCGAGCGCAGAAAGCTGAGCAGCTCGGCCCTATCCGCCGAGATCAGCGGGCGAAGGTCGACGGGCGGCAGATCCCCTGAGACATCCCAGTTTCTTACCATCAGCCGATTGTAGTTGGGCGGTCGCCGCCCGATCGGACCAGGGATCAGCCGGAGGCTTACTCCGTTCGACGAACCGGCGCGGCCCGCTCGGCTCTGCGTACAGTCTCCAGGTGCGGTTCAGAGACGGCCGCGTCGTCAGGCTGCGCTCGAACCACGAGCGGGGTCGGCCGCGACCCACGACAAACGGGCCACAGTTACCTGGAAGTGAAGCGGTGAACGACTGATCGTCGTCGCCAACAAAGAACACGTGGTTGTGCGGCGCCGCTAGAAGGAGCGCGAGCTTGAGCTGGCCTCGGTCCACGTCCTGCGTCTCGTCGACGAGCAGGTGCTCGCAGCTCTCGCGCCAGCGACGAAGCAGGGAGGGCCGGGCTTCGAGCAGCCGAAGGGATCGAGCGACAAGGTCGTCGAAGTCGAGCCCGCCCGCATCTTCCAGGGCCGATTCGTAGGCGAGGAATGCCCGGGCGATTGGGCCCGG
>PMIQ01000182.1 GCA_003157175.1 Chloroflexota bacterium
GGTCGGCCTGCGCTTCGCCATCCGCGAGGGTGGCCGCACGGTCGGCGCCGTGGCTATCACCTCGATCTCCGAGTAGGCAGCCATGGCCAAAGTTGACGCCCGCCCGATCATTCAGCTGGCTTGCACGGAATGCAAAATCCGCACCTACACGACGCGCAAGAACAAGAAGAACGATCCCGGCCGACTGGAACTCCGCAAGTACTGTCCGCGCGAGCGCCGTCATACTCTGCACCGCGAGGCCAAATAGGGCCGAGTAATGGACATCGCAGGCGCCTAGCTCAATTTGGCAGAGCACTGGTCTCCAAAACCAGGGGTTGTGGGTTCGAGTCCCGCGGCGCCTGCCAGCTTCGTCAGACCCAACAGTTAGAGAGCAGCCCGTGTCACGGATCCGCCGCTTCTTCGTAGAAGCGTGGCAAGAACTGAAAAAGGTGAACTGGCCGACGCCCGAGCAGGCTCGCAACCTCACCGTGCTGGTGCTGGCCGTGAGCTTGGTCGTCGGTCTGTACATCGCCTTCTTCGATGTCATCTTTGGCGCGATCGCCAAAGCCCTGAACGCCGGGTGATTTCAGGCATGAAGACGGAGCAGGCTGGCGAGGCCGTTAGGCCGCCCGAAAAGCGCTGGTACGTCATCCATACCTATTCGGGCTACGAGAACAAGGTNNCAGGGCCAGCGCCACACGGTCCAGAAGAAGGTGTATCCGGGCTACGTCCTGGTCGAGATGATCCTCGACCCGGACTCCTGGTACGTCGTGCGCAACACGCCCGGCGTCACCAGCTTCGTGGGTGGCGGCAACATCCCAGGCGTCCGGAGCGAACCGATCCCGCTCGACGAGCAGGAGGTCAAGCAGATCCTCCGGCAGATGGGCGTGGAGACGCCGCGCTACCGCGTCGCCTTCACCAAGGGTCAGAACGTTCGAGTTACCGACGGTCCGTTCGCCGAGTTCATCGGCACGGTGGACGAGGTCAACCCGGAACGCAACAAAGTCAAGGTGCTGGTCAGCATCTTCGGCCGCGAAACCCCGGTCGAGCTCGACTTCCTCCAGGTCGAGAAGCTGTAAGCGAAAGGAAGCCGAAGGTCCGTGGCCAAGAAGATCCGCATCGTCCTCACGCTCCAGCTCAACGCCGGCAAGGCGACACCGGCGCCGCCCGTTGGCACGGCGCTCGGCCCCCACGGCATCAACATCGTCGAGTTCACCAAGTCGTACAACGAGAAGACCGCCGACAAGGTGGGTCAGGTGATCCCGGCCCAGATCACGATCTTCGAGGACCGCTCGTTCACCTTCGTCCTCAAGACCCCGCCGGCGGCGGATCTGCTCCGCAAGGCCGCCGGGGTCCCGAAGGGGACCGCCACCGCCGGCCGTGAGACCGTCGGCAAGGTGACCCGCGACCAGATCCGCGAGATCGCCATCGTCAAGATGCCGGACCTCAACGCCACCGACATGGACGGCGCCATGGCCCAGGTCGAGGGCACAGCCCGCAGCATGGGCATCGAGGTCGTCGGCTAACACGAAAAGGGTCGGCCGCAGGGCCGGCACCCACCGGCGATCGACCGCCATGTCGAAAGCCACGCGCTCCGGTCGCGACGCAGCCGGACGTCGACCCCGCGCCAGGGGAAGGTCCTAACCCGGGAAGCCGGGCGGGACCGCAAAAGGAGACCGAAATGGCAGAGCACGGTAAGAAGTACCAGGATGCGGCGAAGCTCGTCGACCGCACCAAGCTCTACGCTCCGGCCGAGGCCGCAGAGCTCGCCCGCAAGACCAGCTACGTGTCGTTCGACGCCAGCGTCGAGGCGCACCTACGGCTTGGCGTGGACCCGCGCCACGCCGACCAGATGGTCCGTGGCACCGTCGTTCTGCCCCATGGCACCGGCAAGAAGATCCGGGTCGTGGTCTTTGCCCAGGGCGAGAAGGCCCTGGAAGCGCTGCGCGCCGGTGCCGACGAGGTCGGCGCCGACGATCTGGTCAAGAAGATCGAGGCCGGCTGGACGGACTTCGACGTCGCCCTGGCCGCCCCGGACGTGATGGGTATGGTCGGTAAGCTCGGCCGCATCCTNNATCATCCACGTCCCCTTCGGCAAGGCGAGCTTCGAGAGCCAGCAGCTCGTCGACAACCTCGCGACCCTTGTCGACGCGATCAACCGAGCCCGCCCGAGCGGCGCGAAGGGCCAATACCTGCGGACGCTCACGATCGTCCCGACGATGGGCCCCGGCATCCACATCGACATTCCGGCAGTGCTCGCGATCGCCGCGGCCTCGTAGACCGCCGCTGGCACCCGCGGCCGGCCCGGTGAGGTCGGGCCGCCCAACAAATGAGGCGAGGCCACGGCGACGTGGACCCCGCCAGGCGACGAAGCGCCGTGCAGGTGCCAGCCGCCACGAACCGAATATGACGGACCGCCGCAGACAGCATGCGCCGGCGCGCCGTGGCACCGGCCGAGCGATCGGCCGAGGTCGCGGCTCCCGACTCAATTCGCCGGCCGAGACGCCGGCGGGCACGCCGAGGCAGGGACCAGGCCTCCATCCGCGTGGGTGGGACCGCCCCTGTGGCGATGAGCCGTCGCAGGGGCGTTTTGGTCGGTGCCGCACGGCGGACCCGACCAGCCCACCGCCGCGTGCCGGCTGCGCGCAGCAGTCCAAGGAGGTTGACCAATGCCTACCGAGGCCAAGCGCGAGACCGTCGCGGAGTTGACCGAGGAAGCTCGGGGCAGCACCACGATGATCGTCTCCGAATACCGCGGCCTCAAGGTTTCCGAGCTCGGCGAGATCCGTCGATCACTGCGCAAGCAGAACGTCACGTACCACGTCGTCAAGAACCGGCTGATGAAGATTGCCGCCCGTGACGCCGGGGCGGAGACCCTCGGTCTCCTCCTGGAGGGTCCCACGGCTGTGGCCTTCGCTCGCGGCGATGAGGCCGCTGCCGCCAAGGCAGTCCTCGACGCCGTGCGACCGTACCGCCTGGTCAAGATCACGGGCGCCGTTCTCGGCACCCGGGTCATCGACGCCGACGGGGTCGTCCGGCTCTCGCAGCTGCCCAGCCGGGAAGTCGTCCTGGCCCAGGTCGCCGGCGCGATCGCCGCGCCGCTGACCGCGATGGCCGGCCTGTTCGACGCCCCGCTGCGGGAGATCCCCGGCCTGGTACAAGCCCTCGCCGACAGGCAAAGCGCCTGATCCGCGCCCTTTCGAAACCAATTCGCCCGGAGCCCTGGTGCCCCAGGCCAACGAGGAGTAATTGACCAAATGGCAAAGCTGACTCAAGACCAGCTACTCGATGCCTTCGCGTCGATGACCGTTCTCGAGCTCGCCGACTTCAAGAAGGCGTTCGAGGACAAGTTCGGCGTCGTCGCAGCCGCCCCGGTCGCCGTCGGCGCCGTCGCGGCCGCCGCCCCGGCCGCCGCTGCCGCCGAGGTGGAGGAGCAGACCGA
>PMIQ01000173.1:0-4740 GCA_003157175.1 Chloroflexota bacterium
CCGAGCCGAGCGCGCTTGTCGGCGGAGAGCTTGAGCAGGTTTAGGCCCTTCCAGAGCACCTCGCCCGACTTGACGATGTAGGCGGGATGGCCCATGAGCGCGTACGCCAGGGTGGTCTTGCCCGAGCCGTTGGGGCCCATGATGGCGTGCACCTCGCCCTTGCCGACGGTCAACTCGATCCCCTTGAGGATCTCGTGGTCCGGGTTGGCGATAGGGGCTACGTGCAGGTCGTGAATGACGAGGTCTTGGTCGCTCACGTTAGCGGGTGTGCTCCTTGAGTCCGATCCGGCGCCGGAAGGCTGACTGCCGCCAGACGCGCCGATNNGGATCTCCGGTCGCGCAGATCATCGGCGCGATCGGGCCCTCCAGGGCCAGCAGGACCTCTCCCATTCGAATCTGCTCGGGGGGGCGAGTGAGCTCGTAGCCACCGTGGGCGCCGCGGGTGCTCTGCACCAGGTTGGCGTCTCGCAGGCTGATGACGAGCTGCTCGAGGTATGCCCGCGGCAGGTCCTCCTGCTCGGCGATGTCCGTCAGGCTGGCCGGCCCAAGGCCGTGTCGCTGGGCGAGCTGGGCCATGAGGCGCACGCCGTACTCGCCCTTCGTCGAGAAGGAGACGGCGCCGGTGCTGTGGTACGTCCTCGTGGCCAGAGTGATACTCCTGTTCGACGCTCTGTCGGGCCAGCGGGGGGCTCGCCGGCTAATTCCGACCTAATCCGTCGGAAATGAGTATAGGAGCGCCACCGGGGAGCGTCAACGAAGACGCGGACCGCGGTCAATGTGAGAAATCGCGCTCTTCGAACTTCGTTACGGTGATCGTCTCCTGGGTCTCCGTACCCTGGGCCTCGATGCCTCCCGTCCAGCCGGCAATGGGCAGATCGGCCGTCGTGTCGCGGAGATCGCCGATCATCTGGCCGTTGACGAAGGCGATCAGCCGCGTCGTCCGGCCGTCGTCGAGTGTGTCGCAAATGCCCTCGACCGTTAGTGGCGTGGATCCTGGGTTGGCCGGGATCGAGCCCTGCTGGAGGGCTACCGGGTAGGGCTGGGACGTACGCTTCTGTATCACCCATTGACTGTACGAAATTGCCAGGAATTCGTAGCTGACTTCTGAGGCGTCGCTGCCACGCGAGCATTCGACTCCGAATCCAGCCCCCGCCGGGGCCGAGTCCGACGCGGTCGCAGTGACACTCATGGTCAGTTGCGCGAGGGGCTCCAGGTATGGCGAAATGGACCAGAAGTCGTAGTTCCCGACGGTCGTGATGGCGTACCCGTCCGGGCCGTATTGGATGGTTTCGCCCGACATCGGGGTGCCAGTGACCCAGCCCGGAGTCATGGGGTGGAAGTCGTCGGTGAAGACCAGCGAGCCCTGGTCGGCAGCCACGGACGGGGACCTGGTCGCGACGGGAGAGGAGCCTTCGTTCGCTAAGCTGGCCGGCCGAGACATCAGGACGGCACCGGCCACCAGGACGGGTATCACGGCTACAACGACGAGGCTTCGACGGTTGCGCGGCGCCGGCCGGGCGCGTCCAGGCCAATACGGAGGGTACGCGGGTCCCCAGGCCGGAGCAGGTGGCGCGGGCGGAAGGTTCGGCTGGGGCGGATATGAAGTCGAAAACGGTTGCGAAGGCGGGGCCGGGTACGGCGGAGGCGGCCAGCTCGAGTACGACGGCGGCCAGCTCGGAGGCGAATATGGGAACGGTGGCGGCCAGCCCGGAGGCGATGCCGGGGAGATGGCAGGTGGGGTCGGCTGGCCGGGCGATAGATCGAGGCGCTGGGCGAGCGGCAGAGCCTGAGCGGGCGGCAGGCCGGTGCTCAGAGGCATTTCCGCGGCAGGCTCGAAGAACCGCGAAGTCGTCGCATCGGACTCGGCGGGATCGTCTGCGCCCGCCGTTCGGTCCTGCTCTTCCTCCGCCATTGCCCGCTCACCGTTCCCCTGCGTACGGTGAGCATCATAGGCAGGCCGGGCTGGATCCGCGGCGCCGGGTCGCGCGGCGATCGGATTCGGGCGCAGTGTTTTCGGCCGCAAAGTTTGGCCTCAATCGAACTGGGCTGATTTCCAGGTTGACCTGCTGCGACCCGCGATGTACGGTCGCGCCCTGTGTCGAGGCGGGCAACTTCTTGCCCACTCGGCAGGACGTCAGCCGTGGGGTAGGTCGCCGGAGATGAGCGACCAACTCACGAACGAACTCGACGGGAGGAGTCGGATGAGACGTCGTGGATTCACCGCCCTGGCCATCGCGGCCCTGGTATTCGGGGCCATGGCCCCAACCGCTGCGGCTGCCGGGAGTTCGAAGACCACCCGGTTCCAGCGGATCGACGTGAGCAAGATCGATCCCCAGCTGCTGCCGGCGCTCATCGACCCCAACCGCGTCGTGGACGTCATGATCCAGCTTGCCGATCAACCGGTCGCCGGCCAGGTTGGCAATGCCACTGACAGCGGCACGACCGTGACGACTTCCCAGCGGGACAGCTGGCGAACCCAGATCCAGGCCAAGCAGAAGCCGGTCGTCGATGCGGTCCACAAGGACGGCGGCGTCGTCATCAGCCAGATGCAGGATGCGTACAACGGCATCCACGTCCACGTGAAGACCGCCGATCTGACGGCGCTCGCAGCTACGGCGGGCGTGACCGGCATCCACCTGATCCCGATCTACAAGCCGGCGCTGACCGAGAGCGTGCCGTACGTCGGCGCGCCGCAGGCCTGGACTTCGACCGGCTACACCGGCGCCGGCGTGAAGATCGCCGTGATCGACACCGGCATCGACTACTACCACGCCGACTTCGGCGGCTCCGGGAGCGTGGCCGACTACACCTACGGCNNGGCGCCCTGCCCGGGTCTCCGGACTTGATTCCGCACCCGGACGGCAACCCGCTCGACTGCAATAGCCACGGCACCCACACCGCCAGCACCGCTGCCGGGATGGGCGTCCTGGCCGATGGCACGACCTACACCGGGCCGTACAACTCATCGATCTACGCCTCCACGGACTTCAGGATCGGCCCCGGAGTGGCGCCGCGGGCGCAGCTCTACATTTACCGCGTCTTCGGCTGCACCGGCTCGACCGACGTCGTGACCGAGGCCATCGACCGGGCCGTCAAGGACGGCGCGGACGTGATCAGCATGTCGCTCGGCTCCGACTTCGGAACCTCCGACACGCCTGATGCCGTCGCCGCGGACAACGCCTCCCGCGCCGGCGTCGTGGTCGTCGCCGCCTCCGGTAACGAAGGCACCAGCGCCTACATGACGAGCACCCCCGGCTCGAGCAGCCGCTCGATCTCGGTCGCCGCTCTCGACTCGAACGCCACTTTCCCCGGGGCCACGATCGAGCTGGCCTCGGGCAACATCGCCGCTCTCGACGCCAACGGCGGGCCGCTCCCGGTGAAAGCCCCGCTCGACGTTCTGATGTCCGGAAGCGATATCTCCCTCGGCTGCGACGACGCCGACTACACAGCCGACGGAGGCGTTGCCGGGAAGATAGTCGTCACCCAGCGCGGCACCTGCGCGCGCGTCCTCCGCGCCCAGCTCGGCCAGAAGTACGGCGCCGTCGCGGTCATCATGGTCAACACCAGCGCCGGCCTGCCTCCCTTCGAGGGTCCGATTCCCGGCGTGACGATCCCGTTCATCGGGGTCGAGATCGCCGACGGCGCCGCACTCGAGGCGGCCAACGGTGACACCGTCACCATCGCCTCGGCCGGCATGATGGCCAACCCCACGTACAAGGACCTGGCCAGCTTCTCGTCCTGGGGCCCGCGCTTCGGCGACAGTGCCCTCAAGCCTGAGGTGACCGCGCCCGGCGTGAGCATCGTTGCCGCCGGCATGGGCACCGGCAGCGACGTTCTCGTCGACTCGGGCACGTCGATGGCAACCCCGCACGTCGCGGGCGTTGCGGCCCTCGTCATCGCCGCTCATCCCAACTGGTCGGTGAACGAGGTCAAGGCCGCGATCATGAGCACGGCCAGCGACTCGTCCTCCAAGATCCTCGGCTACGACCCGCTCGGCGCCGGCTCCGGCGTCGTGCAGGCGCAGCTGGCCACGACCACCGCCGCCATCGCGGTTACTCGCGACAAGCTCGACACGCTCTCGTTCGACAACGTCGCTCTCGGCGGCCCCTACTGGGCCGTGCGGAGCTTCACGATCGAGAACAAGAGCTCTGGCTCGATCACGTATCGCCTGTCCGCCGCCTTCATCGGCAGCTCGGCCGGGGCGAAGGTCTCGGTCTCTCCCGCCAAAGTAACCGTGCCCGGACACCAGTCGCGCGACGTGACGGCCAGGTTGTCGATCTCCGCGACGGCCGTGAAGGCGCTGCCGTTCGCGGACACCTTCTCTGGCTTGGGGGTCCCCGGCGCCGTCCTGACGGTCGAAGGTGTCGTGACCGCGACGCCGACGGCCTCACGCCCCGGCGTCTACCCGCTTCACGTCCCATTCCTGATCGTCCCGCGCGGCCTGTCGAAGGTCGTCGCCGGCCCGCCGGCGCCGTACAAGCTGACCGGCGGCGTGGCCAGCTCGAGCGTCACTCTCAAGAACTCGGGTATTCACGATGGCACCGCGGACGTGTACGCGTGGGGCCTGACCGACCCGGATCACACCGCGGGCCTCGCCAGCGTTCGGGCCGTCGGCGTTCAGTCGCTGCCCGGCTCGGCCTGCGGGGCCGATGACACGACCCAATGCCTGATCTTTGCCGTCAACGGCTGGCACCAGTGGTCCAACGCCTCCGCGGCCGAGTTCGACATCGCCATCGACAC
>PMIQ01000173.1:4851-9799 GCA_003157175.1 Chloroflexota bacterium
CGCCTTCAGCCCGAGCGTCTCCAACGGCCAGTTCCTGCCGCTCGTGTCCGGCGCGTCGGCCAAGCTGCCGCTCAGCGTCACCTCCGCTCTCCAGGCCAGCACCCCGGCGCTGGGCTGGATGATCGTCAGCCTGGACAACAGGAACGGGGCCGCTCAGGCGGAGCTGATCCCGGTCGGCAAGCTGCCCAAGAAGTGACCCTCGCTTCGCTCCGTTGAAAAGCGGCCCGTCCGGTCTCCCGGACGGGCCGCTTCCATCTCAGCTCCCGACCGAACCTCGGACCCGGCGGCGCGGTCTAACGGGTGATGTTGCATGCCCGTGATCCGCGCATTCAGCGCGCTTCCGAAACCACCCGACCCGGAACGGCCGAAGCACTAACATGACGAGGCTATTCCAGACAGGTGTGCGGAGATCAAGGGCGTGTCCTACGACGTCATCGGCAAGATGGGGAGAGTGACCGCGGATATCACTCCGGGGCATCTCGGAGAGGTCATGATCGAGGTGCGCGCGGGGACAGAGAAGTTCCTGGCCCGGGCATCGGATCCGGACACGACGATCAAGAAATACACTCAGGTTCTGGTGGTCGGCAGCCTGGGCGGCCGAACAGTCGAGGTCGAACCGACCGATAGCGTGAGGCTCCCGCGATGACCGATTCTCAGACGACTCTGGTTGTGATCGGAGTCGTCGTACTCGTAGTCCTGTTCCTGTTCGTTGTCGTGCTCAAGTCCGCCTGGCGGATCGCGGAGCCGGACGAGGCCCTNNGACCTGCGGGGCGTCATCGTCTACAAGGTCGGCGACGACTACCGCTCGATCGCCAACGCCGCGCGCCGCTTCCTGGATCGCCCGGCAGCCGAGCTCGAGTCCAAGGTCCAGAACGTCTTCGTCGGCCACCTGCGCGCCATTGCCGGGTCGATGACCGTCGAGGAGATGATCAGCGACCAGGACAAGTTCGCCCAGCAGGTCCGCGACCGCTGCACGAGCGAGATGGAGTCGTTCGGCCTCGTCATCGATAGCTTCCAGATCCAGGCCATCACCAGCCCCAGCAACTACATCGAGAACCTGGCCGTCCCGCACCAGGCCGAAGTCGAGCAGAACGCCCGCATCGCCCGCGCCCAGGCCGACCAGACCGCGGTCGCACAGGAGCAGACCGCTCAGGCGCAGATCGCCGAATCGATCAGGAGCACCGAGATCAAGAAGGCCGGCTTCCAGGCCGAGATCGACCGTGCCCAGAAGGTCGCCGGCCAGCAGGGCCCGCTCGCCGAAGCGCAGTCTCGCCAGGCCGTCGTCGAGCAGGAAACCCGCGTCGCAGAGCTGCAGGCGCAGCAGAAGGAGCAGCAGCTCCAGGTAGACGTCCGCAAGCCGGCCGACGCCGAGGCCTACCGCCAGGTCACTCTGGCCGCGGCAGGGCGCGACGTCCGCATCCGCCAGGCGGAAGCCGCCGCTCAGGAAGTCCGTCTCGCCGCCGAGGCTCAGGCTGCCGCGGTGAAGGTCCAGGCCGAGGCCCAGGCCAACGCCACGCGTGTCAACGGCCAGGCCGACGGCGACGCGATCAAGGCTCGCGGTCTCGCCGAAGCCGACGCGATCAGGGCTCGAACCCAGGCCGAGGCGGCCGGCATCGAGAGCCGTGCCGCGGCCCTGAGCCAGAACCAGGAAGCGGTCATCGCCCAGCAGATCGCCCAGACCATGCCGGACATCGTTCGCGCGGCGGCGTCGCCGTTCGAGCACATCGGCCAGTTCACGGTCCTCAACGGCGCTCAGGGCGTGACGAGCGCCCTGGCGGAGATCATCCAATCGGCCGGGGCGCTCACCGCCGTGGCCCGCCGGACGCTGGTTCCGGCACTGCTCGCCGCCGGGGAGCAGGACAACGACGGCGATGGCCCGAAGGCCCCCGCCGCCAAACCGGCCCCGGCCGCGAAGGCTCCGGCGCCAGCCGCTGCCTCGAAGCCCGCCGCGGCGCCCAAGCCGGCGGCGCCCGCCGCCAAACCGGAGTAAGGAAGGGGCGGGACGGCGCCGCCGATGGAAGACCAGGCACATCGTTCGGACCCGGCGCACCCCGCCGGGTCCGCGGAATCTTGGGTGCTCGATCCCGCCCGGGCGCAGAAGCTCGAGCGGACCGTCGCCGAGTATGTCGAAACCGTGGCGGCGCTCGATCCGGGCGGCCAGAAGTTCCTGCGGACGGTGGCCTCCATCGATCGGCTTGGCCAGCGCGAGTTCGGCACGGCCGCCGCCATGAGCGACAGGATGCTGGAGCGGCGCCTCGATTCGGCGCGCGGATTGCTCGCCGCCAGAGCCCCGCTGGCACACCAGCTGGCCGAGTTGCGCAGGATCGTCGACGAGCTCAATCCGGCGCGGCTGGAGGAAGGACACAAGCGATCTCGAGGGCCGTTCGGGCGTGGGTCGCCGCGCGATGAGCTCGACGGGCTGGCCGACTACTTCGAGCACTTTGCGCGCTCCCAGGACCGCGTCGAGGCGATCCTGCAAACGCTGGCCGAGGGACGTTTCGCGCTAGAAAGGGACAACGCGCTGCTAGGCCAGGAGCGCGTCTCGCTGGCCACGGTCATGGAGTCGCTGCGCGAGAACGCCTACCTCACGGGCCGGCTGGACGAGGCGTTGACGGCGCAAGTCGAGGTCGTCGCCCGGACGGATCCTGAGCGGGCCGACTGCCTGCGCGCCGACCTCCTTTACGCCATCCGGCGCCGCCGTCAGGAGATCTTGACCCAGCTGGCGGTCACGACGCAGGGATATGCCGCGCTCCGGATCGTGGAGGAGCGCAACGAGGGAATGGTTCACGCCCTCGCGACCGCGACGACGACCACGGCCGCGGCGCTGCGCACGGCGGTGATGGTTGCCCAGGCCGTGGCCGGCCAGCGCATGGCCGCGCAGCAGATCGAAGCCGCCGGCGCGGCCGCCGCGGACATGGCAGAGGATGCCGGCGCTCTTGTGGAGCGGCAGTCGGCCGCGGTCAAAGATGGGTTGGATCGAGCGGGCGCGCGCGTGGCGATGCTCAGTCACGCCTGGGCCGAGGTCTTCGCCGCCCTGGATCGAGTCGACGCCGAGAAGGAACGGGCCCTGCGGGCGATCTCGTCGGCGGGCGGGTCGGAGAGTCCGGACGGATCGTCGACCGAGGGCTGAGGGGGCGGTGCCTCGCCGTCCTTGCCAGGTCGTCGCCGTGTCCGAGTGAGCGCTACTGCGCCAGGCGTGGATAGAGTCGCGCTGCGATTGCGATCAGGACCACCGTCGAGCCGATCAGGACGGCGAAATCCAGCGCCAGCGGGAAGCTCTCGGTCGCGCCCTGGATCATCAACCCTCGGAGCGCGTCGACCTGATAGGTGAGCGGGTTGACCTGGGCGACCACCTTGAGCCAGTCGGGCATGAGAGAGATCGGGTAGATAGCGCTGCTGGCGAAGAAGAGGGGCATCGTCAGGATCTGGCCGATTCCCATGAAACGCTCCCGAGTCCGGACCAGGCAGGCGATGACCAGAGAGAAGGTGGCGAACGCCGCCGAGCCGATGACCACGACCAGCACGACGCCGATCAGCGACAGGGGATCCAGCCGAAGGTGAACGCCGATGACGAGGGCGACGGCGTAGACCATTGCCGCTTGAACGAGGGCGCGAAGACCGCCGGCCAGGGCCTTCCCGGTGACCAGCGCGCTTCTTGCCGCCGGACTGACCAGATACTTGTGCAGAACGCCCAGGTCGCGCTCCCAGATGACCGCGATGCCGAAGAAGATGGCCGAGAAGAGGGCGCTCTGTGCCAGGATGCCCGGCGTGAGGAAATCCTCATAGCCGAGGTTCCCGGTCGAGATGGCCCGGGTCTGCGACATCACCTGTCCGAAGACGAGCAGCCACAGCAGCGGCTGTACGGCCCGAGTAAACAGCTCCGTGGGATCGTGGCGGAGCTTGCGCAGCTCACCCTCGGCGATGGTCCAGGCGTCCTGGAAGAATCGGATCGCGGCGGGCGGCTCAGCCCAGACGGCGGGCCGTTCGGCGCGTTCGAGCGACGTCACGGAATTGGCCTCCTTGCTCGCCGGTCTCGCTCAGCCCCGAGCCGGTGAAATACGTGAACGCGTCGTCCAGGTCCTTGCCCGCGCCCGCCTGGGCCGACAGCTCCGCCGGGGTCCCGAGCGCCACGAGCTTGCCCAAATGCATGAACCCCACCCGCCCGCACAGCTCGGCGGCCTCGTCCATGTAGTGCGTGGTCAGCAGGATGGTGGTCCCCTCGGCCTGGCGGAGTCCTCGGATGTGCTCCCATACGGCTTTCCTCGCGGTCGGGTCCAGTCCCACCGTCGGCTCGTCGAGAAAGAGCACCTCGGGGCGGTGAAGCATCGCCTGAGCGATCTCGAGGCGACGGACCATCCCCCCGGAGAAGGTTCGAACGAGCCGGTCGGCCGACGACTCGAGGCCCATGAACTCGAGCGCCTCGTCCATTCGGGCGTGTTGCTCCGCCGCGGGAAGGTGGTAGAGCCGCGCGCTCGTCATCAGGTTTTCGCGTGCGGAAAGAGCCCCATCCGATGAGAGCAGCTGCGGCACGTAGCCGATGGAGCGCCGCACCAGACGCGGCTCGCGCCGAATGTCGTGGCCGGCGACTGTGGCTTCGCCCGAGGTCGGGGGGAGCAGCGTGATCAGCATTTTGATCGTCGTGGTCTTGCCCGCGCCGTTGGGGCCGAGCAGGCCGAACACCTCGCCCGCCTGGACGTCGAGGGTCAGGGCGTCCACCGCGGTGAGGGCGTCGAAACGCCGGGTCAGCTCTCGGGTCGAAATCGCTGGGGGCATCGATCTCCTGAGGAACGGGAGCGGTGGGAGACGGTGTGGGGTCGACCACACTCGCGATAATAGTTAGGTGTGTTAACTAATGTACCATGCCTCCGTGACCCAGACGACACCCGATCAGGTTGCCATCGCCATCCTCGAGACGATCCCGCCTTCGATGCGCGCCATTCGCGAGCAG
>PMIQ01000015.1:0-1741 GCA_003157175.1 Chloroflexota bacterium
GGAGGTCTGGGCCCTCGAGGCCTATGGTGCGGCGAACATCCTGCAGGAGTTGCTCACCGTCAAATCCGACGACGTCATGGGTCGAGTGCAGACCTACGAGGCGATCGTCAAGGGCGAGGAGATACAGGCACCAGGAGTGCCAGAGTCGTTCAAGGTCCTCATCAAGGAGCTCCAGAGCCTGGGGCTCAACGTCGAGATCCTCAACGAGAACGACGAAGAGATCCGCTTTGCCGAGGACTCCGGCACCTACCCGATGCCGGATCTCGGCGGCATCAACCTCGCTGGGTTCGAAGACTGATCAAACTGCACGTATGACGCGTCGCCTGTGCCCGGCCAGCCAGGCATCGCCGATCCCCGGTCCGAACTACGCCGCCGAGCCAGGCAGCGGCGTGGAGGAGAGGAATGCTCGAAGTTAACAACTTCAACGCGATCCGGATTTCGCTCGCNNTCATCTGCGACAAGTGCGGCGTCGAGGTCACGCGCTCCAAGGTTCGCCGCGAGCGTATGGGCCACATCCAGCTTGCCAGCCCGGTCAGCCACATCTGGTATTTCAAGGGCACGCCGTCGCGGCTGGGCATCCTGCTGGACATCAGCCCGCGCAACCTGGAGCGGATCCTTTACTTCGCCCTGTACATCGTCACCCACGTCGACGAGGAGGCTCGCCGTCGGGCGCTTACCGCGCTCGAGGACGAGGCCGAGGGCAGGGGAGGCAAGGGTGGCCGTGCCCTGAGCGATCTCGAGGACGAGCTCAAGTCTCGCTTCCATCGCCAGAAGGACGAGCTCAACGCCCTGCTTGCCGCTACCAAGGGCGAGCTCGAGCAGCAGCGGACCGCCCGCACCGAAGAGGTCATCGAGGCCGCGCAGCAGGTCGAGAAGCTCCTGGCCGCGCTCAGCAAGGGAGCCGCGGCCGAGGCGATCGCCTTCCCGATCACTGGCGAGGTCGTTGTCGCGGCCGGGGCCAATGCCGGTAAGGAAGCGACCGCCGCTCTCCGCAAGATCGTTGCCGCTGAGACCGAGCGCGTCACGTCGGAGATCCAGGCGCGCGAAGCCGACGAGGAGCGCAGCGCCGGGCAGAAGATCACCGACCTGCAGCTGCAGAACGACGCCGAGCTCGAGGCCGAGCACGACCGTCTGCGCCGCGACGCCGAGGGCGCCAAGGACGAGATCCGCAAGCAGCGCGACGAGATCGAATCGATCAAGCCGCTCATGACGCTTTCGGAGAACGATTTCCGCTACCTGGACGAGCGTTACGGCTCGGGCAGCCGCGGCGGTCGGATCTTCCACGCCGCGATGGGCGCGGAAGCGGTCCGCGACATCATCGGACGAATGGATCTCGAGGAGCTGGCGCGCGCCCTCCACATCGAGGTCCGGACCACGTCGGGCCAGCGCCGCAAGAAGGCCATCAAGCGGCTGCGCCTGATCGAGGCCTTCCGCCGGTCCGGGACACGGCCGGAGTGGATGATCCTGTCGGTCATCCCGGTCATCCCGCCGGATCTGCGGCCGATGGTTCAGCTCGACGGTGGCCGCTTCGCGACCTCCGACCTNNCGCCGCGTGATCAACCGCAACAATCGGCTCAAGAGGCTTCTCGAGCTGGGTGCCCCGGAGATCATCATTCGCAACGAAAAGCGAATGCTCCAGGAAGCCTGCGACGCGCTGATCGACAACGGTCGACGCGGACGGGCCATCGCCGGCACCGGCAACCACCGCCTCAAGAGCCTGTCGGACATGCTCAAGGGCAAG
>PMIQ01000015.1:1774-2778 GCA_003157175.1 Chloroflexota bacterium
ATGCGCCTGCTCGTCGAGAAGGGCCACGCCCACAACATCAAGAGCGCCAAGCGCATCGTCGAGCGCGTTCGGCCCGAGGTCTGGGACGTTCTCGAGGAAGTCATCAAGGACCACCCGGTCCTGCTGAACCGCGCCCCCACGCTTCACCGCCTGGGCATCCAGGCCTTCATGCCGATCCTCGTCGAAGGCTCGGCCATTCAGATCCACCCGCTCGTCTGCACCNNGACGGCGACCAGATGGCGGTTCACGTCCCGCTCTCCACGGCCGCCCAGGAAGAAGCGCGGACGATGATGCTCTCGACCGCCAACCTCCTTTCGCCGGCGGACGGCAGCCCGGTCGTGGCCCCCACCCAGGACATGGTTCTGGGCTGCTTCTACCTGACCATGGAGAAGCCCCTCGTCGAGGGCAAGAAGATGCGCCTCTTCTCCAGCGAGGGCGAGGCGATCCTCACCTATCAACTCCGCGAGGTCACCCTTCACGAGCCGGTCGTGGCCATGGTCAAGGCCTGGGACGAGAACCTCGAGGCGGCCGTCGATACCCGTGTCCAGACAACCGTCGGTCGAATCATCTTCAACCAGATCGTGCCCGATCGGCTCCGCTTCAAGAACGTGAACATGAAGCGGACCGAGCTGCGCAAGCTGGTCGACGAGTGTTACCGCATTCTCGGCCCTGCTGAGACGGCCAACGTCGTCGACGGCGTCAAGGGCGTCGGCTTCGAGTACGCGACCCGCGGCGGCATGACCATCGCCGTCACGGACATCGTCATCCCGCCCGACAAGGGCCGCCGCCTGGTCGAGGCCGACGCCGCCGTCGACCAGATCGACCGCCAGTTCCAGCGCGGCTTGATCACCGACGACGAGCGCTACGAGCAGGTCGTCGACGTCTGGCAGAAGACCACCAACGACCTGTCCACCGCGATGATGGACGGCCTCGATGCCTTCGGCTCGGTCCGGATGATGTCCGACTCGGGCGCCCGAGGCAACAAGGGCCAGATCAGCCAGCTC
>PMIQ01000178.1 GCA_003157175.1 Chloroflexota bacterium
AATGCCGCGACCCCGACGAGCATGAGGAGAGAGGCGCGCCGACCGCGCATGGGAAGAGGGAGGGGACGCACGTTCACCTTCATCGGTAGGCGCCCGACGAACGGGGGAAGCCGTCGGTGGCCAGGCGACCCGCTTCCGGTCAGTCTGAAGGCCTCAACGACGAACGAGAAGGCGCCGCCCCACCCTGTGCCCCACCCGATCCGCCAGGTGGGCCGCTACCTCAGCGCAGAGCCGGAGGCCGCCGACCGTGGGCAGCTTGCCCGTAGCGACCCCTAACGCCCGCTCGCCCTCTTCGAGCTTCAGGGATCAGCCCCATGGACGCCGTCACGATGGTTTCATCGTGACGGCGGCAGGCCGACCAAGGCGGGCCCATTCGGGTCCCGAGGGAATGGAGCCGAAGGTCGACCGGGATGGCCGCAGCGTGGCGATGGGCTTCGCGGCATCGTAGCCGACCCGCTTCGGAGTCTGGGTCTCCTCGCTCGCCCGACTCCGGGCCCGTTTGCCGGCGAAGTTGAGCTGGTCCCAAAGAACACCACTTGGACCGTCGGCCATGGGCCCGACGGCGGCGTACACCCTTGGAATTGCCGTACCATCGTTGTCCGGAGGATATGAGTCTGTGGGTTTGCCATTCGGCGTTCGTGTCCCAGCCTTGTTCAAGACTCCAACTGGGGCCGCGCTGCTGTCTTTCCTGATCCCGGGCCTTGGGCAGGCATCGGCAGGGTATCGGGTTCGCGGCGCGATCGCGGCAATCCCGGCGCTAGCGTTCCTGGGCGTTCTGGCGCTGATCCTTGCCTACGATCGCGGCTCGCTGTCCGGTCTCCCTCAAGACCAGAGGTGGCTGACGAGCCTGCTGATCATGGACGCGATGCTGTTCGTCTACCGCCTGTGGGCCGTCCTCGACGCATCGGTGCTGGCCGCCAAAGCGCGACCCGACACATTCCAGATAGTCGGACCCCCGAGCAAGTGGCTTGTCGGCGTCGGCGTCGGCGTCCTTCTGATGGGCATCATCGGGGTCCACGCGGCCGTGGCCGAGCTCGACCTGACCTGGCAGCATGCTCTCGACTGCCGTACGGGAGCGACGCCGTGCTGGTTCGACATCTCGTACCCGCAGTGCGGCCGCCCATTCCCCGCCGACGCCGAGTTCGGAGTCGTGGGCGTGAACCATGGGATCGACTTCAGCGCCAACCCATGCCAGGGTGCGGGCGATGGCCCGCCCGAGCTCACCTGGGCGGGCGGAGTAACGGCCCAGCTCTACGCCAACACCGGTAACCCCGGACCCGATCTTTCCTCTCGCTGGCCCGACGCCCAAACGTCCCCGCGCCAATGCAACACATCAACCGTGGCGGGATCAGATACCGCCGATTGCGCCTACGACTACGGCTGGAATGCGGCGGCCGACGCCTACAAGACGGCGGCCAGCGCCTATGTCTCCCTGGGTCTGGCCTCTCCGGGCGCGACCAGCACGCCGTCCCCGAACGTGTGGTGGCTCGACGTCGAGATCAACAACAGCTGGCGGACGGACGTCACCCTCAACGTGGCGGATCTCGAGGGCGCGGTCGCGTATCTCCAATCGATGGACACAGCCGGCATCGGTTTCTATTCGAATCAATACCAGTGGAACCAGATCACCGGCGGCACGTCTGTCTTCTCCGGCTATCCGAGTTGGGTGGCCGGTGCCGGCTCCGCCCGGGAGGCGGTAGCCGACTGCAGCGCGAAAGGCTTCACCGGCGGCCGTGTTGCGATGGCCCAGTATCACGCCGTCGGCTTCGACGGGGACTTTCTCTGCCAGGCAATAGCGCGGAGCTAGCAATTGCCACCGGGGCTGGGGACCGGATCGGCTTTGGCCACTGTCACGATGGAATGTTAGTGCGCCCCGATGACGGGAGGCCCGACCCTTGACGCCGCGCGTGGCGGGACCGAATCTCACAGCGCACGAAGCACCAGCAGGGGAACCCGATGTCCGCTCAGCTCAAGCGATCTCTCGTCGCGGGGGTCATAGCACTGGCCGTCCTTCTCATAGCCCATTGGTTTGACGCCGGTGTGCTCGCGGACGCCCAGCACCAGGCTGCCCGCACGTATGACGCCGGTCCGCTATTGGACTTGACGGGGATCGCCCACGTGCTCACTGCGGCGGGAGCCGTCGCGCTGGCTCTGGTGGCCTGGCGATCTCGGAGCCTTCTCGTTGGCGTCGGCTACGTCGTCGTCGGTGGTTTCGTGGTGTTCCTGCCGGCGATAGTGTGGGCGTTTGCCGTAAGCGTGAACGGGGCGGCGCCCCTCGCCCCTGCCCCGATCGCCAAGACATTGAACCAGTGGTTCATTGATCTCGGGACGGGCGTAACTGGCGCAGTCTTCACAATCGCCGGGGGGATGCTCGTCTCCGGGCTAGCCGTGATCTGGTCGGTGCTTCAAGGCCGGCGCGGTGCTAACGCGGCATTGCCTGCGACCGAACCGGTGGCCCAGTCGGACGCTACCTGATCTCCTCGTGCCCTGGCGGGCAAAGGCAACGCCATGACCACACGGTTAGGTGGAGGGGAGCGTGCCCTAGCGCGGGGGCGGGAGCATGACCGAGGCGGACGCCCGAGCCGGCCGGCACCGGGGCCGGGATTGTCAGCGACCCGCGGAGCGGAAGCCAGCCTGAGCTGGTTCGCGGCGCTCATCTGGTGGTTGTCAGGCTTGATCGGACGGGGCGTCGAAGTCCAGGCGCTTAAGCCCTGCTGGGGTCCTG
>PMIQ01000239.1 GCA_003157175.1 Chloroflexota bacterium
CCGCGCCGCGCCGCTCCGCCCGCCGCGCCGCTCCGCCCGCCGCGCCGCTCCACGCTGCCCGCCACGCCGGACGCGATCCTGCGCCGCGGCCGCTATCCTCAACGCTGTGAGCGACACGCCCAGGCCCCCCAACCCTGCGCCCCTGGGGCGCGGCCCCCACCGCCATCTGCCCGAGTCGCAGCACCTGCGCCAACCGCGCGCCGCCGGCGAAGAGATCGTGCTGACCGGCGCCGACCTGTCCATCGCCGACGTCGAGGCCGTCGCACGGGGCGGGCTGGCGGTTCGGCTTGGGGACGACGCGCGAGCCCGAATGATCGAGGCACGCGACGTGATCGAGCGTCTGGTCGCCGCGGGGGAGATCGTCTACGGCGTGACCACCGGCTTTGGGGACCTGGCCACGACCTTCGTCTCGCCCGCCGATTCGGCCCAGTTGCAGGAGAACCTGCTGCTCTCCCATGCCGTGGGCGTCGGCGAACCGCTGCCGCGGGACGTGGTCCGGGCGATGCTCGTGCTGCGCGCCAACACCCTGGCCCTGGGCCACTCGGGCTGCCGCCCTCTGCTCGCGGACAGACTGTGCGACCTGCTGCGGTTCGGCATCCACCCGGTCGTGCCGTCGCAGGGCTCGGTGGGAGCGTCGGGCGACCTGGCGCCGCTGGCGCATCTGGCGCTGCCGGTCATCGGCCTGGGCGAGGTCGAGGTCGGCGGTCGCGTCATGGCGGCTGCGCCCGCCCTCGCCGCGGCGGGCCTGGAGCCCGTCGTGCTCGGGGCCAAAGAGGGGCTGGCCCTCCTCAACGGCACCCAGATGATGAGCGCGATCGGGGCGCTGGTTGCCGCCGACGCGGATCGCCTGAGCCGCACCGCGAGCGTGGCCGCGGCGCTGAGCTGCGAGGCGCTGCTCGGCACGGACGTGGCCTACTCCGCCGCCTACCAGCTGGCGCGGCCGCACCCCGGCCAGATCGCCGTCGCCGCCGAGTTGCGCCGGCTGCTGCGCGACTCCACGCTGATGACCAGCCACCACGCCTCGGCCCACAAGATCCAGGACCCCTACTCGCTGCGCTGTGTGCCGCAGGTCCACGGCGCCGTCCGCGACGCGCTGGACTACCTGCGCGGCGTTCTGGACGTGGAGCTGAACTCCGCCACGGACAACCCGCTGGTCTTCCCGCAGGGCGGCGGCGCGGACGCCGACGCTCTCGCCACGGGCGGTGGGCTGGTCATCAGCGGCGGCAACTTCCACGGCGAGCCGGTGGCCCTCGCGCTCGACTTCGCCAAGCTCGCGATCTCGGAGCTGGGCGCGATCTCCGAGCGGCGGACCGCCCTCCTGCTGGACGGGCGACTCAACGGCGGCTTGCCGCCGTTTCTCGCATCGGGTAGCGGGCTCGACTCGGGGATGATGCTGCTCCAGTACACCGCGGCCGCGCTCGCGTCGGAGAACAAGGTGCTCGTCCACCCGGCCAGCGCGGATTCGATCCCGACTTCGGCGAACCAGGAAGACCATGTTTCGATGGGTTCGATCGCGGCTCGCCACGCTCTCGCGGTGGTCGCGAACGTGCAGCACATCCTGGCGATCGAGCTTCTGGTCGGCGCTCAGGCGCTCGACTTCCGCATGGCTCGATCGGTCGAGGCCGGCCTGAAGGTTCGTCCGGGGGCAGGAGTCGAGGAGGCGCACGCGCGGGTTCGAGCGGTCGTCCCGCACCTGGACCGGGATCGGCGCCAGACGCCCGACATCGAGGCGGCGGTGAAGCTCATCCGCGAAGGCGCCCTGGTCGACCTGGTCGCCGAGTAGCGCCGGCCTCCCCGACGGGACCTAAGCCAGCAGGGCCTGCCGCTTCTGACCGGAGCAACGATCGATCGCCCGGCGAACGCGGACGGCGTCCGCCAGACCGGCTCGCTGCAGCGCCCACAGGGCCGGCAGCAGGCGCGGGTCGCGTGCTTCGGCGGCGGCGTCCAACTCGAGACCGACGACGGTCGGCGACTCGAGAGCCCGGATCAGATGTGGCACGGCCCGCGGGTCGCGCCGGACCGCCAGGCCGAAGAGCGCCTCGGCGCGCGTGGTGTGCTGGGAGTCGTCGGCCCGCGCCAGCAACGCCGCCCGCACGTCCGGTCCATCGTCGCTCGAGAGCGTGCCCAGCCCGAAGGTGGCCCAGTCGCGCACCTCGGGTTCCGAGTCGCCGGAGAGCTTGATGAGCGCGAACCGCACGTCGCGGCTCAGCGGCTGGGGGCTCAGGGTCGCGACGGCGAAGGCAACCGCGAGTCGAACGCCCGCGTCGGAATGTTCGGCCAGGGGCACGACTCGAACGAGCGCCTCCGCGGCGCCGACATGGCCGAGCGCCGCGACCATCGATGCCTGCGCGCAGGCATCGGTTTCGGAGGAGAGCGCCTCAAGCAGCGCGATCAGCGCGGCGGGACGGGCGCCCGCATCTACCCCAACCAGACGACCCACGATGTCTGCTCCGAGCGTTCGCTCGCGGGCCGTCGCGCCGCGCAGCAACCGCCGGCTCACTTCGAGGACGTCGTCAGGGCACTCGCCGATGATGCCGCCGATCAGCTCCCAGCGGCAGTCCTCATCGACGACAGCGAGCGCGGCCTCGACGCGGACGTCGAGTGTCCTCATGGAACACCTCGCACAATTTCGGCGACCATCTCCCGGCCGCACGACTTTTCGTTATGGCGGGACCTCGACCGCGGCCGTTCCCCTACCGCGTGAGACTTACCATAACGATCCTGCAACCCTGTGCAGCGGAGTCGCGCAGGAGGGAACGACGGGTACGCCAGATGGGCTGGCGGCGGAGTGAAGACCCGATCGAGTGGCTTGGGTCAACTCGTCAGGCCAATACTCCTCTGGACCACGAGCCTGGCCAGAGCCAGCAGTCGATCGCGGACGCCCGGCGTAGTCGGGGCGTCGATCTCGAAGCAGAGCTGGCCCTCGCACACGGCTATCCCGGCCATGCCGCCGGGGCCGTCGAGAACGGTGCCGGCCTTGTCGACTCCCGGAAGATCGGCCGTGGCATCGGGCGCCACGATGCCGGCGCCGGCGGTGATCTGCTGGTATGTCGGACCGGGATCGCCGACGCGGGCGTCGAACTCGACCCCGCCGGTCGCCCCCGAGTCGTCGGCGTAGATGCAGAAGTAGTTGCCGGAGTCGTCAAAGTTCTCCACGGTTGCAGCGGTGCCGGCGGTGCCGGCTGCGGTGAAGTCCCCGGCTCCGAGCAGGCCGCAGTAGTCGCCGCCTTTGGCGACGAGGCCGCCGATGGCCGCGCCGGTGCCGGTGGCCGGGACGCCGGACGAGCCCGTAGCGCCTTCGACCTCGCTCGAGGGGACCGCCGTGGCCGGCGCCGACGCCGAGCTGGGCGCCGAAATCGGCCCGGCCGTCTGCGACGAGGTCGCGCCGCCCGATCCGCAGGCCGCGGCGATCACGACCAGGACAGCCGCCGCCAGAAGCTGTCGATTCCCGAACATGTCTCCCTCCAGCCGGGCCCGTTGGTGCGACCAGCCGCCGCGCCCTAGCCGCCGAAACCTACCCCTCGCGCCGCAGTGAGCGCCGCGATCCGCCGATTCGACCCTCAGGCGGGACCGGGGCGGCCTGCGCTCTCGACGCTATCGTTCCTTCGCGCCGGGCCGAACCGTGGTCATCAGCAAGACCACCGCGGCGGCCGAGCAGGCGGCGCCGAACCAGAACGGGGCCGGCGGCGCGATGGCGCTCCAGAGGATGCCGGCGACGACGGAGGCGGGCAGGATCATGGCGCCCTGGACGGCGTTGAGGATGCCGAAGGCGGTCGCGCGCAGCTCCGTGGGGGCGAGGTCGGCCACGAGAGCCTTGCCGACGCCCTCGCTCAGCGCGTAGTAGGTGCCGTAGGCGACCCACAGCGGCACGACCCAGACGGCCTGCGTAGCGATCGCGAAACCGGCATAGCAGGCGGCGTACACGAGCCAGGCGAAGGCGATCAGGCCGCGCCGCCCGATCCGGTCCGAGAGCGCGCCGGCCGGCCACGCCACCACGGCGTTGGTCGCGTTGAAGGCGACGATCGTCAGCAGCAGCGCCAGCAGGGTGAGGCCCAGGTTCTGCGATCGAAGGGCGAGGAAGGCGTCGCTCGAGTTGCCCAGCGTGAAGAGCGCGTTGGCCAGCATGAAGAGCCAGAACGGGGCGGGGAAGCGGCGCCACTCGTCGGTGCTGCCGACGATCCGCCGAACGAGGCCGATCGAGACGGGGGCAGCCGAAGCCGGGGCGGCGGCCGAAACCGCGACGGTGGGAGCGCCTGATCCGGCAGCCGAGCTTCCGGCCGGAGCCCGGACGTCACGCACGCCGACGACGATCGTCGCGACGGCGAGCAAACCCGGCACCAGCGCCAACACCACCAGGACCCGAAACGCGTCGCCGGTGAGTCGCGTCGCGTCGCCCTCCATGAGCCATATGACCGCGGCCGCGACCAGCACGCCGGCAAAGGCGCCGGTCGTGTCCATCGCCCGATGCAGGCCGAAAGCCACGCCCCGGTTCTCAGGCGCCGTGGAATCGGCGATCAGCGCGTCGCGCGGCGATGTCCGGATCCCCTTCCCCAGCCGATCGCCCACGCGGCCGAGGAGAACGACCGGCCACACCGTCGCCACCAGATAGAGCAGCTTGGCCGCAACTGAGGTCCCGTAGCCGATCCCCACCAGCAACCGCCGCCGCCGCATCCGGTCCGAGAGTGCGCCGCTGATCAGCTTCAGGACCGAGGCCGTGCTCTCCGCCACTCCCTCGATCAGGCCGATCGCCGCGACCGGGGCCGCCAGCACGTTCAAGAGGAAGAGCGGGATGAGGTAAACCAACATTTCGCTCGAGATGTCCGTGAAGAGGCTGACGAAGCCCAGCGCCACGACGTTCCGCGTCACCCCGCGCGTCAGCGCCCGACGCCAGCGCGGCCCCGAGCCGGGAGTGGCGGGAGTCGAGGTTGCGGTCATGGATGGCAGTCTAGCCATCCACCGGCGGCCAGGCGGGATCGCGGCGCCGGCCCGGGCGCTGGGCCGCAGAAGCGACTCCTGGCGACCGGCGAGGCCCTCTGCCTTGCATCTGACGCACATGCGCGACGAACCTGGCCGAGAGAGCCCGGACGATCCGGCGTTTCGGTGCGCCGCCTGCAACCCTTGTGTCTGACGGCTTCGGCACCCGCGCCGCTCGGCCCGCGCCGCCCGGCCCGTGCCGCTCGGCCGGGCCCGCCGAGCCGCCGATCCGGCCTTGTGGCGTAAAGTTGGGCGGCCATGGCAAAGATCGAGATCGTGGACGTCACCGACGAAGCGCGCTTCGAGCTCATTCCGCCGTGCGCGGATGCGGCGTTCGACCATCGAACCTGCGACTACTGGGAGGACGCCGATCGGGGGTCGAAGACGAGCCGGCCGAGCTGGCTGCCCGTCGGCGCCGGTTCGGACTCGAGTTCGAGCAATCCGTTCGCCCCGCCGCCGAAGGCTTCGGCCAACCCGTTCGCGCCGGCCTTCTCTGCGCCGGCGCGCAACCCGTTCCTCGACGCGGGCGCCGATCCTCTGGCCGAAAACCCGTTCGCGCCGCGGCGCCCGGACCGCCCCAGGATCGCCTCCGAAGCGCCGCGCAAGCTGCAGCTGCTCGGTCGGGGGCTCGGCATCTTCGGCAGCTACGCCAAGGTGCTAGTCGTCGACGGAGAAGCGGTGGCCTACTGCCAGTTCGGGCCGCTGTCGGCGTACCCGCGTGCGCTCCGAACCCGGGAGCTCTACCCGAAGCTGCCCGACGCCCCGCTTCCGGCGGTGATCTCCTGCATCGCCACCACTCCGGCCGCCCGCGCAGACGGCTACGCCCTGCGCCTCGTGGCGGAGGTCTGCGCCGACCTGGCCGGCCGTGGCTTCGCCGCCGTCGAGGCCTATCCGGAGGCGCGGGCCGTCGCAAACGCGACGCCCGCCGCGGGGCCGCGGTTCTGGCTCCGGGCCGGCTTCGTCCTGGCCGTGGACGACGAACGCTATCCGGTCATGCGGAAGGAGCTCTAGGTGCGGCTTCGGATCGTCGGGCTACCCGGGGCGCTGCTCGCGCGGCTCGTGCGGCCACGGACGGGGCCGACGGCCGCGACGCTGGCAGCGCTGGCCGTCGTGACGGCCGTCAGCCTCTCCGGCTGCAGCTACAACGTCGTGGCCCAGACGCCGACGCCCGAGCCGACCGGAACGGGCGTCAGGCCGGGTATAGCGACCCAGGTCCCGATCGAGGCGACGCCGTGGCCGAACGGCACCATCGGGGCGGACGGCCTCCGTATCGATCCGAGCCTGATGAGCAACATCCCGTCGATCGTGGGCGGCAACCCGCTGGTCGAGTACGTGGAGGTGGAGAGCGCCGCCCTGGACGACTCGCACTACGCCGATGCGTTCAGCAGCTACTATGCGGCCCACCTGGGCGATATCACGGACCTGAATTGGGTCGAGGTGACCCTCGGCGCGCTCAAGCCCGACGCTCAATCGCAGGACTTCTACACGTCCTGGCGCGACGACTGGTTCAATGCCGCCTGCTCTCAGGCCGACGGCATCGGCTCGACCAGCCTGCAACAGATCAACGACTGGCAGGTCGACGTTGCGGTCTGCAACGGCGGAGTCGACGCGTACACCCTGGGCCTGGACAACGGCGTCCTCATCTCGATCGCGGATTTCGGCCCACGCCGCCTCGGCAAGGAGCTGATCCAGGGCATCAACTGATCGGCCCGGCCGGATGACGTTCTGACCGAACCGGAGCAGACTGGAGGCGAGCACCCGGGTAATGCCCCGGTAGCTCTCGGGAGGCTTTCGATGGCGATCGAGACGGGCGCCTCTGCCGGCGCCACCGGCCATTCGGGACCGCGGACCGTTCGCGCGCCGCGCGGGTCCAAGCGAACCTGCAAGGGTTGGGGGCAGGAAGCGGCGCTTCGAATGCTCATGAACAACCTCGACCCCGAGGTGGCCGAGCGCCCGGACGACCTCGTCGTCTACGGCGGCTCCGGCCGGGCCGCCCGAAGCTGGGACGCCTTCGACGCCATCGTTCGAGAGCTGCGCCGCCTGGAGAACGACGAGACCCTGCTCGTCCAGTCGGGCAAGCCGGTCGGCGTTTTCCGCACGCACGAATGGGCCCCCCGAGTCCTCATCGCCAATTCGAACCTGGTCGGCAAGTGGGCGAACTGGGACAATTTCCGCGAGCTCGAGCGGGCCGGCCTGACGATGTACGGCCAGATGACCGCCGGNNGCCGGCTCGTGGATCTACATCGGGACGCAGGGAATTCTCCAGGGGACGTACGAGACGTTCGCCGAGCTGGCCCGCCAGCATTTCGGAGGCACGCTGCGGGGGCGAGTGACTCTGACGGCCGGCCTGGGCGGGATGGGCGGCGCGCAGCCGCTGGCCGTCACGATGAACCAGGGAGTGGCGCTGGTCATCGAGGTCGACGAGGCCCGGGCGCGGCGCCGACTCGACATCGGCTACGTCGACCGGCTGACCCACTCGCTCGACGAGGCGCTTGGCTGGGCGCGCGAGGCTGCCGCGGCTGGTCGGGCCGAATCGATCGCCCTGGTCGGCAACGCGGCCGAGGTCGAGCCGAAGCTGGTCCGCAGCGGTGAGCGCTTCGACGTCGTCACGGACCAGACCAGCGCCCACGACGCGCTGAACGGATACGTGCCGGCGGGAGTCTCAGTGGCGGCGGCCGACGAACTGCGCCACAGCGATCCCAACGAGTACATCCTCCGGTCCATGGCATCGATGGCCGAGCACGTTCGGGCGATGCTGGCGCTCCAGCAGTCCGGCGCCATCACCTTCGACTACGGCAACAACATCCGGGCCCAGGCGCAGCAAGCCGGGGTGGCCCGCGCCTTCGACTTCCCGGGGTTCGTGCCGGCGTTCATCAGGCCGCTCTTCTGCGAGGGCAAGGGCCCGTTCCGCTGGGCCGCGCTCTCCGGCGATCCGGCGGACATCCTGACCACGGATCGGACGATCCTGGAGCTGTTCCCCGAGAACGAATCGCTTCAGCGATGGATCGCGATGGCCCAGGCGCGGGTACCGTTCCAGGGCCTGCCGGCCCGGATCTGCTGGCTCGGCTACGGGGAGCGCGCCCGGGCCGGCGCCGCGTTCAACGAGCTTGTTCGAACCGGCGCCGTCTCGGCGCCGATCGTCATCGGCCGCGACCACCTAGACGCGGGTTCCGTGGCGTCGCCCAACCGCGAGACGGAGGCGATGCGCGACGGCTCCGACGCGATCGCCGACTGGCCTCTCCTCAACGCCCTGGTCAACACCTCCGCGGGCGCGAGCTGGGTGAGCATCCACCACGGTGGCGGAACGGGGATCGGGTACTCCCAGCATGCGGGTATGGTGGTCGTCGCCGACGGCACGGACCTCGCCGCGCAGAAGCTCGAGCGGGTCCTGACCGCGGACCCGGGCACGGGCGTGATCCGCCACGCCGACGCCGGCTACGAACGAGCGATCGAGGTGGCCAGGGAGCGCGGCATCCGCATCCCGATGCTCGAGGACTGACGTCGCGGCGGAGACTGCCGCACCGGCCGCGCCCGCCTCGGCCTCGGCGCCTCGTCCACGGCGCTCCGCCCAGGGCGCCCCGGCTTATGCGGTCGCCGCCCCGGCTTCCGCCGGCTCGGCCAGCCGCTCGACCGCGCCGGTCCCGTCGGCTGCGTCGATCGTGCCGGCCGCGCCGGTTCCTTCGGCCCCATCGCCGCTCCCTTCCTGCGGCATGTCATGCAGGGAGCGCAGCGGCGAGAAGAGCACCCACAGGGTCGAGCTGGACGATCCCACCGCGGCGATGATCAGCGCCACGCGGACCGGCAGCGCCGTTGCCATCAGCCCACCCATGATCGAGCCGATGGGGATCGTGCCCCACACGATGAAGCGCATCGTGGCGTTCATTCGGCTCTGCATCGCCAGCGGCGTGATCGATTGCCGCAGGCTGATCTGGGCCACGTTGTAGATGACCTGGCTGAAGCCGACCGCGAACCAGCCGACGAAGAGCGTGACCGCCGCCCACCCGAGCGAGGCGGGCGTCAGCGCCATGAGCAGGAAGGCCGGGGAGCTCAGGGCGGCCGAGACGATGATCGTCGGCCCTACCCCGAAGCTGCGCGGCAGGCTGTTCGAGGTCACCGCGCCGGCCAGGAAGCCAAAGCTCCCGAGGCCGATGACGGTTCCGTAGAAGGCCGGCGAGAAGGCCAGCTCGCGCCAGATCAGGACCGGGAAGACACCGAACAGCGCCGCCCCGAAGAGGTTGGAAGTGCCGGTGCAGCCCGCGATCGGCCGCAGGTACCGATTGCCCAGGACGTAGCGCAGGCCGCTGGCAATCTCGGTTCGAAGCGACGTTGGCCGGCCGTTCTCGTCGAGGACACGCTCCGGTCTGGGTTCGCGCTTCTTGATGGCGCTGATCAGGCCTCCGGAGACGAAGAAGCTGAGCGCGTCGACGACGAGAGCGAAAGGCGCTGCGACCACCGCCAGCACGTTGCCTGCCAGAGTGGGGCCGCCGATCTGCGCCACCGAGTAGCTGAGCTGCAGCCGCGCGTTCCCTTCGACCAGGTCTTCGCGCTCGAGCAGGCCGGGCAGGAACGACTGGTCCGCCACGTCGAAGAAGGCGGTGAAGGTGCCGGTGACGAAGGCGACGACGAAGAGCTGCCAGATCGCCAGACTGCCGGCCACGTAGAAAACCGGAACGCTCATGAGCACCACGCCCCGGCCGATGTCGGCGGCCACTAGCACGGGACGGCGGCGAACGCGATCGAGCCACGCCCCCGCCGGAAGGGTGAACAGCAGAAACGGCAGCATCTCGACGGCGGCCAGCACGGAAACCTCGAACACGCTGGCGTGAAGCATGGTGAGCGCGATGAACGGCACCGCGATCAGGGTGACCTGGCTGCCGAGGACGCTCACCGTTGCGGCGGCCCACAGTCTGCGAAAGTCGCCGTGACGCCAGAGTGACGGGCGCGCTACCCCTAACATGGCTGTTCCATATAGCGCGGCATCGTATCCACTGCCCTTGTCGCCGGCATTAGGCGACCCGTCGCATTCAAGCTGTGCCACGATAGGCATCGGTTACACGGGCGGGCAGTTACTGTCGAATCGGAGGATGCGTGACCAGGCTCGTCGAATCGGTCCCCAACTTCAGCGAAGGCCGGCGGCCCGGGGTCGTCGACAAGCTGTGCGCGGCGGTCGAGAGCGTGCCCGGCGCGTGCCTGCTCGACCGCACCAGCGACGCCAGCCATAACCGCAGCGTGCTGACGATCGCCGGCGAGGCGGCCCCAATGCTCGAGGCGCTCGAGCGTGCTTTTGCCGTCGCCGTCGCCGAGATCGACATGGAGAAGCACGCCGGGGAGCACCCTCGCATCGGGGCCGTCGACGTTGTCCCGTTCGTGCCTCTGGGCGACACGAAGATGTCCGAGTGCGTGGATCTGGCGCGGGCGTTCGGGTCGCGCGTGGCCGATCGCTTCTCGGTCCCCGTCTACCTCTACGGCGAGGCGGCCTCCGATCCGACGCGCCAACGGCTGGCGGATGTGCGGCGCGGCCAGTATGAGGGGCTCAAGACCCACATCGGCGAGCCCGGTCGCGAGCCGGACTTCGGGCCCTCGAAGATGCACCCGAGTGCGGGAGCGGTTGCCGTTGGGGCGCGGCCTTTCTTGATCGCGTACAACATCAACCTCGCGAGCGAGGACGTGGATCTGGCGAAGCGGATCGCGCGCCGGATCCGCGAATCGAGCGGTGGACTGCCGCGGGTACAGGCGAACGGTTTCTGGATCGAGGAGATCGGGCGGGCCCAGGTGTCGATGAATCTGCTCGACTTCCGGACCACGTCGCTGTGGCTCGTCTGGGAGGCCGTTCGGGCGGAAGCCGCCGAGGACGACGTCGAGCTGGCCGAATCCGAGCTGATCGGGCTGGCGCCGCTGGCGTCGCTGCTCGATGTGGCCACCCATGCGGGCATCCCCGCGGACCGACCCACGGCCGAACGGCTGGCCGGCGCGGCCGACTTCCTGAAGCTGCGCGACTTCTCGCCGCTGCAAGCCCTGGAGCTGCGCCTGGACGCGGTTCGCGGCACATCGGCGGAGTGAGCGCGCGATGACCGGTCTGCTGGTCGAAGGGGCGAGCGGCATCGCCACGCTGGCCGGGGGTCTGCGGCGCGGTGGCGCACAGGGGGACGCCGCGGTGGTTTCCGGGGGAGCGCTCGCGGTCGCGTGCTGGGGAGGCGTGGTCCTTGCCGCCGGCGCGGCCGACGATGTCAGCCGCCAGCTTGCGTCCAGGGGGCTCCCGATCAACGCCTTCCGCCGTTTCGACGCCCGCGGCGGTCTCATCACGCCGGGCCTCGTAGACGCCCACACGCATCTGCTCTTCGCCGGCACGCGCGAGGGAGAGTGGCAGCTCCGAGTTCGCGGCGCCGGATACTTGGAGGTTCTGGCCGCGGGCGGCGGGATCCTGTCCACGGTGGCGGCGACCCGCGCCGCGTCCGATGCGGAGCTGCTGGCCGGGGGCCGGACCCGCCTCGCCCAGATGTTGGCCAATGGAACCACCACGGCAGAGGCCAAGTCCGGCTACGGCCTGGACGTGACCACGGAGCTGCGGCTGCTGGAGCTTGTCGGTCGGCTTGGCCGTGAGGGCCCGATCGAGTTGGTGCCGACTTTCCTTGGCGCCCACGCGGTTCCGGCGGAATTCCGCGACCGCCCCGGGGCCGCCGCCGCGGCGCCGGTTGCCGCCGGCCCCGCAGGCACGGACGGCTCCGACGCGTACGTCGCCCAGGTCGTCGACGAGCAGCTGCCGGCCGTGGTCCGCCAGGGTATCGCCCGCTTCTGCGATGTCTTCTGCGAGCAGGGCGTCTTCTCCGCCGACCAGAGCCGCCGCATCCTGCGCGCCGCCGCCGGCCTCGGGCTGGGGCTTCGCATCCACGCGGACGAGCTGGCCCCGTCGGGCGGCGCCGAGCTGGCCGCGGAGCTTGGCTGCGTCTCCGCGGATCACCTCGCGGCGGCGTCGGAGGAGGGGGTCGCGGCGCTGGCGCGGGCCGCCGAAGCGGGCACTCCCGCGGTTGCGACGCTGCTCCCGGCCACGAGCTGGTTCCTGGGCAAGGGCCATTTCGCTCCGGCCCGCCGCTTCATCGACGCCGGGATTCCCGTTGCCCTCGCCACGGACCTGAACCCGGGCACGAGCCCGACGCTCAGCCTGCCGCTGGTGATGTCGATCGCCTGCGTGGAGATGGGCCTGACGCCGGCCGAGGCGCTGGCGGCTGTCACGATCAACGCCGCGCACTCACTTGGCCTGGGCGCGCAGATCGGCTCGATCGAGCCCGGCAAGCAGGCCGACCTCGTCGTCTGGAATGTGCCGACCCTCGAACAGATCCCCTACTGGCTAGGCGCCCATCTCGCCCGCACCGTCATCAAGCGCGGCGTCATCGTCTCCGAGCGTGGCTGATCGAACGGCGCCGCGCTGCCGGCCGGGCGGCCGGCAGCCGCTTCCTGCGCCGCTCGGCTAGACCTTGCCGCGCTGCTCCAGCAGGACCGTGGTCACTTCCGCGGGCAGCGCCGAGGGCATGAGTACCAGCTTCGACTGCAGAGCCGGCGGCGCCGAGACGCCCATCTCGTGGAGGAACTTCGCCAGGGCCTCGTCCGAGTCGGCGTCCTCGCAAACCGGCATCGGGACCACGACCTTGGCATCGAACTGGGCCACCAGCTCGGCGGCCTTCGTGGCCGACAGCGCGCCGCCCACCGGGATGCAGACAACGTCCACCGGCCCGATGTCGGTCAGCTTGTCCTCGGTGAGCAGATGGCCGATGTCGCCCAGGTGGATGACGTGGACACCGTCCAGCTCGACGATGAAGGCGATGTTGCGGCCTCGCTCGGCGCCCTTCTGCTCGTCCCGGAACGTCTTCACGCCCGTGATCAGGACGTCCTTGACCTCGTACTCGCCGGGCCCGTCGAGGCAGAACGCATCTTCGAGGCTGCCGGGCAGCAAAGTCGAGCCATCGCGGGAGACGCGGCCTTTCGCCTTGGGATGAGGCGCGTCGTCCGGATGGCTGTAGGTGACGATGTCGCCCGTGATGCCGCGGCCGGTCGGCCCGACGATCGCCTGATAGGCGTCGGCGACCACAACCGCGTCTTTGCTGCGCATGCGCACGCAGGTGCGTCCGTACCAGGTGAGTTCCATGGGCTGATTCTTGCACAAGCCGATCATTGCCCGCTTAGCCCGCGGCTCGGACGCTACCCAGCGCCCCTACCCAGCGCCCCTACCCAGCGCCCGGCGCGGTCCTACCCAACTCACCGGCCGCCTCCGCCCGTCATGCGGGCCCCGCATGCCCCTCGAACTTCCACGTCGACCTCCACAAAAGGAGGACCGGAGGCGCCTGCCCAATCGGCACCTCCGGTCGGAGGGAGGGAGGATGGAACCTCAGGAGGCTCGTCCAGTGTTCCGGTTCAGAATCTAAACGGACTCGATGAAAAGGGGGTCCGTCAGAAGGTTAAGAAACGCACACCCTGGGACAAGTGCCGCGGGTTTAGGGCTGGGAACGACCGGGTAGCGCGATCGGGAGCTCGCGGGAAAGGCTCGGGTAGGTCCTGCGGCGGGGCATTCTGGGCTCAGGCCGGTCGTCCGGGTACCTCCGATCAGGCGATCGGGGCCCGGCGCCGATGCGGCGGCTTGTGGCCCCTGGCAGAATTCGGACATGCACTTCCAGCCGCGCCCCGGAATTGGCGTCCTGCTCGCCACGGTGATCGTCGTCGCCGCCTGCGGCTCATCCCCGGCGACGGCAACCCCGGCGCTCGGGCCCACCGGCTCCGCTCTTGCGTCGGCCGGTATCGCGACGTCCGGCACGCCCGGCGCCTCGCCCAGCGTTACGAGTGGCGCCACCCCCGACGCCTCCGCGGATCTGGCCACGTACGCTCAGATCGAGATGCAGGTAGAGGCGCTGCGCGAGCTGGCGCCCAAGTCACCCGTGACGCCGATCCTGCTCGACGAGGCGGGTGTTCGCGACTGGATGACCAAGGCCACGCAGAGCGGAGTGGATCACACCGCGATGGCCGCCCAGAGCCGCCTCTTCGTGCACCTGGGTCTGCTGCCGGCGGGCGCCTCGCTCGAACAGCTCGAGCTCGATCTGAACGCCGGCCAGGCGATCGGCTTCTACGACGTCGACACGAAGCAGCTGTATCTGCTCTCCCAATCGGGCGCCGTCGGCCCGGAGCAGCGGCTGACCTTCTCGCATGAGTTCACCCACGCCCTGCAGGACCAGAACTTCGGGCTCGCCAACCTGGCGATCGACACTGTCGATCAGGGCGACCGCGATCTTGCCCGGACGGCCCTGCCAGAGGGCGACGCCACGCTGTCGATGACGCAATGGGCCGTGGCCCACATGTCGGTCCTGGACCTTGCGTCGGTCAGCCTCTCCGCGGCGTCCGGCCCCCAGACCGCCCAGCTCAACAACGCGCCGGCGATCCTGCGCCAGGACCTGATGTTCCCGTACCTGGCCGGGCTGACCTTCGTCGAGGGCGTCTATGCCCACGGTAGCTGGGCCGCCGTCGACAAGCTGTACTCCAGGCCGCCCAACTCGACCTCGCAAATCCTCCACCCGGAGTTGTATGCCGCCGGCATCGGCCCGGTCGCCGTGGTTCTGAACGCGGTGCCCCCGACTCTGGGCAGTGGCTGGAAGGTCGCGTTCCAGGACACCATGGGCGAGCTGCAGCTGCGGGTCTGGCTCGAGGGCGAGCATCCGACCGACGCTCAGACGAAGGTCGCCGACTCGGCCGCCTCGAGTTGGGCCGGCGACCGGATCGGGCTGTACGAAGGCCCCAATGGAGCGTGGGCGGCGGTCCTGCGGACGCGATGGCGCAGCGCGTCGGGGCGCACCGCCTTCGCCGCCGCGGCGAGCCAGACCCTCGATGGGCTGTCCAGCCCATCCTCGGTCTGCGGCGACGCCGTCCATGCGGACATCGTCATCGCCTCGGACACGACCGTGTTGGGGAATTTCACCACCTGTCAGACCGCAGAGTAGGGGCGGCCGCGGCGTAGCTCTCCCGCCCGGTTCCCGGACCCGGCCTGCGAGCGCTACATCGATCCGGGGGCGGAGATCCCGAGCAGGCTGAGCGCGTTGGCGAGGGTCGTCTTCGCGGCCGCGACCAGAGCGAGGCGCGCCCCCGAGCGGTTGGGCTCGTCGGGGTCCACGACGCGGGCGTCACGGTAGAAGGCGTGGAACGTGGTCGCCAGCTCCGTGGCGTAGGTCGTGACGCCGTGCGTTTCCTCGCTCGAGGCCGCGTCCTCCACGACCTCGGGCAGGCGCACGATCTGGCGGACGAGCTGCGCCTCAGGCGCGCCGGGGAGGATACCGGCCAGTAGCTCGGCCAGGTGCGGGTCGTCCACGGCCGGTGGCTTCATGCCGGCTTCCTCAGCCTTGCGTAGGATCGAGGCGATTCGAGCGTGGGCGTACTGGACGTAGTAGNNGATGTCGAAGTCGATGCCGCTCGAGGCGGCGCGTGAGGCGAAGAACCAGCGGGCGGCGTCGACGCCGATCTCGCCCAGCAGCTCGTCGAGCGTGATGAACTCGCCGGTGCGCTTGGACATCGGGACTTCCTTGCCGTCCCGAACGAAGCGGACCCACGCCGTCAGGATCATCTGGACATGGTCGCGGTCGAAGCCGAGCGACTGAGCGGCGGCCTTGACCCGGGCGACGTAGCCGTGGTGGTCCTCGCCCCAGATGAAGACGATGCGGTCGTAGCCGCGGCTGAACTTCTCGACTAGGTAGCCGATGTCGGCCGCGAAATAGGTGGGAGCCGCGTCGTCGGTGGAGCGCAGGATGACCCGATCCTTGTCATCGCCGTATTTCGTCGATCGAAAGACGACCGCGCCGTCCTCCTCATAGACGTCGCCGGCGGCCCGCAGCCGCTCGACCGCCTTCGCGACCCAGCCGTCGTTGTGGAGCGTGCTCTCCGAGCGCCAGACATCGAAATGGCAGCCGAGGTGNNGCCATGTCGTAGACGTAGTCGCCGTGGTAGCCGTCCTCGGGGATCTCGCAGCCTTCGCGAATGGCCACGACCGATGCGCCGAGATTCTTCACCTGGCTGCCGAAATCGTTGAAGTAGTACTCGCGCTCGACCTGATGGCCGGCGGCCGTCAGGACGCGGCACAAGAGATCGCCGGTGAAGGCGCCCCGAGCATTGCCGATGTGGAGCGGCCCGGTCGGGTTGGCCGACACGAACTCGACGTTGATGTGCTCCGGATGCTCGGCGGCGACGCGGCCCCAGGTCGTCGGGTTGCGCAGAATTTGCTGCGTCGTAGCCGCCAGAGCGTGGTCGGCGAGGCGGATGTTGAGGAACCCTGGCGGCGCCACTTCCACCGAGACGATGGGGGAGTTGGGGTCCGTGGCCGTGGTGGCCACGTGGGCGGCGATCGCCGCGGCGATCGCGAGCGGCGCGCGGCGGTATGGCTTGGCCAGCCGCAGGGCGATGTTGCTGGCAAAGTCGCCCCGGGTCGGGTCCGCGGGGCGCTCGATCGTGACCGGCGCGTCGTGTGGCTCTGTGGGTTCGGGCAGGTCGGCCTGAGCGCGCGTCCAGGCGGCTTCAATGGCCTCGCGGACCTGAGATCGCAGGCTGGCCGTGGCGTCGGGGGTCATGTCCGAATGGTAGCGAGCCCAACGCAGTTCCGTGGAACGAGTGGCGGGTGGTGGCGGCCGGCGGCGGCGACCGGCGTCCCGAGCTTTCCCGCATCCTTTCGTTGCCCCGGGTCCTACGAGTTGCCCAACTTCGCCCGGGACACTGCAAAGGGAGCTAGGGTCGCCCGGCCAAACTCGAGGCGCCGGCGGAGCTCGGCCCGGCTCCGAATTCACGCTCGTGGCCCGCGGGAAGAGCGGCCGGCGCGGGCCGACGCCTCCAGCTGCCGGAGCCATGTGGCGACAGCCTTCCTTACCACCGCCCGCGGCGAAGATGGGCGACGATCGCGCCCACGCGAGGACCGGGACGAAGCGGCCGCCGCAGCGGCCGCCCTCTTTGGCGAGGAACCTCAGCCAACCTACGCCGGCCACACCCAGTCGCGGATCTCGGGGGCGTCCTCACCTTCGGCGCGGGTGTAGGCCCGAGCTTCGGTGCGCTTGTCCTGCATCAACTGGCGGACGTGCGCGACCTTCGAACCGAGGCCCGGGATGCGGTCGATGGCGTCGATCACCAGGTGNNTGGATCAGCCACGGATAGCCGTGGTAGGCAAAGATGATCGGCTTGTCCGTGGTGAAGAGCGAGTCGAACTCCTGGTCGGTCATGCCGTGCGGATGCTCGGTCTCGGGCTCCAGGCGCATCAGGTCGACGACGTTGACGACGCGGATCTTGAGGTCCGGCATGTGCTGCCGCATCAAGTCCACGGCAGCCAGGGTCTCCAGCGTCGGCACGTCGCCNNGCGGGTGCAGTGCAGGATGGCCTGCTCCATGGTCAGCCAGTTCGGAGCGGGCTGCTTCGCGGCCACGATGACGTTGACGTAGTTTCGACTGCGCAGGCAGTGGTCTGTGACCGACAGCATCGTGTTCGCGTCCGGCGGCAGGTAGACGCGGATGATCTCGGCCTTCTTGTTGACCACGAGATCGATGAAGCCGGGGTCCTGGTG
>PMIQ01000034.1:0-4483 GCA_003157175.1 Chloroflexota bacterium
CGACACCGGCCGGGAGCGGCGGCCAGCCCGAGACCGGCGCCCCGCGACAGACCGAGGCGGCTCATGCGGGCCCGCCGCCCGGCCATCCATCGGGGACCGTCCTGGACTTCGGCCGGTACGCCGGGTGGTCCCTCGGAGAGATCGCCCGGCACGACGCGGTCTATCTGGAGTGGCTGCAGCGGGCGACCTTCGGTCGGAAGCTGCGCGCCGAGATCGACGCGCTCCTGAGGCAGCGCGCTCCGGCTGCGGGGCGGCCGCCTTCGGGTTCGGCCTGGAACAGGCGCCGCTAGCTGTCGGCGCGGGGGCCGGCTGCCCCGCCGCGCGCCCGAGCTGGCCGCGCGCCCGAGCTGGCCGCCCGCGTGAGCTAGCTGCGTGCCCGAACGAACTCGATCAGCTCGGGCAGGTAGGCATGGGCGAGGCAGACGACCGTGTCGGCGCCGCCGTAGTAGACGGTCAGGCGGCCGGTCGGCCGGTCGTACAGGGCGGCGCAGGGGAAAACGACGTTCGGCACGTCGCCGATCTGCTCGTAGGGGACCTGCGGCGAGAGGAGATAGTCGCGGCTGCGGGCGATCACCTTCCACGGCTCGTCCAGGTCCAGCAGCGCCGCCCCCATCGAGTAGACGAAGCCGTTGCAGGACGTCAGNNGATGAGCAGCCAGCCTTCGGGCGTTTCGATCGGAGTGGGACCGGCGCCGACCTTGGTCGACTCCCAGGTCCAGGGCCGCGTAGTCATGACCTGGCGGTGACGGCCCCAATGGATCAGGTCCGGGCTCTCCGAGAGGTAGATGTCGCCGAAGGGCGTGTGGCCGTTGTCGCTGGGTCGCGAAAGCATCAGGTAAGCGCCTTTGACCCGCCGGGGGAAGAGCACGCCGTTGCGGTTGAAGGGCAGGAAGGCGTTGTCGAGCTGGTGGAACGACTTGAAGTCGTGGGTGTAGCCCACACCGATCGTCGGGCCGTGGTAGCCGTTGCACCACGTCACGTAGTAGCGATCCTCGAGCCAGGTGACGCGAGGGTCGTACGCGTGCTCGAAGGTCTGCTGGATCTCACGGACGCGCGGGTCGGCGGCGATCCACTCGATCGTGGGCTGCTCGATCTTCCAGTCGATGCCGTCGCCGCTGAACCCGGCGTGGACGTTCATGATGCGGGTCGTGTCGTCGACGCGAAAAACGCCGGCGAACCCGTCGCCGAACGGCACCACGGCCGAGTTGAAGATGCTGTTCGATCGCTCGATCTGGTCGCGCTTGATGATGGGGTTGCGGCTCGACCTCCACAGCACGGCCTTGGAGCCGGCAGGACGGTCCTCCCAGGGGATGTTCGGGAGTGCGTCTGCGGGCGCGTCGCCTGTCGGCGCATCGCCGAAGGCCGGTCGTGCTTGGTCGTTGGCGGAATCCATCAGAACCCTTTCGTTTGATTCGGGCTGCGGGTATCTACGCGGAGTTCCACGCGGCCGGCAAGGCCGGCGCCTGGAGCCTCCGCCCGCGGCTCAAGGCCGCGCACATGCTACCAGCCGCGGTTGTCGCGTTCAGGCCGCGCGTTCGGGTCGCCGCGCGTTCGGGTCGCCGGCCTGTCCAGGGCGGGGCTCCTTCCTGCAGCGGCCTCGTGTGGTAATGGGAACGCGCGAAGTGTTTTGTTGTACGCTACGCGAAACGGTAGGTTCCTGCCCACCGGCTCGGTCGACTCCGTTGTCGGGCACGGCTTATGAAGGAAACGCCACCCGATGGGAATTCGAGGCGAGGTTGAAGGCGCTCAGGCTGAGATCAGGCGCCGTAACCTCAGCAGGTTGCTGCAGGAGCTGCACGTCAGCCGGCCCCTGTCCAGGTCCGAGCTGGCGGCGCGGCTTCATCTGGATCGAAGCACCGTCGCCTCGCTCGTCTCGGAACTCGCGGCCCGTCGCATTGTCCAGGAGCGTCGTCGGTCGAAGTCGATCCCGCAGTCGCCCGGACGGCCGTCGCCGGTGGTCGAGTTGCGCGCGGACGGGCCGGGCGCCCTTGCCGTCGATCTCGCCACAGACTGGATGGGGGCCGCCGTCGTCGGGCTGGGCGGCAAGGTCATGGCCTCGACCCGTCGCGACGTGTCCCTGTGCAACTCCCAGCCCGAAAAGGTCGTGGAGGATCTCGGCGCCCTTGTCCGGCCGCTGCTGGCCAGCTTGGAAAACGGCCCTCGCATAGTCGCCATAGGCGTCTCGGTCCCCGGCCTCGTTCGATCCGGCGATGGGCACGTCCACGAGGCGCCGGCCCTGGGCTGGCGGGATGTCCCGATAAGGGAGCTCATCAGGGATGAATTCCAGGACCTGAATGTCCCCGTCTTCGTGGGCAACGACGCGGATCTGGCCACCTCCGCGGAGCATCTTCGTGGCTCTGGCAGGGGGACGACCGACTTCATCTGCATCTGGGGCGAAGGTGGACTGGGAGCCGGCATCGTCGTGGATGGTCGGTTGCTCGCCGGCTCGGCGGGTTATGCGGGCGAGGTGGGGCATGTCACCGTCGATCCCGACGGCGACCTGTGCCACTGTGGTGCGCGCGGCTGCCTCGAGTCGGTGGTGGGCGAGGAGGCCCTTCTTCGTCGATCGGGCCGGGACCCGCTGGGAGGCACGGCGGCGCTCGAGGACTTGATCGGGGCGGCGGACCGAGGCGACCAGGCGGCGCTTTCGGCCCTTGCAGAGTCCGGTCGCGGGCTTGGTATCGGCATCGCCGGTCTGGTGAATATCTTCAACCCGAATCGGGTCTCTCTGGGCGGGTTGTACGCTCGCGTGTACCCGTACGTCCGGGCGCCCATCCTGCGCGAGCTCGAGAAGCGGGCGATGCCGGCGCCGCGCGCGATGGTCGACCTGGTGACCGTCCGCCTCGGAGCAAACGCGCTGCTGCTCGGCGCGGCAGAGCTAGCACTCGCTCCGCTGTTGAACGATCCGGCTATCATGCCTTTGCAGCAGGAACCTGCTCCGAACGACGCGATTGACACGGCCGAGGCCCTCGCGTCTGCGGCGCATGGCATGCTTGCACAGGGTTGACAACGCATATAGTTTGTTGGATGCTGCAATGAATTCGACAGCGGAACGCTCCGTNNCCCAGGCGCTCCAGCATAGGAGGTGAGGAGAGAGACACGGCCCCAGATGGGGAGACGGTCGCCTGGCATGGCCCTTTCGGCCGGAGGACCGATTGGTTGTAGCCAGGTCTACCCCGGAGGGGGTCTACCGTCCTCCCGCAGGTGCCCCGCCCTCCACAGTCGGGGGCATCTGGAGTTTGGTTCTCGGTCCATTGCCATGAGGGCGTCAGCGTATGTCTGAGGGTTCACCGTAACCCTCGCGCCAGTGACGTTTCCCATGGGGAAGTGAGGAATGGGATGCAACGAGGAACGACCAGAGTCCTGAGCTTGCTCGCGGTTCTGAGCATCGCCGCCGCGGCGTGCGGCACCACTGCCACATCGAGCCCGGCTGCTCCGAGCAGCGGGACCGGCGCGACCCCGATCGCCGCTACCCCGGCGCCGTCCACGACAGCCGGTGCCCCCGCGGCGGGCGCGACTCTTCCGCCGACTGACGCCACCGTCTACCCGCGCAACCAGACCCTGTACACCAGCGGTAAGCAGTGGGGCGCTCCGTCCACGTGGAACCCGTTCAACGGCAACGCCGCGATGGGCGTCGTGGGCCTCCAGTACGAGACCCTCTTCCTGTACGACCCGATCAAGGACACCTACACCCCGTGGCTCGCCACCAACACGATGGATGCCGGCTGGGATAGCGCCAAGACGACGTACACGATCGCCGTTCGCCAGGGCGTGAATTGGTCCGACGGGTCGGCCCTCACGGCCGCCGACGTGGCCTTCTCTCTGAACATCTACAAGGATCAGAAGACCACCCTTGGCTCCAACCTGTTCGACATGGTCAATACCGTGACGGCCTCCGGCAACAACGTCGTCGTCACGTTCAAGGGAACTCCGTCTTACCAGGAGTTCGCCTCGGATCTATACAACTTCCCGATCGTCCCCGCGGCGGTCTGGCAGGCCTACGACAAGGCCGACGACGGCTCGTTCCTGAACGTCGTCAACATGAACGGTGTTGGCTCCGGCCCGTACATGTACAAGACGGCCGCCCAGGACCGCATGGTCTGGGTCAAGAACCCGGCCTGGTGGGCATCCGCCGCCGCGCCCGCGGGCTACGGCCTCACTGTCGGGCCGACGTACGTCGTCGACCTCGTCAACAGCTCGAACAATGCCGCCCTGAGTGAGCTTCTCTCCGGCGGCCTCGACCTGGACAACAACTACCTGCCCGGCATCGCCCAGCTCATCAGCTCGGGCACGTACCCGAACCTCGCCACGTACTACGCGAGCACGCCTTACATGCTCGCCGGCAACACCGCGTGGCTCGTTCCCAACACCAAGCACAAGCCTCTCGACGACGCAGCCTTCCGCAAGGCCCTTGCTGAGTCGATCAACCCCGCCGACGTCGTGAACAAGGACTACGGCGGCATCGTCTCGGCGGCTGACCCGAC
>PMIQ01000034.1:4496-17799 GCA_003157175.1 Chloroflexota bacterium
CAACAAAGACGGCTCGGCCATCAACCTCAAGCTTGAAGTCCCCGATGGCTGGTCCGACTGGATGGAAGCCGAGAACCTGATCGCCGCTGACGCCGCCAAGGCCGGGATCAAGATCACCCCCAGCCATCCGGCAGACGCAGTGGTCGTCAGTGACGAGAAGGGTGCGTCTACTACAGCCGCCCCGACCTTCGACCTCGTCATCGACAACAGCGTCCAGATCGGCAACACGCCGTGGGTCTACTACGACTACATCTTCCACCAGCCTCAGCAGGCGACCGGCGCCGGCCGCAGCCGCAATCTCGAGCAGTTCGACAGCCCGGCTGCCTGGAAGCTCGTCCAGCAGCTTGACCAGACGCCCACCAGCGACGCGACCGCTATGGCCAATATCTGCTCGCAGATCCAGAAGATCCAGCTGACCACCGAGCCGATCATCCCGTTGTGGTACAACGGCGAGTGGTCGCAGGTCAGCAACACCGTGTGGACCAACTGGCCGTCCAGCACGGGAAATCAGATCCAACCGGCCACCTGGAACGGCTACTGGCAAATGGGAGCAATCTACATGCTCACCAACATCAAGCTCGTTCCGCCAGCCAGTTAGTCCCCTAGTCACCAAGCCCCTCCCTCCGCGCTACCACGGGGGGAGGGGCTATTTCTCTGAGTGCTGTATTCGCGAACGGGAGATCGCGTGCGACGTTACTTCGGCCGCAAGATAATCACCTACTTGATCACGTTCTTCGTAGCGGCGACCATCGACTGGCTGATCCCGCGCTTCATGCCGGGTGATCCCATCGCGATCCTGGTGTCCAAGACGGGCGGCCTGTCTCCGACGGCAGCTGAGGCGATGGTCAACTACTACACCAATCTGTTCGGGCTGAACAAGCCACTGCCGGTGCAGTACCTGAACTTCTGGATCTCGCTGCTTCACGGCGACCTGGGACGCAGCGTATACGGCAACGGCACGCCGGTGGTCGACATGATCATGGCGGCGGTGCCCTACACACTGGGCCTCTTGATTCCGGCGATCCTGTTGAGCTGGTGGGCCGGCAACAATTTCGGGGCCCTCGCCGCTCGCCGCAAGTGGCTGGACAACACGATTCTGCCCGTGGGCTACATCCTGACCGCGACGCCCTACATGTGGCTAGCGCTCGTCCTGTCGTATACGCTGGCATTCAGCCTGAGGCTGTTTCCGCTCGCCTTCGGCTACGGCATGAACCTCGAACCAACGGTGAGCTGGCTGTTCTTCACGGACCTCGTCGCCCATTGGGTGCTGCCGTTCCTGTCGCTCTTCCTTGTCATGTTCGGCGGCTGGGCGATCGGGATGAGGAACCTGATCATCTACGAACTCGAGTCGGACTACAGTCGCTACCTGGCGGCGCTGGGCGCCCCTCAGAGCCTGATCCGCAGGTATGCCTTCCACAACGCGATGCTGCCGCAGATCACAGGTCTCGCTCTGCAGCTGGGTGTGATCGTAGCCGGGGCGCTCGTCACCGAGATAGTCTTCACCTATCCCGGCCTCGGTCACCTCGTCTTCCAGGCCATCCAGAATGAAGACTACTTCCTCCTGCAGGGCATCTTCCTGTTCATCATCGTCGGAGTTCTGCTGGCCAACTTCATCGTTGACATCGTCTACGTGGTCGTCGACCCGCGGACCCGCGTGGCCATGCAGGGAGGCACGCAATGAGCGCAGCGGTCGGCACGTCGGCAGAGCCAAGCGAGACGGCCGGTGGCGCGGAGAAGAGCGCCACTCCTCCTGCCAAGCGTGCTCGCGGCGAGTTCCTCTTCTTCGCGCTGCGCTCAAAGAAGTTTCTGGTCTCAATAGTGATCCTACTGGTGCTCATCGTCATCGCGATCGTTGGGCCGATGATCGATTCCACCGATCCGCTCGCCCAGAACGGCCTGCCGTTCGCGCATCCCACCCTTGACGCGGGCAACTGGTTCGGGCAGACGTACTTTGGCGAGGATGTCTTCGCGCAGTTCGCCAACGGTTTGCGGGCTTCATTCTTCGTGGGCCTGCTGGGCGGTGGGCTGGCGTCCGTTATCGGGATGGGCGTCGGCTTCATTGCCGGCTATAAGGGCGGCTGGCTCGACGAGATCCTCAATATGCTCACCAACGTGTTCCTGGTTATCCCGACGTTGGCCGTGCTCCTTGTTATCACGTCCTATCTGTCAGCTCGCGGAGTCATGTTTGAGGCCATATTTATCGGCATCACTTCGTGGCCGTGGGCTGCCCGCGCAATTCGTGCTCAGACGTTCTCACTGAGGTCGCGCGATTTCATCGACCTGGCGAAACTGAGTGGTAGGAGCGGCTGGAAGGTCATTCTCTTCGAGATTGCCCCGAATATGAGTTCCTACCTGTTCCTGACGTACATTCTGTTGTTTGGCGGCGGGATTCTGATCGCGGCCAGCCTGGACTTCATCGGCCTGGGACCGACCGGCGGAATGTCGCTTGGGCTCATGATGTACAACGCGGTCACCTGGGCGGCGCTGCCGCTTGGGCTTTGGTGGTGGTTCATTCCACCAGGCGTTGGCATCGTCGCTTTGGTCGGTTCGCTGTACGTCATGAACGTCGGCCTCGACGAAATCTTCAACCCGAAACTCAGGGACATCTGAGCGTATGAGCCTCCAGGTTTCAGACCTCAAGGTCTACTACCGAACGCTGGCCGGAGACGTCAAAGCTCTCGATGGCGCGACCTTCTCGATCGCCGACAAGGAGATCATGGGTCTCGCGGGCGAGTCCGGCTGCGGTAAGTCCACCCTTGGAAATAGCCTGATCCGTCTCGACGGCAGGATGAAGTACGTTGCCGGCAGTGTCACTCTCGACGGTAATAGCTTGCCCATCTGGGACGACGACGGCATGAACGAGTTCCGATTCCGGGACGTCACCGTCATCCCCCAGTACGCGATGAGCGCCATGAACCCGACTCGCAAGATCGGGAAGATGATCGGCGACCTGCTCGAGTCTCGGGGCGAAAGCTACAAGGAGATCAAGCCCGAGCTGATGCGTCGCATCGATCTCGTTGGTCTGCAAGCGGACGTGCTCGGCCGCTACCCGATCGAGCTTTCCGGCGGNNATGAAGCAGCGCATGGTGATGGTCATCTCGACCCTGTTGGACCCGTCGCTGTTGATTGCCGACGAGATCACGTCGGCCCTCGATGTGTCGACTCAGCGAGCCGTCGCGGAAACTCTCGTCAGCTTCCGAGACCACGGTTTCGTGAAGAGCATGCTCGTGATCACCCACGACGTCTCGATCCTGTACCAGACCGCCGACACCATCCTCGTGATGTACGCCGGCAAGCTGGCCGAAAAAGCGCCGACCAAGACGATCATCGAGCAGCCACGACATCCGTACACGACGATGCTGATCTCGTCGCTTCCGGAAGTCGGCGTTCGGTACGCGAACAAGAAGCTGTCCGGGATCCCGGGGAGTCCGCCTTCGCTGCTGAACCCTCCGACGGGCTGTCGCTTCCGGGCTCGCTGCCCGCTTGCCTTCGACAAATGCCTCGAGGAGCCGCCGTTCATCCGGATCGCCCCCGACCACTCGGTCGCCTGCTGGAAGGTCGACGGATCAGATGCTTAGCCTCAACAGAGTCTCCAAGTTCTACAAGGTTGGCATTTTCGGCGGGAAGGAGCTGGCGGCGGTTCGCGACGTCAGCTTCGACGTGAACGAGGGCGAGGTCGTCTCGCTCATCGGCGAGAGCGGCAGCGGCAAGACGACCATCGGCAAGATGATCCTCAAGCTCATCGAGATCAGTCGTGGCTCGATCACCTGCGAAGGGATGGACGTTGCCACGATCCGCGGCGGGTCGGTCAAGTCCTACTACCGTCACGTCCAGGGCGTCTTCCAGGATCCGTTCAGCTCGTACAACCCGATCTTCAAGGCGGATCGTGTGTTCAGCATGATCCGCAGCGAGTACTTCCCGGACACGGCCCGCTCCGAGTGGAGCGACAAGATCGATGGCGTGCTGCGGGCCGTATCCCTGGAGCCGGACCAGGTCCTGAACAAGTACCCTCACCAGCTCAGCGGCGGCCAGCTCCAGCGGCTGCTCGTGGCTCGAGCGCTGCTGCTCGACCTCAAGTTCCTCGTGGCCGACGAGATCATCAGCATGCTCGACGCCTCGACCCGCATTGACGTGCTGAACCTGCTGGCGGAGCTCAAGGGCCGGGGCATGGGGATCCTGTTCATCACCCACGACCTGTCGCTCGGCAATTACATCAGCGAGAAGACGGTCATTCTGCGCCGCGGCGTCGTCGTGGAAATGGGCGCCACAGACAAGGTCTTTGGCAATCCAACCCACCCCTACACGAAAGTGCTGATCTCTTCCGTCCCGCAGCTCCACAGGAAGTGGGCCGACATTGAGGCCGAGATCAAAGCTCACGGTGGCGATGACTCGGGGTCGTGCCTGTTCCACCAGGCCTATCCACCAACCGCCGGGGTCAGTGCTCCGGATGCGCCGACGCTGGTGAAGGTCGAAGACGATCACTTCGTTGGCTGTTTCGACCTCGGCCAGGGGATCTGCCAGGTAGCCTGAGTCGGGCCGGCAGCCGCCGTACACAGGGCCCCCGAGGCACGGCATCGGGGGCTCGCGGTTGCCTGGATCGCGTGGACACGGCCGGCTGTGGCGTATTCACTGGCGCCTGGTTGGCCCAGAAGGAGATTCGGTGGACTACGGCCATTTCGACAATGATGCGCGAGAGTACGTCGTTACTCGACCCGACACGCCGCTGCCCTGGATCAACTACCTGGGCAGCGAAAGTTACTTCGGCATCATCTCGAACACGGCCGGTGGCTACTCCTTCTACCGCGACGCACGCCTTCGACGTCTGACTCGATACCGCTACAACAACGCGCCACTCGATTTGGGCGGGCGCTACATCTACCTTCGAGACGACGACTCAGGCGAGTTCTGGAGCCCGAGCTGGCAGCCGACCCAGCGCGATCTCGAGGACTACAGCTGCCGTCACGGTCTGGGCTACTCGACCATCGGGTCGCGCTTGGGCGGCATCCGATCCGAGACCTGCTACTTCGTGCCGCTCGGCGAGAACCTCGAGATCTGGCGGGTGCGCGTGACGAACGAGCGCCCCGCTCCGGCGAAGGTCTCGCTCTTCAGCTCGATCGAGTTCTGTCTCTGGGAGGCGCTGGAAGACAACACCAACTTCCAGCGCAATTACTCGGTAGGCCAGGTCGAGATCGAGGATGGCGTCATCTACCACAAGTCGGAGTACCGCGAGCGGCGCGACCACTTCGCCTACTTCGCCTGCTCGGAGCCGCTGGCCGGCTTTGACACGCAGCGCGACGCGTTCCTCGGGCCATACCGTGGCTGGGATCGGCCGATCGTGGTTGAGCGCGGCCAGGCGACCGATTCAGAGGCCCACGGCTGGCAACCGATGGGCTCTCACCATGTCCGACTCGAGCTTGCCGCCGGCGAGACGAAGGAGGTCGTCTTCGTTCTCGGCTACAGCCAGAACCCGAAAGACCGCAAGTTCGACCCGCCCGGTTCGCAAACGATCGACAAACGGACGGTCAAGCCGATCATCGCAAAGTATCTACAGCCGGCGGTCGTGGCCACGGCCCTTCAGGCCCTGCGCGACTACTGGACGGATCTGCTGAGCACGTTCCACGTCGAGACCGCCAACGAGCACGTGGATCGGATGGTCAACATCTGGAACGCCTACCAGTGCATGGTGACGTTCAACCTCTCGAGGTCGGCCTCGCTGTTCGAATCCGGCATCGGCCGTGGCATGGGCTTCCGCGACTCGAATCAGGATCTGCTCGGCTTCGTTCACATGGTCCCGGCGCGTGCCCGCGAACGAATCCTCGATATCGCGGCCACGCAACTGCCGAGCGGCGGCGCCTATCACCAGTATCAGCCCCTGACAAAGCGCGGCAACAACGACGTCGGCGGTGGCTTCAACGACGACCCCGCCTGGCTGGTGCTGGGCGTCGCAGCGTATCTGAAGGAAACGGGCGACAGATCGATCCTCGAGGCGCCGGTTCAGTACGACAACGCTCCCGGCTCGGAGAAGCCGCTGTACGAGCACCTCCAGCGCTGCATCAGCTACACCCTCGAGCGGCTGGGCCCCCATGGACTGCCTCTCATCGGTCGAGCCGACTGGAACGACTGCCTGAATCTCAACTGCTTCTCCGAGACGCCGGGCGAGTCGTTCCAAACGACCGAGAACAAGGCCGGCGGCGCCGCCGAGTCCGTGTTCATCGGCGGCCTCTTCGTGCTGGCGGCGAACGAGATGGCCGCCATCGCGGCCCTTCGCCGGGACACGGCAGAAGCGGCGCGCTGCCGGAGTGCGTCGGCAACCATGACCGGGGTCGTGAAGACGGCCGGCTGGGACGGCGACTGGTTCCGGCGCGCCTACGACTACTTCGGCAACGTCGTCGGCTCCTCGCAGAACGAGGAAGGCCAGATCTTCATCGAGCCGCAGGGCATCTGCATCCTGGCCGGGATCGGTCTCGACGACGGTAAGGCGGCCCGGGCCCTGGCGTCCGTTCGGGAACGCCTGGCTACGCCGCACGGCATCGTCCTGAACAACCCCGCCTACACGCACTACTACCTCAACCTGGGCGAGATCTCCACTTACCCGCAGGGCTACAAAGAGAACGCCGGCGTCTTCTGCCACACCAATCCATGGCTGATGATCGCCGAGGCCATGACCGGTAATGGCGACGGCGCCCTGGACTACTACATGCGGATCAACCCATCGGCGCGCGAGTCGATCTCCGAGATCCACCGCTGTGAGCCCTACGTCTACGCCCAGATGATCGCGGGCAAGGACGCCCCGACGCCCGGCGAGGCCAAGAACTCCTGGCTGAGTGGCACCGCCGCGTGGAACTTCGTGGCCATCAGCCAGTGGATCCTGGGCATCCGCGCTGAACACGAAGGCCTGCGCATCGATCCGGTCTTGCCAGGCGAGTGGGGAGGATTCACGGTCACCCGAAGGTTCCGCGGTACGATGTACAGGATCGTCGTGCGCAAGTCGAAGGGTTCGACCGGCCGTGTTTCCCGGCTCGTCGTCGACGGGGAGGCCATCGCCGGGAACATCGTGCCGCTGCCGGCGAGGCCGGGCCGGGTTGTCGAAGTCGAGGCGTTCGTCGAGTGATCCAGAAGGCGGACAGGATCGGGGCCAACGCCTACGGCTACTTCGACGCAACGGCCCGCGAGTACGTCATCACCCGACCCGACACGCCGTCGCCGTGGATCAACTACATCGGTGAGGGTCGATACGGCGGCATCGTCTCCAACACCGGCGGCGGTTACTCGTTCGACCGCGACCCTCGCAACCGACGCGTCACGCGCTACCGCTACAACGCCATCCCGGCCGATCAACCGGGCCGCTACGTCTACCTGCGAGACCAGGAAACGGGCGAGTACTGGAGCCCCACCTGGCAGCCGGTCCGGGGCGATCTGGAAGGCTACGAATGCCGTCACGGGACCGCCTACACGCGCATCTCGAGCACGCGCAAGGGGATCGCGGCTGAGATCACCTACTTCGTGCCGCCGAGCCCCGACGACGAGCCCGTCCCCTGCGAACTGTGGCTGCTCCGTGTGCGCAACACCGGCACCGCCCCGCGCCGCCTGCGCACCTTCACCTACGCCGAGTTCAGCTTCTTCGACGCTAACCAGGACACGGTCAACCTCGACTGGGCGCAGCACATCGTCTTCAGCTCCTGCGAAGAGGGCGTCATCCGGGTCCGGACCAAGTTCAATCCGCTCGTCTACTTCTTCGGATCGAGCGAGGAACCGGCCGGATACACCTGCGACCGCGAGGACTTCGTCGGCCGCTGGCGCGATCTGGCCAGCCCGATCGTCGTCGAGACCGGCGAGCCCTCGAACGCCCCGTCCCCGCGCGGCAACAGCGTTGGGTCACTGACCCACGACATCGAGCTCGCGCCGGGCGAAGAGCGCCGGCTCGTGTACGTCATGGGCGCCACGGAGCGACCGGCCGAGATCGCCCGAACCGTGGCACGGTTCGCCGATCCGGCCGAGGTCGACGCCGCGTTCGCCGCCTTGCGCGACGACTGGGCTGCGTACCTTTCGCGTTTCACGGTGGAGACCCCGGACTCCGACACGAACGCGATGCTCAACTTCTGGAACCAGGTCCAGTGCCGCACCACGCTGTACTGGTCGCGTTTCGTCTCCGGCTACGAGACAGGCATGGGCCGCGGCATGGGCACCCGCGACAGCGCCCAGGACACTCTGGGCACGATGCATACGGTTCCCGATCACGCTCGCCGGATGCTGACCCGTATCTGGGAGGTCCAGTTCGCCGACGGCCACACCTGGCACCAGTTCTATCCGCTGACCGGCGAGGGCGGACCGGGGCTGGCGGCCGAGTTCCCGGACTGGCCGCAATGGTTCTCCGACGATCACCTGTGGCTGGTCATCGCCGTGTGCGCCTACGCACGGGAGACGGGCGATTTCGCGTATCTCGACCAGCGCCTGCCCTACGCCGATGGGGGCGAGGATTCCGTCTGGGCGCACATGCTGGCGGCGGTCGAGTTCACACTTTCCCACCGCGGCCCCCACGGCCTGCCGCGCTCGGGCTTTTCCGACTGGAACGACACGCTCAACGTCGATCACGGATCGGGTAAGGCGGAGAGCGTCTGGACTGGCATGCAGTTCTGCCGGGCGCTGCTCGACCTTGCGGACCTGTGCAGGCACTCAGNNCGCTCCTTCGATGACGATGGCCTGCCGATCGGCGTCTCGGGCGCTCCGCACCATGCCATCGACCTGATCGCTCAGAGCTGGTCGGTGATGGGCGAAGTCGCGCCGCGCGCGCGAGCCGAACAGGCGATGCGCTCGGCCGACGAGCAGCTCAACACGAAGTTCGGACTGGCGCTGCTGCGGCCGCCCTACGACGGCGCCGACCCGCGCGTGTGCGGCATCGCGACGTTCGTGCCGGGGGCCAAGGAGAACGGCGGGATCTTCTGCCACTCGAACCCCTGGTCGGCCGTGGCCGCCGCGATGCTGGGCCGGGGCGAGGATGCCTACCGCTATTACCGCCAGATCCTGCCGTTGGCGCGGACCGACTCCGATGTGTACAAGGTCGAGCCTTACGTCTACCCGCAGAACATCTGCGGGCCGGCCCACCCGTCTTTCGGTATGGCCCGCAACGCGTGGCTCACCGGGGCCGCGGCCTGGACATTTGTGGCCGCGACGCAGTGGATCCTGGGCATTCGGCCCACGTTCGAAGGCTTGCGCGTGGCCCCTGTCCTGCCGCTGGACTGGCCGGGCTTCACGGCCCATCGCGAGTTCCGCGGCACTGCATACGAGATCTCGGTTCGTCGCGAAGGGTCGGGGAACGCGGTCGCGCTGGTCGTGGACGGCGCCCCTATCCCCGGCGACGTCGTCCCGCTGCCGGCGCCCGGAACGGCGTCTGTGAAGGTCGAGGCGGTCCTGGGCTGAGCGGCCGGAGGCATCGCCGGCCGGAGCCAACCGATCGCCGCGTACGCGCCCCGACTCGTCAGACCCACCGATCTTCGAGCCGCGCGTAGCCAGCGACGGCGTGGCTCCGGGTTGGCGCCTGTGCGCCGCAAGAGGAAGGCCCCGGCCCGCGGCCGGGGCCTTCCGTTCCGACTCGGAGTGGGGAAATGCTAGCGGCGGAGGGCCCGGCGCTGGGCGCGGACCGCGGCCAGGCCCAGGGCCCGGACGCGAGGCAGATCAGGATCGCGAAGAGCGGCGACGAGCCTCCACCCGAGGAGCCGCTCGTGCCCGTCGGGTCCGGCGTCACGCGCGGCTTGCGGGTTTCGCCACCGATGGAGTGGAAGGGCGTCGGAGTCGAAGCGGCGTAGCCGATCGGGCAGGTGCTGAAGTAAGCCATGGGCGCGTAGTCGGCCCAGCCGGTCGGGTCGTAGCGGAAGGTTCCCATCCCTCCGGTGCCGCCGTCGTAGTAGGCGTCAGTCGACGAGCTGCTGAGGAACGCCCCGTCCGGCTCGACGTCCGTGCCGACGGCCGGCTGTCCGGGGAGCGTGTCCGCCCCGACGTTGAGCGAGTTCCAGGGGCCATCCTTGTGGGTTGGCGCATTGCCGTAGTCCGCGGTATTGAAGGCGACGCCCCATATGAGCTGATCGGGCAGCGTCACGCCACCGGGCAAGGTGAAGGTGACTGCCCCCACCTTTCGGACGCCCATTCTCACAGGAAGATCGGTGTATGGGGTCAACCGCCGGTCTGTGGGCTCCTGCACGCATATCATGGCTGCTCCGTCCGATCTTCCTCTTACCGTCAAGGTGGCCCGGGCTGCGAGTCGCCGATTGCCATCGCGGCCGCGCAAGAGCATGCTTGCGCCCTGTCCGACCCCCCGTGCCGATGCCTCGGTTCCCGAGACTACGTCAGGACCGGCAGCGGGAAGGCATCGATGGTTCCCCTGATGCTGTACGTATGCGCCCTGGCGGGAGCGGTACTGCTCCAGGCATTCATTCGGATGCTACGCGCGCCGGGTCGGACCATGGTCGCCGCCACAACGCGCGCGGCTGGCGAGCATTCGGCCGGGCTCATCGACGGGACAGGCAGATGGGAGAACGAGGGTGGCTCGCTCGCGAGCGGGTTGCCAGGCGTTGCCCCGGCCGTCGTTCGACGTCGCCCGAATCCCAAGGCCCCAGACAGTGGCGCGGCCGAGAAGCGAAAGGCTGCGTAGGAGAAGCGCAATGGCAACACAACGAACCACCGGCGTCTGGATCTCGGCGGCTTCGGCCACGGTCTTGCGGTGGGGCCCCGAGGGGGTCACCGTTCGCGAACAGTTCGATTCGCTGGTCCCCGGCCGGCATCGCTCCACCGGGCGTCCGCCGACCGAGGACCACCCGGCAAGCGAGGGTCACCGCGACGAGCACATGCGGGCGTTCTTCGCTCGAGTCAGCGGCACGGTGCCGTTCGACGACGACCTTCTGCTCGTTGGCGACGGAGAGGTCGTCGACCACTTCGCGCAACAGATCAGAGTTCGCGACCGCAGCCGCGACGTCGATCGACGCATCGAGATAGACAAGAGCGGGCCGATGACCGAACCTCAGTTGCTCGCCCGGATTCGCGCCTTCGCCGGCTCGTCCGCCAGACGCACCTTTCCAACCTGAGCGAGGAGGAAGCACCCATGACTCGAACCAAGAGCGACGGCGTGTCCAACCTGTCGGCCGACGAACACCTGAACGAGCAGTTCCACACGCTGCTTCGCGAGGCTGCCGAGAAGCGGGAAGGGCGGGCACTCATCGAGTCGACCGAGGACGCGGCCGCGGCCAGGCGGGAATCGGCCGATCTCCTCGCGCTCGCCCGTGGCCAGCGTGTTGCGAGGCCGACCGAAGGGCGCTGAGACCGAAGCGCGCTGAGTTGCCGCGCCCGGAACGCGACTCCCGGTCGGCCATGCGACGGTCGTCGTTCCTGGACGTCCCGGTTCGGCGGCGGCGCCGGACCACGCGTCCTTCGTGCTAACCTACGGCCAACCTTTGGGGCCGGTCCTGTGAGGCCGGCGTGCCGGTCCAGAGAGGCCGGGAAGGAGGTCCATGGTCGCCTGCAATGAGAACCACCGCGCCAGTTCGGCCGGTGGCTTTTTTGTCGGCGCCGCGCGCCAGTCGAGGACCGATGGGCGAAATGCGGCCCGCCAGCCGAGGGCCGATGGGCGAGGTGCCGCGCGCCGATGCGCCGCCGGACTCATCGATGCCGCCCTCCGAGGGACCGCGTGACCGAGCCGCTGCGCGCCTTGAAACAGCCGCCGTTCCCACGATCGAGCGCCGTCGTCGACCCGAGGATCGGTAACTACGGCCCGGCGCTCCTCGCGCTGGAGGACGGCCGCCTGTTCCCGGGCGTTGCCTTCGGCTCGCAGCGCTCCGGCCAGGGCGACCTCGTCGTGAACACCAGCCAGACCGGCTACCAGGAGATCGCCACCGATCCCAGCTACGCCGGCCAGCTCGTCGTCATGACCTACCCGCTCATCGGCAACTACGGCCGCGTTCGCTACGACGACCAGTCCGAGCGACCGTGGCTGCGCGGCCTGATCGTTGCCAACGCCACCGCTGCCGTGCTCGACGACGCCCGCCAGCTGGCCACGATGCTGCGCGAAGCTGGCATTCCGGCGATCGCCGGCGTCGACACTCGAGCCCTGGCCCGACATCTCCGATCGAGCGGCAGCCTGCGCGCCATCGTGACCGCGCCCGGCCAGACGGATCCCGACGAAGCGCGCGAGCTCGCCGGCAAAGTGCCCCGCTGGGAGGACCAGGATTTCGTGGCCGAGGTTTCGCCCGTGGCCGCGCGCGACGAAGGCGATCCCTCCGAGGGCGGCCCGCTCGTCGCGATCCTGGACTTCGGCCTCAAGACGAATATCGTGCGCGGCCTTCGCCGCCGGGGGGCGCGGGTGCGGATCCTCCCTCACACTGCCACGGCTGCGGAGGCGCTTGCCCAGGACGTGGACGGCGTCGTCTTCTCGCCGGGGCCCGGCGACCCGGCCCGGCTCGAGGGCCCGGTGGCTCTGGCCCGCGCGGCGATCGCCGACGGACGGCCGCTGCTGGGCATCTGCCTGGGTCACCAGATCATCGGGCGGGCCGCCGGGGCGAGCACGCGCCGCCTGCCGTTCGGCCACCACGCCGCGAACCACCCGGTGAAGGACCTGGAGACGGGCCTGGTTCAGGTCACCGCTCAGAACCACGAGGTCACGGTCATCGCCGAGACGCTTCCGGCGGCGAGCGGCTTTGTCGTCAGCCAGATAGACCTGAACGATGGATCGGTGGAGGGGCTGCGCCACCGGACGCTGCCGATCGAAACGGTGCAATACCACCCCGAAGGCGGCCCGGGTCCGCTCGACGCGCTGGCGGTCTTCGACCGGTTCGTCAAGGCGGCCCGCTCGCGTCACGGCGGCGCTCAGCCAGAGCCCTCGGTAGGCAAGGTGGAAGCGGTTCACCTCGACACGGCGGAGCTGAAGCGCCGACTGGCGGGGATGGACTAGGGGAAACCGGAGGCCGCCGGGCCCGGGCCACGAGAGGAGGCAAGGATGACGCGACAGGATCACGAGCTGCCGCTTGCGACGAACGAGTGGGGATGGCGCTTCCATCACATGGGCGTCCCGACGCCGACGCCCAGGCCCGGTGATCGCTACCTGGCCCAATTCGGAATGTACGTTTCTGGCTTCCCAACGAGCCCATACGGCGTCGAGTGGATGCGTTTCGATCCCGACAGCCCCATCGCCGAGATCATCAAGACCGTGCCTCATGTCGCGTTCGAAGTCGACGACCTCGAGCGCGCCCTCGAGGGCAAGGACGTGCTGACCCCGCCGAATTCGCCGTCGGACGGCGTGCGAGCGGCGATGATCCTCGAC
>PMIQ01000061.1 GCA_003157175.1 Chloroflexota bacterium
GCGCTCGTCGGCGAGTTGATCGCGACCGTGCGCCCGCAAGGAGTGCCGGCATGACCGCCCCGATCGACAAGGCCGAGCTGCGGCGCCGCCTGACGCCGCTTCAGTACTCGGTCACCCAGGATGCCGGCACCGAGGCGCCGTTCACCGGCGCCTACTGGGATACGCACGACGCCGGCAGCTACCGTTGCATCGTGTGCGGTCAGACCCTGTTCGAGTCGACCCAGAAGTACGACAGCCACTGCGGCTGGCCGAGCTTCTTCGACGTCCTCGACAAGGCCCGGGTCACGACCAGGCAGGACGCGAGCCTCGGAATGATCCGCACCGAAGTGCGCTGCTCGAACTGCAGCGCGCACCTGGGCCATATCTTCGACGACGGCCCCAGGCCGACAGGGCTGCGCTACTGCATCAACTCCGCCTCGCTCGACTTCGAGAAGCGGGCAGGGGAGTAGCGGGAGCAAAGAGGCGCGAAATGGTGGCTCCGACTGGTCGGGCGACAGGCCCATCCGAAGCTGAGGCGGCGCCGGAGATCGCTGCGCCCGGGGCCTCCGCACCGGCCGCCGACGGGACGCCGCTGCACCTGCGCCATTGGGCGCCCGCCGGCGCGCCGTGGGCGACGGTCCTCATCGTCCATGGAATCGGGGAGCACAGCGGCCGCTACGAGCGCACCGGACGGCTGCTGGCCCAAGCGGGGCTCGACGTCCACGCCTTCGACATTCGCGGCCACGGGCTGTCCGGCGGCCGGCGCGTCTACGTCCGAACATGGGACGATTTCCTCGACGATCTGGCCGGCCGGCTGGCGGCCGTGCGCGAGCCTGGCCGGCCGCTGGTCCTGTTCGGGCATTCGATGGGCGCGCTCATCGCCCTGACCTATGCTTGCTCCGACCGCCCCGCGCCGGATCTGCTGGTGCTGAGCGCCCCGCCCCTGGAGGCCCGCGTCCCCGCCTGGCAGCGCGCCGTCGCCCCCATCCTGAGCCGCGTGGCTCCGACCTTCGTGCTGCCCAACCCGATCGCCGGCGACCAGCTCTCCCACGACCCCGCCGTCGGCGCGGCCTATTTCGCGGATCCGCTGGTCCAGCCCCGCTCGACGACCCGTCTTGGCGCCGAGCTGTTCAAGGCCATGAAGCGGGGCCGCGGTCAGCTCGCCCGCCTCCACGTCCCGACGCTCGTCATGCACGGCGGCGCCGACGACCTCGTCCCGACCGTCACGAGCGAGCCGCTGGCGGCAATCCCCGGAGTTGAACGGCGCGTCCTGCCCGGCCTGCGCCACGAAACCCTGAACGAGCCCGAGGGACCGCAAGTGGTCGCCCAAATCGTCGCGTGGCTACGTACAAATGTTCCCGCGGCTCTGCCAAGATTGGCGCCATGAGCGTCGAAGTTCGCCACTGCCCCCCGGATCGTTTCGTCGAGCTGCTCAAGACCGCGGAGGTCGCATTCTCCGAAGACGTCTCCGACGAGCATATCGAGCGGGTCAGGAAGGTATCCGATCCGGAGCGCTTCGTTTGCGCCGTTGACGGCGACCGCTTCGTGGGGACCGGAGGCGTCTTCTCGGTTCGGCTGAGCGTCCCTGGTGGCGAGATTCCGGCCGGTGGCGTGACCTGGGTCACCGTCCTGCCGTCGCACCGCCGTCGCGGAATCCTGCGCGGGATGATGCGGCTGATGGTCGACGATTGCCACACTCGCAACGAGCCGCTGGCGATGCTGTGGGCGTCGCAGGGCTCCATCTACCAGCGTTTCGGCTACGGCCTGGGCACGTGCGATCTGAGCCTGGAGGCTGAGACCGCAGCGGCGCGGTTTGCGCGGGATTGGCCGTCCGAGGGCTCATGCCGGCTGCTGCGGGCCGGTGAGGGTCTGGATCTCGTCGGGCCGGTATACGAGGCGGCGCGCGCCCAACGGTCGGGCTTCCTGTCGCGAACACCCGATTGGTGGATCGGTCAGCTGCCGCTCGTCGACAAGGACGCCAAAGGCGGCGAAGCTCGCCGGCTGGTTGTCTACGAGACGGACAAGGGCCCGGAGGCCTACGCGGTCTACAAGACCAAGATGGAATGGGGCGCTCAAGGCGGCAACGGCACGGTCATTGTGGAAGAGGCGATCGGCTCGACCGAGCGCGGTACGCGTGAGATCTGGCGGTACCTCTTCAGCATCGACCTGATGCGAACCCTCAAGGCCGGCCGCCTCCCGGTCGATCACCCGCTCCTGCTGCTGGCCGCGGAGCCGCGCCGGCTCGGCATGAGACTTGGCGACGGGCTCTGGCTGCGGATCCTGGATGTGCCGGCGGCGCTGGAAGGCCGGACCTACGGCATCGACGGGCACGCCGGCGGCCGGGTCGCTCTCGAGCTCCGGGATGAGTACTGCCCCTGGAACGCCGGCCGCTGGCTGGTGGAAGTCACCGAAGGCCGGGCGCACGTCACGCCGGCGAAGGGCGAACCGGATCTGGCGCTGGACGCGAACGACCTGGGATCGCTTTTCCTTGGGGGGTTCACTGCAACCGCTCTCTCTAGAGCGGGGCGCGTAGTCGAGCTTCGCGCGGGGGGATTGGCGGCAGCCGATCGGCTCTTCCACACGGCTCTTGCGCCCTGGTGCCCTCAGGAATTCTGAGAGCGGGCGAGCGCGAGAGTCAGCGCTCGAAGCGAATCGGCTGGTGGTTGCCGGAGGGTGCGCACACGTCGCAGAGCGTCAGCCCATCTTCCATGAGGGCGGCTCGCCGACGACCCGGGCCGGCCACGAGGGCAACGGGGTGCTTGCACACTGAGCAGCGGGTTTGCTTGGCGTCCATGCGATCGCCTTGGTCCGTCATCCCTGGATCGGCCTCGTATGCGATTGCGCAACTTGCGTTGCCGTTGGCGATCGGGGCCGTTTGATGGGGAGCTCGCAACCGCTCCTACGCAGCGCCTGCGCCTCCCACCACAGCTACTCTACCGGCCGTCCACGGCAGATTCCGCACTTCGCACATCTTACGCGTCGGATTCTGTTCAAGTGCGGTGGAATCGCCGAAAGGTCGGTTGGCCCGGCTGGTGATTCGACGATTTCGGCTGTCGATCCAACCATCCCGGCAGGTGGGCCGAGCGGACGCCGAGCGGGAACCGGCAGCCCGACGGTGACGTCCTACCGGCGTTCGACATCGCCACCGAAATCCAAGTTCGACCTTTGGGAGCACTTCGATGAAACTCCGCCTGCCCTCCAAACCCCGGCGCTCGCTCCTGGTGGGGCTCCTGTGCTTGTCCGTCGCGTCTCTGGCCGTCGGCTGGACCGCCGCCACCGTCGCCGCTTCGAGCGGCTCGCAGGCCACGCCCACCGCCGCGGCTACGGCCAACAACGACGCCATGAACGGCACTCTTGGGTTGCCCGCTATGGGCCAGGTATCGACGCAGCCGGGAGTGGCCCAGGGATCGGGCGCTGCGGCCGCCATCTATCCTTACCAGATGGGCTCGTCGCTGGGAGTCGCGCCCGAGGGCACGATCCTCGCCGCCGGCACCGGCACGGCCGACATGAAGGCCGATGGTTCGGATAGGGCGACGGCCATGCCGAAGGCCACGAACTCCGCCCTGGCCGACGCCAGGGCCCAGGCTCAGGCGCTGGCTACCGCCATGGGCGTATCCGTCACCGGCACTTACTCGGTCAGCATCTCCTCGTCGGACGGCTACGTCTACCCGACCGGTGGCTGTGCAGTTCCGATGCCGCTGACCCCCAATGCCGGCACGAGCGGCGCGAGCGGCGGCAGCCCGTCCACAGTGACGAACGAGCCCGCGGCCGCCAGCTCGGCAGGCGTTTGCGTCCCGGGCACCGTCTCGAACCCCACCTCGATGCAACTGGTCGTAACGGTCGTCGTCGCCTACCGCTTCGCCTGATCGGCGACCCACGGCACTCGACCGGGAGGATCCCGGCTCGTCTGTCATGATCCGGGCATGAGCCAAAGCATGCCCCCGAACTCGCCACCTGGCGCGCCGACCCTGGCCGACCTGCCTGCGCCGGCGGCCCTGCTCTTCGACCTGGACGGGACGCTCGTCGACACCGTGCAGCATCGCATCGAGGCATGGAGTGAGGCGCTGCGGCGCGCGGGAATCGCGACGGATCGGGCGCGTCTCGGTGGCTACATCGGGTCGGACGGCCGGTGGCTGGCCGCGGAGATGGCTCGGCAGCAGGGCCGCGATCTCGACTATGCCGAGACCGAGGAACTGGACCGCGTCTCAGGTGCCCTGTTCGACGAACTGAACGCGACGCCCGCCCCGCTTCCCGGAGCCATCGAACTGCTGACCGCCCTGGAGCGGAGCCGCGTGACCTTCGCCATCGCCACGTCGAGCCGGCCCGGCCAGGTGGCCGTCTCGGTCGGCTCGCTCATGCTGCCGTCTCCGCCGCCGATCACCGACGGCAGTCATGTGGCCAATGCCAAGCCCGAACCGGACCTGCTGCTCGCGTCCGCCGCTCAACTCGGCGTCGCGCCTGAGGGCTGCTGGTATGTCGGCGACTCGACGTGGGATATGACCGCCAGCGTGCGGGCGAAGATGATCGCGATCGGTGTGACGACGGGCGCGGTCGGCGCCGCTGAGCTGTTCGCCGCCGGGGCGACGGTCGTCGTGGCGAGCCTGACGGAACTGCTCGCGGAGTTGCGCAGGCGCGGAGCCGTGCGGTGACGGAGCGCTGATGCCGCGGGCGGCGCCGTCGGAGAGCCGGCCCGAGGTAGATTTCGAACGGGCTGGGCCGAACCGGCACGGCCGGCGGGGGACCCTGGGTCAGCCTTCGGCGGGGAGTCGCTCGATGTCGACCGCACGAACGCGCCGCGTCTTGCCGGCCTCGGTTCGAACCATCGCGGCGGGGATCACGCCCACGAGTAGGGCTTCGACGACGGCGAGCTCGCCGGCATACAGCCCGGCTCCGCCGATCTTCACCCGATCACCGACTGAGAGGTCATCTCTTGTGTCGAGGGCCGCCAGGTTGATGTTGGCGACGGTCGACCTCACGTAGTTCGGGTCGCTTGTCAGCCCGGTTGTTCGGGCGGGCTTGGTGGCCGTGCGGGCCACCGGGTACGTGACCTTGCGTTTGCGCACTTGCTCAGCAGCTCCTCACAAGGGGACTCTACCGCGCCGCGGCCGCGAACGTCTGCCNNCTCGCGGTTGGGATCGGGCAGGAACTCTTCGACGACGGCACACGGGATCGCCCTGCGCAGCAAGCGCTGGACGCCCCGCAGCTCTTCGACTTCGTCGGGTGATACCAGGGAGATGGCCGTCCCGCTGGCGCCGGCGCGGCCGGTTCGACCGATGCGGTGGATGTAGTCCTGCGGCTCATAGGGCAGTTCGAAGTTGACCACGTAAGGGAGATCTTCGATATCCAGCCCGCGCGAGGCTACGTCGGTGGCGACCAGGACTTTGACGAAGCGGCCTTTGAATGCCTCCAGGGCTCGCGTCCTCTCCGCCTGGCTGCGGTCGCCGTGGATCGCGGACGTGCTCACGCCTCGCCGATCCAGGTACGAGGCCAGCCGGCTCGCCCCGATCTTGCTCCGGGTGAAGACCAGGACCTGCTCCATCGAGTCGCGCTGGATCAGGTGGATCAACAGGTCGGCCTTGCGGCTCTGGTCGACCGGGTAGAGGACCTCGGTCAGGTTGTCCGCCACGCTGTTGCGAGCAGCGACTTCGACGATCTCCGGGTCGTGCTGGAATTCCTTGGCCATGCGACGGACGTCGTCGGAGAAGGTGGCCGAGAACAGCAGCGTCTGGCGCTGCGCGGGGAGGAGAGCGGCGATCTTGCGCACGTCCGGTACGAAGCCCATGTCGAGCATTCGGTCGCCCTCGTCGAGGACGAGGATCTCGACCTGGCTGAGATTGACCGTGCGCTGCCCGACGTGGTCGAGCAGCCGGCCGGGCGTGGCCACGAGGATCTCGACGCCGTTCCAAAGGATCTTGATTTCCGGGTCGATGCGCGTGCCCCCGTAGACCACCGTGGAGCGGAGCGGAACGCTGCGGCCGTAGGTCTTCACGGAGGCGGCGATCTGACAGGCGAGCTCGCGGGTCGGTGTCAGGATCAGCACGCGGACCGGATGTCGCGCCGGCGAATACCCGGTGTTGGAGTGGTGGCGGAGAAGCTCCAGGATCGGCAGCACGAAGGCGGCAGTCTTGCCGGTGNNAGGACCCGGACGGGATGTCGAGCCGGCGAAAAGCCCGCGTTGGCGGTGTTTCGGAGACGCTCGAGGATGGGCAGGACGAAGGCGGCAGTCTTGCCGGTGCCGGTCTGGGCGGCGGCGAGAACGTCGCGGCCGGCGAGGATGAGTGGGATTGCCGCGCTCTGGACGGGCGTCGGCTCCGTGTACCCCTCCCGCGCTACTGTGGCGAGAAGGTCGGCCGATAGGCCGAGGTTGTCGAAAGTCAAACGATTGCTCCTGATTGCGTCATCTGACGCGGGTCCGATCTGGCCTGGCGGGACGGTTTGGGTCCCGCGCTGACGGCGCGATCGGCGATAGGGGGCCGGCACCCTCTTGGCGTGCCGCCGGCAGACGCTGCGCCAGCGTGTCCGAAACAGCGATTACGCGAATCATCGTACCACCCGAGCAGGGATTGCCGGGCCGGTGACTCAGACAACGGCCGCCGCGAGGCTGCTCGTAGCCCGGAAGGGAACCGAGGCCCCACCGCCGATAGCCCGGTCGAAGATGCGCCGGTACGCGGCGCCAACCTCCCACCACACCATGCCTCTGGTGTGCTCGTATGCCCGGCGACCCATGGCGACTCGCAGCTCGTTATCGCCAAGGAGCTCAATGAAGGTATCCGAGAAGGCTTCGGGCGTGCGCGAGACGAGCCTGCCTCGTCCCTCGGCGAGGAGCTCCGAAGCGTATGCGTAAGGGGTCGAGACGATGGCCTTGCCGGCTGCCATGCCGTAAGCCAGTGTGCCGGACGTGCTCTGGTCGAGGTTCGGATATGGCGTCGTCACGATGTCCGCGGCTTCGAGCCAGGTCCCGAGCTCTACACGACCGACGAACCGATCGACGAACTGGACGTGCTCGCCCAAGCCCAGGGCCGCGACGCGAGCCTTGAGACCGTCGCGATAGGCTTCGCCGTCGCGAGCGAGCACCCCCGGGTGGGTTGCGCCCAGGATGACGTAGCACGCCGAGGGCACCGCCTTGATCACGGCCGGCATCGATTCGATCACCGACTCGAAGCCCTTGCCGGGTCCGATCAGGCCGAAGCTCAAGATCACCGCACGGTCCTTGAGCCCGAGACGGGGCTTGGCAGTGTCCGCCGCTACGAGCGGCAAATGCGGGATCCCGTGCGGGACGATGGCGACCCGCGTGGGGTCAACACCGTAGACGCTCGTGAGGAGGGACGCGCCGGCGCGTGACATGACGACCGACGTGTGGGCCACGCTGACCAGTCCCCTCAGGATCTCCCTCTGGGCCGGCGTGGGCTGCGCCAGCACTGTGTGAAGTGTCGCCACGACCGGAACTCGGAGGGCGTGGACGAAGTCGAGAACGTACGAGCCATCGTCGCCGCCCCAGATGCCGTACTCATGCTGAACGCAGACGACCTTCACTCCGCATTCGTTGAGGGCCCGCGCCACGTACGTGTAGTCCGTCTCGACATCGCGTCTGATGCGATGCCTGACCTCGGCCGGGTAGGGGCCCGGCTCGTCGGACGGGTGCAGGGCCACGATCTCACGCTCGCCGACAGTGGTAGCCAGATCGTACGTGAAGGTCGCGATGCCACACCGCCGCGGGGCGTAGGTAGAAACGAAGGCAGTTCTCGAGATAAGGTGCTCCTGTCGGGGTGTGATTCTGCCGTCTGGCCGATAGGCCAGACGCGGCCCGGAGCGGTTGATGCCCGGGCCGCGAGTGCCTTAGCGGACTAGGCTGCGCTCACCTGGACGGCGCGCGGGCCCTTGGGGCTCGTCTCGATCTCGAAAGAGACACGCTCTCCGCCGACGAGGCGGTCGAAGTCGAGGGGGGCCTGGAGGCCGCCGCGATGGAAGAAGTATTCCTTACCATCCTCGGCGGAGATGAAACCGAAGCCGCGATCGGCAACGACTTTCTTAACAGTACCGGTGGTCATGAGTGACCCCTTTATTCTCTTCCCGAACCAGATGGCAGACGCACGGTCAGTTCGGAAAGGGGGGTAGACCACGCGGAGCGTTGCCGCAAAGCACAACAACACCACCTACGGTACTCGCAATTCGCCGGTTGCACAATCGCGGGCGCCAGTGTCGCATTCGCGTCGAGGCCGGGTTCGCGGGCTCGACGGGCGCCACCGCGCACCTCGCGACCGGGCGCCGCAGCCTGCGGCCCTTGGTCCCGCCCGGCTTGACCTCCCGCCGCCGCGGCCCCACTGTGGTACATAGTCGACCGCGCCGGGTCACGATTCCGTCACTCGCAGCGCACGGCAGATCGGACGCCCTCGTGGCCCGCAGACCCTTCTCCACTCCCGACGCGCTCATCGTGGTGAGCAGCGACGGCTACTTCGACGTGTTTCGCCCGGACCATCGCCGGCCCAATGACAAGCCCGCCTATCGCGGCGTACTGGCCGAGCTGGGTCCGACCGTTCGGGGCCAGGACGACAGGCTGTCTGTCCGTCCGGATTCGCCCATTCTCGAAACTGCCGTGTCCGTGTGGGCTTCCCACCACGGCGCCGCCGCTGTGAAGGGCGAGCTCGGCCTCGGTCGCAACGGCGTCCAGAGCTAAGACGCTCCGACCCAAGACGCTCCGGCGAGCCCGCCAACACCTCCGCCGAAGTTTCGGCCGATCGTCCAGCGTTCTCTCCGGCCAATCCGCCGCCCTGGCCTCCAGCCTCTTCCACGGCTTCCGCCGATCCGCCGCCTCGCTCCGAACCGCCCCCGAAAGGATCCTCCGATGACAGAAGAAACGACGCCCGCGCCGCAGCGCTCCGAACCCGATCGCGGCAAGTCCGGATTCCGTTCCGCTTCGGTGGCGACCTCCGCCGACAGCCGCTCGAACGGTGGGTCCGGGGTGCAGCGCAGCCACCTCCGCGACCGCAAGGCCTGGCTCAAAAGCCGCACCCGGGCCGGCCAGACGTGGGCCCAGCGCAAGGCCGCGAGCGTCACCTACTGCCCGGCCAAGCAGCGCATCGGGTAGCCCCTCGATTCGGGGCCGCGCGGGTCCGCGCCGGCCGGGTCCGCGAAGGAACGCCCCGGGGAAAACTGGTTCCGGCGGGATGATGGCTGTGGCGGCGCCCATGTCAACGGCGGCGTCGCTCGCGCTGCAGCTCTACCAGGCGGGCGTCGGAGATGCCGAAATGGTGCGCGACTTCGTGGTGGACCGTGTCGGTCACGCCACGAGCCAGGGCGTCGGGGTCGCGGTACTGCCGCAGGTGCGGGCCGCGGAAGATCGAGATCTTGCTCGCCACCGCGGCCTCTCCCGCGCCGTATGCCGTGCGCGGCACGCCGCTGTAGAGCCCGAGCAGACCCGGCGCTCCGACTGAGGCCAGCTGGTCGGCCGTCGGCTCGTCCTCTATCACGATCGCCACGCTGCCCAACCTCTGGCGGAAGGCCTCGGGCAGGGAATCCAGAGCCTCGACCACGAGCGCTTCGAACGGGTCGTTCGCGTCCGGAGGATCCTCGGGCGCGGCGATCGGGTTCGCAGGGGGGTCGATCTCGGGTTGCATTGCCGCATTATCGGCCGCCCGCGCGTGATCCCGCCGGATTCTTGCTGCGCGAGATGCGGCGACGGGGAGGCGACGAGGGACAAGGCCCATGGGGTGAGCCAGAGGGACCGCCCGGACCTGGCAGACGAGACGCCCGTATCGGTGTTCTCCGGCGCCTGCCTAGAGTGGCGGTCGCCCATCCGAATTGGCGGGCGACGGACCTTTCCGGGTGGACGGCCGATGAGATCGGACGATCCGACCGCCCTTTCCGGTGCCGACTCGCGGACACGAAAAGGAGCAGGTGCGGTGAAGTCGCCGATCCCGGCAGCGAATGGCCTTCAGGTGGGTCCGCCGCCGGCGAAGTCGGCGGGCGATCGGGGCGGCCACTCGCGGCGGCTCATGGCCCGGCTGTCTACGCTCGGCGTCGTGGCGGCAATAGCCGCCGTCCTGAGTCCGGCCGCGATCCTTGCCGCCACGGGTGACTGGGTGCAATTCCGCGAGAGCCCGGCCCACCAGGCCCACAACACGAGCGAAGCTGCCATTTCCGACACGAACGTTCACGCACTGGGGTTGGCGTGGACCGGCGCGACCGGCGCCGCCGTGAACTCATCGCCCGCCATAGCCAACGGCGTGACTTATGTGGGGTCGAACGACGGCAAGCTGTATGCGTTCGCCGTCGGGTGCGCCACCAATGGCTCCGCCTGCACGCCGGCGTGGAGCTACCCTGTCGGCACCGACGTCCAGTCCTCGCCCGCGGTGAGCGGCGGCGTCGTCTACGCGGGGTCGAGCGACGGCAAGCTGTACGCCTTCCACATCGTCGCCGACCACCTGGCCCTGACACCGGCGAATGCGACGATCGTCGCCGGCGCGACGCAGGTCTACAGGGCCGAGGGCTATGACAGCCTCAACGCCGACCTCGGCGACGTGACCGCAATGGTTACTTTCTCGATCGACGGCACCGGCACGTGCACTTCCAACGTGTGCGGCTCGACCGTCGGCGGCACCTACACGGTCACGGGAACGATGGGGACCGCGACCGGCACGACCATGCTCCGCGTTTCCATCTCCGGCGCCACCTACGTGGCCCGAACCNNTCGCCGTCGCCGTCGCCGGTCAGGGCGGCGTCCTGGCCAACGCGGTCGCGGTGACCGGCAACCTGACGGTTACCGGACAGACTCTGGGCGGCTTCCTGTATCTCGGTCCCAACGCCAACAACAATCCGACCAGCTCGACGCTGAACTTCCCCAAGGGCGACAACCGAGCCAACGGCGTGACCGTGGCTCTCAATTCGATCGACGGCTCCTTGAGCGCCACCTACGTCGCGGCGAGCCTTTCGGCTCATACCGCCGTCGTCTTCGACGTCACCGGCTACTTCGTCAAGTGACCTCCGCCCCATAGCGGCCCGCTCGGCCGGAGATGCGGGCCGGCCGGGGCCTGTAGGCTATTGCTGCGTTGGTGCCGCGCGTTCTCGCGCCGGTATCCGAGCACTTGCGTCTGCGGCGCCCGGAGGTGGAGTTGATCGCGCTGATCAAGTCGTACGTTGGGCAGCTCGACCGCCACGACGCGACCGGTCTCGCCGCCGAGCTGGCGTTCCGTTTCATGTTCGCGACCTTCCCGTTCGTGCTCTTTCTGGCGGCGCTAGGGAGCTTCCTGGCCGGTTGGCTCGGCGTCGCCGACCCGACTTCTCGGATCATTTCGACGCTTGGCAACAGCATCCCGTCCGACGTAGTCGGTCCCCTGAAGACAGAGCTCAATGACGTCCTGACCCACACGGAACCGGCTCTGCTCTCGGTTGGGGCCGTGGTGACGCTCTACTCCGCGGCAGGCGGCATCAACGCCCTGATGAAGGCGATGAACCGCGCCTTCGGGGTGCGGGAGACGCGGCCGCTGCCGGGCCGCATCGGCCTGGCCGTCGCGCTGACCCTGCTCAGCGGAATCGGCATCGTCGTCGGTGTCGTGACCGTCGTCGGCGGCATGCTTATGACGAGGGACGTGGCCGATCGGGCGGGCGTCGGCGGCGCGACATGGATGGTGCTGTCGATCCTGCGCTGGCCGTTGGTCTTTGCCGTCCTGCTGCTCGCCGTCACGGCCGTCTTCCGCTTCGCCTCCTGTGCTCGGCCGCCCTGGCGTTGGGCGCTTCTCGGCGCCGTCGCTTTCGCCGTCGCCTGGCTCGTCGTGACCTTCGGCTTCGGTCTGTATGTCGCGAGCCTCGGGCGCTTCCGTGCCACCTACGGCGCGCTCGGCGGCGTGATCGTGCTGTTGCTGTGGTACTACCTGACGGCGCTCATTCTCGTGGGCGCCGCAGAACTGACGGCACTGTTGGCCGCCGCGTTCGGTGCGGACGCGGTCCAGTCCGAGGACCCCGACGGGACCGTCGCGGAGCCCGGTGGATCAGCCTCCGCATGACCTTTGTCGCTGCCGCCCGTGCCTGCTCGGCTGGTGGAAGAGCGAGCGAGTTGGTGCGGACGACGGCTACGTGGTTGCGGACGGGTCGTCGATGCGGCCCATGAAGAGGATGGCGCCCGTCGAGCGTTCCTGGATGAAGTACAGGAACGGCTTGTCGATGTGGAACGTCACGGGGGAAGGCGGCGGCCCGACCGTGCTCTTGCCGGTGACGACCGTGACCGCGGAGGCGATCACGCCGTCCTCGCCGACGACGATGTTGGCCTGGTGGATCACATGGTCGATGGTCAACGGCTCGTCCAGAGTGATGCCTGAGAGATCGGCGTTCCCGAATGCGGTGGGCATGCCCATTGCCGCGAGCACGTTCGCCAGGTCGACCCTCGACTCGGTGGAGAACCGCGGCAGGGTCAGGTCCACGCTGCGAGCCGTGAACTGGTGCTCGATGGTCCCGAACTGGGCTGCCGTGAGGCCGGCTACGAACGAGGCCATGTTGTCGGGGACGATGAACGTCATCGACGCCGATGACTTGAACGGGAGCTGCACTGCCCTATAGCCAGTCCCGGCGGCGTATTGGAACGACGTGTCAATAGCCATCGTCGGAACCGATACCTTCGATCCATCGGAACGAGTGAACGGCAGCGACTTGGTCGCCGTCGGCTCGAATTGGTGGTCCCAGGCGGCTTTGAGGTAGATGGCGTCGGCCAGGGCGATGCGCGTCGCGTTGGTGATGTCGCCCTGCTGCAGGACCGCCGGGATCAGGCCCTTCGTCGATTTGCTGGCCCACTGGTTGATGGTGAGTCGGGCCGATTCGGGGTCGTTCTGGAAATCGAGGAGGCCGACGCCGGCACCGAACCCGGAGCTGAGGGCATCGAGATAGGCCTGTTCCAGGTTCATGCCCTTCTGCGAGAAGACGGCGTTGGCTACGTCCAGCTCGTCCGCGGGCTTCGTGCCGGCGTCGGTCAAACCCTTGAGGGCTTTGAGCAACGCCACGATCTCACTGGCCTGGCCCGTGGTCCCGAACTGGTGAAGGACGTTGTCGATCTCTGTGGCAGTGGTGCCGCGTGCCCCCGCGCGGACCATGGCCAGGGCGAGCGCGATGCTCGTCGGGGAGGCGCATAGATTGCCCGAGGAGTCGAGCCGGCGCAGCAGGTCGATGCCGAAGTCGTTTAGCTCGGTGCCGGCCAGGACGCCGCCGTCGGCGGCCGGTGCCAGCAGCTTGGCCTTGCCCAGAGCGGTGTCGAAGTTCACGGCCGCGCTAGTCGGGGATGGCGATGACGTGGCGGTGGGCGTCGGCGTCGGCGAGGCCGAGTCTGTAGGCCAGGCCGAGTTGGTCGGTGACGGCGTGAATGTCGGCCCGCCGCTCGGGGTGGGGCTGGCCACGGCTGAGGCGCATGCCCCTGCGACGAGGACCACTGCCAGGGCCAAGCCGGCCCCGCGCAGTCTTGTGTGCATGTGTTCAGTCGATGCCGGCCACAGGCCCCGCTGCCGAATCCCTTCTGTGAGCATCCCTCTTCCTCCCGCTGGCTGCCCCGGGATCCGGGGCGTTGCACCTAAGACGAGATCGTGCGCCTTCGCGTGTCGCTTCGGGCAGTTGTCCGAAAGGCGACACCGGGTCACCATAGTCCTGTCGCTGATGGGCCTCGGCCTGCTGCTGCTCGCCGGCGCCTGCTTCTACCAATCGCTGCGGCCACGCCGGCCCCGCGCCGGCGACGGCGCCACTCCCACGGACTGATGGAGACAGGTCAGATGGCAGGGGCGAAAGAGCGGTTCATCGACGTTCCGGGCGGCCGGTTGTTGGCGAAGAGCGAGGGCGCCGGGCCGACAATCGTGCTCATCCATGCCGCGATCGTCGATCACCGGTCCTGGGACGCGATGGTGCCCGGGCTGGTCGCGGCGGGATTCCGCGTCGTCCGCTACGACTACCGGGCCTTCGGCGCCTCGACGACCGCCGACGTTGACTTCAGCAACCGGGCCGACCTCCTGGCCGTGCTCGACGCCTTCGGCATCGGCCGGGCGGCGCTCGTCGGCAACAGCCGCGGCGGGCAGATCGCCTTCGATACCGCCATCGAGTTTCCCAAGCGTGTCGTCGCGGTAGTCGGCGTGGGGGCCGGTTTGGGTGGCTTCGAAGGGGAGCCGACTCCGGCAGAGCTGGCCATCTTCGCGGAGGGGGAGCGCCTCGAATCGGCCGCGGAGCTCGACATCGAAGCGCTGGTCGACCTGGAGGTGAGGGTCTGGGTGGACGGCCCCGGCCAGCCGCCCGATCGGGTCGATCCTGCCATCCGCGAAGCCGTCAGGGCAATGGATCGACTGCTGCACGAACCCGGGCGCGTCAAGGGGCGGCCGATCGCGCTGGATCCGCGGGCCAACGACCGGCTCGGCGAGCTGCGCTGCCCGGTGCTTGCGCTGGCCGGGGCGCTCGACGTCTCCGACGTCGTCCAGACGGCGCATCGCCTCGCGACTCGGGCACCGAACGCGCNNGCCCGGCCGGATGTGGTGGATGATGCCGTCGTGATCGTCATCCGACGCGACAAGGAGATCTACGACACCTCGGGCGGCTGGTTCCGCGCCCGCTGGCACTTCTCCTTCGATCGGTACAGCGACCCCGAGAACGACAGCTTCGGCGCGATGCGGGTCTTCAACGACGACCGCCTGATCCCCGGCGCCATCTGGCCGCTGCACCCGCACCGCGACGTCGAGGGGCTGACCTACGTGGTCGACGGCAGCTTCGGGCACGAGGACAACGTCGGCGGCGCATACGGACCGTTGCCGGCGGGTTCTGTCCAGCGGATGACGCTTGGCGCCGGCGCGCTCCATTCGGAGCAGAACGCCTCGAAGACCGAGCCGATGCGCTTCATCCAGATCTGGATCCTGCCGAAAATCGCCGGCCTGCCGCCCGAGGTCGAGCAACGCATCTTCACCCGCGCCGACCGGACGAACCGGCTCCTCAAGGTGGTCGGGCCCGAAGGCGTGGACGTCGTCACTGTCCACCAGGACGCCGCGGTCTACCTCGCCTCGCTCGAGCCCGGGGTGGAGGTCGCGCATCCGATCGGCGCCAGCCGCGGAGTCTACGTCTACCTGATCGACGGCGCGGCTGCATTCGACGACCAGGAAGTCTCCACCGGCGACGCCGCGAAGGTCACCGATCAGCCCGAGCTGCGCATCCGGGCGCGAGAGGCAAGCGAGCTGATCCTGGTCGACGTGCCGATGACGTTCGAAGCCGTCGGGATCTGGCGCGGCCGCGTCTGATCGCTTCGGCCGGCCCGGCGGGCAGCTGCGCCTCGATGTCGCCCATCGGATACGCTGGGGGCGGGGTCGGTCGTTAGAGCTGGCAGGCGTCCGACGCCACTTTCTCAGGGAGGGGACCAATGCGACTCAAGGCCCGCAATGGGACTCGTTGGCACGATTTACAAGGCGGGCTCATGGACACTGGACGCGCGCAGCGAGGCTCTCACCNNGCTTCGGCGCCGCCCTCAGCCGTCGCCCCAAGCGCGACGCCCATCGACGACGACGACGAGTCCGGCGCCAGCTCCGAGCCCGGAGCCTCCTTCTCGCCCGGGCCGACCGGGCTGCCGTTCGCTTCGGGCGTGCCCGGTTCGACCGCCGATCGCCTGCCCGGCGAGCCGGATCCCGTCATGACCCCCGGCGCGCTCAACGCGACCGTTACGCAGGCGACCATCGAATCGACGATCTGCGTGTCGGGCTGGACGGCCACGATCCGTCCGCCGAGCAGCTACACGAGCGGCCTAAAGATCGAGCAGATGGCCGAGTACGGCTACACGGATATCTCGAGCGCCGACTACGAAGAGGACCATCTGATCTCGCTGGAGCTCGGCGGGGCGCCGACCGATCCACGCAATCTCTGGCCCGAGCCCTACACGGCCAGCCTGTCCGACGGTCGGGCGACCGGCGCGCACACCAAGGACGGCTTCGAGACCAGGCTCAAGGACGAGGTCTGCGCGGGGTCGATCTCGCTGGGTACGGCCCAATCCGAGATCGGCGACCACTGGGTCCACGCTTTCTACGGGATCGCCTTCACGCCCGACACGCCCGGCACGCCGATCGCGGGGCCGTCGGCGACGCCTGGGGTGAGCGCCAGCCCGAGCTCGAGCGGCGGGCCGAGCGCTTCGTCGATCGCCGCCCTCCCGGTCCGCATCAGCAGCCTGACGGCGTCGGTCAAGCACGGCGCCAACGCGATGCTGATCGCGGTCACCTCGCCCGGCGCCACGTGCAGCGCCAGCGTCACGTACGCTTCCGGCGCGGTTTCGAGCGCGGCGGGCCTGGCGCCCGAGCGCACGGCCGCGTCGACGGGCAAGGTCTCCTGGACGTGGAAGGTGGGGACGAGCACGAAGCCGGGCGCTTCCAACGCCACCGTGAGCTGCTGGCTCGGCGACCGCTCCGGCAGCGCGAGCAAGGCGTTCCGCGTCACGTAGGTCGGGACGATGCCTCGACCGGCCCGGGTGGCCGCGCGGCGCTCCGACGGCGCCCCGACGGCGGTGGTACTTGTATTGCCTGCGGCGGGAGCGCACCATGGAACCCTGACCGACCCCGTGCGATGCCTCGGGTCGCGAGACTGCGTCAGGCCGGCAGCCGGAAAGGTCGCTGTGCTCGTTCCGTTCCCCCGCCTTCACCCCGGGATGCCTCACGGGCGTCCGGAGTCGGCGGATCGCGTCGAACGGCGGGCGATCGCAATCTGGCCTCGGCTTAACCATCGCGCTCTCCACCGCTGCCAGGGCAACCCCGGCCGCATCGCCGTCCAGATCGCCCACCGGACCAAGATGACGCCCAAGGCGATCGAGAAGCTGATCTCCGACTGATCGCCGGGGGCGCGGCGGGCCGCTCGGCCCCGCGATGCCCCATCGCCGGCTCGGGTACGATCTGGGAGCCCGGCCCGGGTTCGATGCCGGCCCAACCGCATCGCCCGCCGGCAACCCGTGAGGCTTCATGGCGACTCAGATCACCGCTGTCGCGTTCGACCTGGGCGGCGTCCTGATCGACTGGAACCCGCGCCACCTCTATCGCAAGCTCTTCGGCGGCGACGAGGCGGGCATGGAGCGGTTCCTGGCCGACGTTTGCGGTCCGGAGTGGAATGCCCGCCTCGACGCCGGCCTTCCCCTGGCCCGAGGCGTGGCCGAGCTGGTCGCGGCCCACCCCGACCAGGCCGAGCTCATCACCGCCTACGAGCTGCGCTGGCACGAGATGTTGGGCGGGGCATTCGAGGGGACGGTCGCGATCCTGCGCGAGCTGCGTTTTGCCGGCCTTCGAACGTACGCCCTGAGCAACTGGTCGGCCGAGACTTTCCCCGGAACGCGGCCGCTCTACCCGTTCCTGGAGGAGATGGACGGCATCCTTATCTCGGGCGAGGTCAGGGTCGGCAAGCCCGACCCGGCCATCTTCCGTCTCTTCCTGGCGCGCTTCGGCCTGACGGCGCAGAGCACCGTCTACGTCGACGACAACCAGCCGAACGTGACTGTGGCCGCCGAACTCGGGATGGTCGCGGTCCGGTTCACCGGCGCGCCTCAGCTGCGCTCGGATCTGCGGGGTCTGGGGCTGCCGCTCGGGGCGGAGCCGCCGGAAACGGCTGCTTTCGAGGCACCGGGAGTACCCTCTAGACATGAATGAGTCTGGAGAGAAACCTCACGACGGGGTCCTCGGCGTTCAGTTCGAGGCGGACGCCGCCATGGCCCTGGAGATGGCCGACCTGGCCGGCCGCTATGTCGATCGGGGGCGCGAGCACCAGGCGGCGCTCGACTTCTCCGATGCGAGCATCGAAGCCGCGGATGGGGTCGGCCTCCAGATGTACGAAGCCCTGCCCCGGGACGGCGGCGGCCCCTCGCTCGAAGAGCGCAGACATGCCCTGGCGTCCGAGCTGGGCGCCTACTTTGGCGAGACCTTCATAAAGAACCACGGCGGCCGGTGGGGGTGGGTGGCCGGGAGCGGCAACAGGGTCTTCGGGTTGCGCACGGACTCGGGGCTCTCCGCCTTTCCTCTTGGCAAGGCGAGGAAGCGTCTGCAACGCGCCGAAAACGAGAGCCTCAGTGCCCTCTATGCCTTCCTGTCGGGGTGGACGGAAACCCAGACGCGGCGGCGGGAGACGCGCTGATCCGGGGGAGGATGGCGCAGCGCCCGAACTGCCGGGGCGGTTTCGCCTGGCGACCGGAGACGCGCGATCTCCGCAGTCGAGCGCGCCCGGAGTCTCGCTGGGCGCCGATCGGGTAGTCAGACCTGCTCTTCCTGGACGTCGTACGCGAGAAGGGGCCCCGCCAGCCGGTGCGCGGCCTCGGCCCGTTTGACGAAGTCGACCCTCGAGGGCGCGTCCCACGTCGAGGTTGGGTCCTGGGCGGCGAGGGATTCGAGCACGCGGTCCGCTTCCCGCAGCGCCGCCAGGTAGGGAGCGATGGCCTCGTCTTCGATGGCGACGATGGTCTGCGTGAGCGCGCGCTTGACAAAGGGGCGCATCGCCGAGATCGCGGCTTGTCCCGCCACCGTGCGTGGTGCCGTCATGCTGTCCTCCGTCATTCAACGATGCTCTGCGAATTAAGAGCCCGCAGCCCCTCGGGCCGCGCCACTCGCCGCTCCTGCGGCCACACGCGCGCCGGCGTCACGCGCGCCGGCGTCGTCCAGCCGGAGGCGCGTCCACGAAGCGCCGACCAGCACGACCTGGAATGCCAGGTGCAGCCAGGCCAGGGCGGCGAACACGGCGGCAACGCCTCCAAACACCGACAGCGCGCCGGTGAGGAGTGGCGCGATGTAGACGAGCAGCTCGGTCAGGCAGGTCAAGACGAGCCCGGCGACGACGGCCGGCGGCCATAGAACGGACAACGGCACGTCCGTGTTCGGCACGACGCGATACATCACGCCGACGGCCGTCACGACCACGATCGCCGTCACGAGCGGGAAGGCTACGGCTGCCAGCGCCCGTCCCGCGTCTCCTTCCGGCCCGGCTGTGAGCCCGGTGGTTACCGTCACCTGGATCGCGTAGATCGCGATCCCTGAGACGAGCCCGCCGACGAGCAGCAGAACCGAGACGAAGCTGCGGAGGATCCGATCGAATGCGCCACGGGCGGGGGTCCGGGCGAAGACCCGCGCGATCGCCTCGTCGAGCGCTCCGTAGAAGTGGCTCGTGCCCCACACCATGCCCGCCAGTCCGATGATGGAGAATGCGCCGGCGTGCGCCGCCACACTCGCGAACCCGTCCCTCGCGATCGGTGCCAGCGGGGCCAGCTGGCCGGTGAAGTCATCGAGGAGGCGCTGACGGTCCGACGGCGACGGAATCAGGTAGCCCAGGACGCCGACGCAGAAGAGCAGCCCCGTCAAGCCGGCGAACAGGGCGCTGTACGCCAGGCCCTCGGCGAGGAGGCTGCCCCCGGCGTCGTCGAAGACGGTGAAGATCGCCCGGATCCGGCGAACCGGCGACAGGTCGAGCATCGAGCCGAACAGCCGGCCGATGGGCCCCAACCGAGCCCGGGGCTCACCTTTGCGTGCGTCCGTGACCCTGGGCTCGGATCCGGCGTCCGGACGCTGTCCAGGTGCGACCATGCGCTGCTCCTCGTCTTTTCGTGCCCGTTCCCTTGTGCTGCATTGTCGATCCGCTGCCACGATCTCCGCTCGGGAATTCGGCGGCGGGGATCGGCCGATAGGCGGGCGGGGATAGGCTCTGGTGGGTGCCGCCATTGACGTGCGGTATAGCGAACCCGCGACCATGCTGACGGAAACCGCTCACGTGTGGTGAAAGAAGCCCTCGGCGAAGACGGTGTTCCCGTCCCGGGCCCGGCCCACGTAATCTCCGGTTTGCTGGCACGGGCCGCAGCTAAACGTGCCGAACTCGTCGCCGGGGCCGAAGTCGTCGGTGCCGATGTCCAGCTCGAACACCTGAAGCTCCTGGTTGCCGTCGAGCCGGGAGATGTCCAGGCGGACGTCGTCCTGGTTCGGGACGGTCAGGCTGTAGCCGACTTGGTCAGAGGTAAGTGTTGCGTCAGAGCCGGGGAGGCACGGCGCCAGGAAGTCAGTCGAGAAGCAGATCGTGCCGACCGTGCCCGGAGCCGCCGTGACAAAAGGACGGGGCTGGGGCCCTACCAGGCGGGCCGCGAGAGTCCCAAAGATCGCCAAGAGCAAGACCGCGCCGACGGACTTGGCTGCGACACGCCACATGCTTCCCACCTCCGAGCAGCTGCGATGAACGCGACGAGATCGTACTTCAGGCGCCGGGGCGTCAAGGCCCAGTTCGGGCTCGGGCAGCTGTCGGACAGCCGACTGACCGCAAGGCTCGCGAGGACCATACTCAAGGGGTCAAAGGCGGAGGGAGGGAACCATGCGCGCACACTCGACGCTTGGCCGAACGAGGCGGTCCGCCGCCGGCGCGCTCGGGGTCATCGCCATTGCGCTTGCCGGCTGCACCGCGGCCCTGCCCACTCCAGCCCCGACCGCCTCTCCAACTGCCTCGCCGACACCCCCAATCATCTGTGACGACGGCCCGAACGCTCACACGCCGATGCCGGCAGATTGCGTGGTCCCAAGCGACGCGTGGATGCCGTCTCCCATCCTGCCCTCGCTTCGCGCCGAACCGAAGACGACGCCGATCCCGACTCTGCCATCTGGGCTGGCGACCCTCCCGCCCACGACTCCATGGCACGGCAGGACCGTGTACTCGCCACCTTCCGGCGCCAGCGCGCGGCTCATCGGAATCGGCCCGGACGATACCCTCTACGTCCTTGTCGCGCGCCCGCTGCCGGTGCCGAAGCCGACGCCCACTGCTTTGTTCTTCGTTCCGGACGT
>PMIQ01000121.1 GCA_003157175.1 Chloroflexota bacterium
ATCCAGCCGGCCAGGTCGATGGCGGTCTGCTCGCCCACCTGGGGAATGCCCAGCGAGTTCAGCACCCGCGCCAGTGGCCGCCGGCGCGACCTTTCAATCGAAGCCTTCAGGTTCTCGGCGCTCTTGCGGGCAAAGCGGTCCAGGCCGGCCAGGTCGTCGACAGTCAGCCGGAAGAAGTCGCCGCGAGTCTTCACCAGACCGCGTTCCAGCAGCTGCTCGAGTACCGCCCAGCCGGCGCCCTCTATGTCCATCCCGCCGCGGCCGGCGAAGTGGGCGAACTCTTGGGCCAGGCGTGCCGGGCATTTCTGGTTGGGGCAGTAGATGCGGACCGCGCCCTCGTCGCGAACGACCGCCGTGCCGCAGACCGGGCAGGTCGCCGGCATCTCGAACTCGCGCTCCGCTCCCGTCCGCCGTTCCGGAATCGACCGGACCACTTCCGGGATGACGTCGCCGGCCTTCTGGAGCACGATCCAGTCCCCGATCCGCAGGTCCTTGCGCCGGACCTCGTCGAGGTTGTGGAGAGTCGCCCGGGCAACCGTGGAGCCGGCGACCTTCGCCGGCCGCATGTGCGCGACCGGCGTCAGCGTCCCGGTCCGGCCGACGTACGGCACGATGTCCTCCAGGACCGTCTCGACCTGCTCGGGCGGGAACTTGTAGGCGATCGCCCAGCGCGGTGCCCGCGCGACCAGGCCGAGTCGCTCCTGCTGGTCGACGCGATCCACCTTCACCACGACCCCGTCGGTCTCGTACGGCAGTTCGTGACGCTTCTCGCGCCATTCCTCGAGGAAGCGGCAGACCCCGTCGATGTCGAGGCCCTCGGCCCGATCCGGGTTGACCGGCAGGCCCAGGGCGGCGAGTCGGGCGAGCGCCTCCGACTGACTCGCAACGGACGGGCGGCCGTCGGGTCCCGCGGCACGGGCGGGGCCGTCGGGTCCGTCCTCGATCAGCTGGTAGCACCACGAGGAGAGACGCCGGGCGGCGGTCACGCGTGGATCCTGCTGGCGCAGCGAGCCCGCGCCGCTGTTCCGTGGATTGGCATAAGTCGGCAGGCCCGCCTCTTCGCGCTCGCCGTTGATGCGGGCGAACTCGGCCTTGGGCATGAAGACCTCGCCACGGACCTCGGCCGTGGCCGGTTCGCGCAGNNATGGTGCGCAGATTGGCCGTGACGTCTTCGCCGGTCGTGCCGTCGCCGCGAGTCGCGCCCCCGACGAAGCGGCCACGCTCGTAGCGCAGCGAGATGGCCAGGCCGTCGATCTTGAGTTCGGCCACGTAGCGAAGATCCGGCGCCGGGGCGGGCGCGGGAGGCAGGCCAAGGCCGCGGCGGACGCGCCCGTCGAAGGCGCGCAACTCGTCCTCGTCGAAGACGTTGCCCAGCGAGAGCATCGGCCGCNNACGAGATCGTCGCGCCGCCGGCTCGCGCCCTCTTCGCCGAGCGCCCGGGCATCCTCGACAGCTTTCGCCGCCACCGGCAAACCGACCGCCGGTTCGATCGACTCCGTCACCGCTCGTCCTCCGTCCGTGCGTCGACTTCGGATCGATTCTCCACCAAGTGCTGCCCGCCATGCACGCCCGGCGCACCAGGCGCGCGGCCCGCACAAGCCGTCCGGCGACCCGCGGAAGTGACGGTGGCCGCGGGGCACGAGCCGACCCTATCGCCGCGCCGCAGGTGAGCCCGGGCTGCGGAACGGTTCGGGCGCGGATCAGTCCTCGAGCGGGGGCTCCGACTTCAACAGATCCGCGTACGGCGCCAGCACGCTGGCATGCGGCCAGGTCTCGGTCAGCAGCTTCGTGAAGACCTCGTTGTCGCTGCTGGTGAGGTACGGGACCTGCTCGGGCTCGCGGACGGTCGCCTTGACCAACGTGTGCGGGAATTTGTCAAAGGGCGCGATCTGGTTGGCCACGTAGCCCTCGATCGCGAGGTCTTTGTACTCCGGGAAGTTCCACGACTGCCAGGCCGCCCGGAAATCGTCGTTGTCGATCTCGATCCACGTCCCGAAGTCGACCGCGAAGCCGTCGCTCAGCTTGACCGGAAGGATGACCCGGATGAAGAAGCCAACGGCCTTGATCGCAAGGAACGGATCGCCGCCCCAGGTGTCGAGGAGCTGGGGGTGGATCTGGTCGATCACGTCGGGCTGTTCGAAGGTGATCGAGAACGGCCGGCCGCGGGAGTCGGGGGCGATGCCGCAGCAGGCGCACGGCTCCAGGGAGGCCTTGCCGCCACCTTTGACGCGGCTGGATCGCGATACGTTCGAACTGGTCGTCTTGGCGTTGGTCATCTTCGCGTGCGTCCTACCCTGGTTTCGGTGGCTTGAGCCCGGTGGAAGCGCCCCGGCTCGTGGCGGCCCCATGGTAACGGTCCGTCGGGTTCCGGGTTTGCGATTCCGCCCGACGGACCCACGATCACCTGAGCGGCTCCAGGTTGGCGATGCTCGCCAGCAGGGTCTTCACCCCGCCGCCGTTCGAAAAGGCGACCGTGACCTCCTCGTCGTTGCGGGTCAGCTTGGAGGTCACGACGATGCCGTCACCGAGGCGGGGGTGGCGGACGCGGTCGCCGTCGCGGAACTGCCGCTCGCCTGGAATGCGGGGACGGGCCGCGGGAGCCGGGCGGGACGGCGGCGCAGACTCGGCGGCCCCCTGACGAGGCGGGCCGTCGTCCGGTTCGCCGGAAGGGTCGCCGGAGGGGCTGCCGCTCCCACGCGGCACTCCCAGGCTGCCCGAGCGCGCCCCCGAGTCGTAGGCCTCGCGGCGCGCGCCGAGATCGCGGCTGGGACGGAACGCCTCCCCTGCCCTGGGAGCGCCGGGCTGGCCGCTCCCGGTGCGCCACGCGCCGCCTCCCGAGCGGATCGGCGTACCAAATCGGCTGCTCAGACGCCGTCCGAAGACCAGATCCGGATCCACCTGGCCCACGTCGTCGTCGAAATCCTCGGCGCGCTCGAGCCGCGGTCCAGCCATCAGCGCCGCGGGGATCTCGAACAGGAAGCGGCTCGGAACGGAGAGACCGCCCTGGCCCCAGGTCGCACGCCGGGCGGCGTGCGACAGGAACAGGCGGCGCTTGGCCCGCGTGATGCCGACGTAGGCGAGGCGCCGCTCTTCCTCCAGCTGCTTCTCGTCGTCGAGCGAGCGGCTGTGCGGGAAGACGCCCTCCTCCAGCCCGGCGATGAACACGACCGGGAACTCGAGACCCTTGGCCGCATGGATCGTGATCAGCGTGACCGCGTCTGCGCCGGCCTCGTACGAATCCTGGTCGGCGACGAGCGCCGTCTCCTCGAGGAACCTGTCCAGGGCATCGTCCGGGGTCAGGTCGTCGTAGCGCGTGGTCACAGACCGCAGTTCCAGGAGGTTGGCCCAACGCTCCTCGCCTTCTTCGGAGCCGTCCGCGAGCATGGCCCGGTATCCCGACTCCTCCAGGACCGCATCGAGAAGCTCCGGCAGCGGTAGGACGCCGATCCGGGTTCGCAGCCGGGCCACGACGGCGACGAACCCGCCCAGGGCGCTGCGTGCGCGAGTGCCGAGGGTCTCGATCCGGCCCCCGGCGGCGGCGTTGATCGCCTTCCAATATGTGGCCGGGCCCTCCTCGTCGGCCGCCTCCGCAGCGGCCTCGTCGGCCGGCCGCGCCACGTGGTCCGCACCCGCCACGGCGTCCGCACCCGCCGCGACGAAGCGGCGCAATTCCTCGAGGCTCTTCTCGCCGATCCCCCGGGCCGGGACGTTGAGCACCCGCTCGTAGCTGACCTGGTCGGTGTCGTTGCGCAGGATCCGCAGGTACGCCAGCGCGTCCTTGACCTCGCGGCGCTGATAGAAGCGCGTCCCGCCGACGAGCTGGTAGCGGATGCTGTAGCGCAGGAACGCCTCTTCAATGGCGCGGCTCTGGGCGTTCGTCCGGTACATGACCGCGATGTCGCGCCGCTCCCAGTGCTCGACGACCTCGTCCGCGCGGCGGGTCAGGATCGTTCCCCGACCGCCGGTTAGCTCCTCGATCTGGCGGGCGATCCACTCCGCCTCCTCTTCCTCGTTGTAGGCCTCGAAGCGGGAGATCGGCCGGCCGCCCGAGTTCTCCGTCCAGAGCTTCTTGTCCTTGCGCGACGAGTTGTTGGTGACGACGGCGTGCGCGGCATCGAGGATGAGCTGCGTGGAGCGGTAGTTCTGCTCAAGCTTCACGACGGTCGCGTTCGGGTAGTCGCGTTCGAAGTCCAGTATGTTGCGGATGTCGGCGCCGCGCCACGAGTAGATGGACTGGTCGTCGTCGCCTACCACGCAGACGTTCTTGTGCGCCGCACCGAGAGCCTTGACCCACAGNNTCGTCGACGTGGAGGTAGCGCCAGCGGCCCTGGTATCGCTCCAGAACCGCGGGCGCCTCGTGGAAGAGCCGCACCGCCTCGAGCAGGAGGTCGTCGAAGTCGAGAGCGGCGGCCGAACGCAACCGCGTCTGGTATCGCCGATACAGCCTGGCGATCTCGCGCTCGCGGTGAGTGTGCGCGTTCTGCGTCAGGAACTCGGCGTCGATCATCTCGTTCTTCGCCCGCGAGATTGCGGCCAGGATCGCGCTCGGCTTGTACTCGCCGGTGATCGGCAGGTCGTCGTCGCGCAGGATCTGCTTCATAAGGGCTTGCTGGTCGTCCGTGTCGTAGACGACGAAGTGCGGGTCGATGCCGATGGCCGCGCCGTCGCGGCGCAGGACGCGCGCGCATAGGGCGTGAAAAGTGCCCATGGCGACTTCGCGGCCCGCCTCCTCGCCGACCAGGCCGGTGATTCGCGCACGCAGCTCGGCGGCGGCCTTGTTGGTGAAGGTGACGGCGAGGATCTGCCACGGCCGGACGCCGCAGACGCCGATGAGATATGCGACGCGATGAGCGAGGACGCGCGTCTTGCCGCTGCCCGCCCCGGCCAGGATGAGGACTGGGCCGTCTGTCGTCTGAACCGCCCGCTGCTGCTCCGGGTTCAGACGAGCCAGGATTCGCTGCGCGAGGGCGTCCGTGGCGGCTTGCCGCTCGGCCAGGGCGACCGGCTCGGGCTCGAACGGGGATGCCTCTATCGGCTCGATTCGCGCCGCGTCGAACGCCTCCGGCGGAGCCTCGTCGGGAGGCGGCGGCAACTCGTCCGCGCCGCCCGGAAGAAGCGGCTCGAAGCGCGTTGCAAAACCGTCCGGATCGGTTCCGAGCTGGCGGCCCTCCGACCCGGCGTCTGACAGTGGACTCACCCTGAGATTGTAGAAGCGGTCCGTTGGCGCCGGCTTGTCGGCGCCACGGCTGATTCGATTAGCTGGCGGCCGGCGCCGCGAGGCCCGCCGGGTCGAACTCGCCCGCGGCCGGGGCGTCGATCGGGGCGACGCTGTTGTACTCGGACATGATCAGCCGGATCGCGGCCGAACCCGCCGCCGGGTCGCTGGTATGGAGCTCCATGTGCTCAACCAGGAAGCTGCTCTGGAAGATCCACACGTCCACTTTGGCGTAGCCGACTCCCTGCCCAGTCAGCCCCAGCGAAGTGTTGACCACGTCCGGGTTCGCCTGAACCTGAATGTGGTAGCACGACCCTCCCGGCCGGGACTCGATCCCCAACAGCTGCGGGTTCAGGTTCTTGTCGGCAATCGTGGTCAGGATCGTCTGGAACTCCGCCAGGAGTCCGGCGGTGGCATCCGCCGGGTTGAGAGGAAGGCTGGAGGCGGCCTCAGTGGAGAAGATGTTCTGACCCGGCGCTCGCATGTACGCGTTGCCACCGACAACGAGGAGCTCTCCTGCGAAGTCCGGAATACCTGGCAATGTGCCGGTGATGTGGGCGGTGCCATTGCCCACATCGATGTCGCCGCTGGCCGTGGTGCCATCGAGCGGGATCGTTGCCGGCCCGGGCGTCGGCGTGGGGGCGGGAGTTGGCGTGGGCACCGGGGTCGCCGTGGGCACCGGTGTTGCGGTCGGAACCGCCGTCGGGCTCGCCGTAGGCGACGCGCTGGCCGAGGCCGACGCGCTGGCCGAACCCGACGCGCTGGCCGTGGGCGACGCCGAAAGGCTGGCGCTCGGGCTTTCGGAGGCGGCCGGCGAACTCGTATCGACCGGCGAACTCGTATCGACCGGCGAACTCGTATCAGTCGGGGCCGCCGACGGCGTCAGGAAGCCAAACTGGAACTGCCCCAGGGCCGTCACCTCGAAATGGACGGACTTGATGCCCGCCATGGCCGTGACCATCTTGCTCAGGATCTGGTGCGGGTCGGACAACGACGACGCGGTAGTGCAGCCGGCGACGAGCGCGACGATCACGACCAGGCCGCCGGCCGCGGTTGCGATAGACCTGCGAAGAAACACGTAACTCCTCCTGTCGGGGCGCCGACGCATGACTGTATCGCCTCGCCGCGAGTCGCGCATGGCGGGCTCGCCCAAGCGCCCCTCGCCGGCCCCACGCGGCGCTGAAACCGGCGCCGAGAGCGAAGCCCCGGGCCTGGCCCGGGGCTTCGGTTTGTCTGGCGCGAGGCAGGCGGTCCTGCCGTTCGTCAGGATCCGATTTCGCTGGCGGCTGGGGCGTTGATCGTGACGGCCTGGTTGTAGCCGGTCAGAGTCGCGACGACGTCGAAATTGCCGATCTTCCCGGCGCTGATCTTGACCTCGAACTTGGCCGGCAGGACGGTGTCCGTGTAAGCCCAATAGTCGAAGGTCGCGCTATCAAGCTGTATGCCCGCCGCGCTGGAACCGCCCTGGGCGGCAAGCAAGGCGTTGATCTTGTCGACTGGGACCGACACCGAGACGTGGTAGACGTCCTTGCCGTCGACCTTGTCGCCGGCAAGGAGAGTCGCCTTGGCGCCCAGGTCGTTCATGGCCTTGGTCAGCGAGGCGATGGCTGCGGACGGATCAGCGCTGGCAAGGGCGCCCGCGCTCGGAATGCTCACCGCCACGGCGTCGCTGAGCTTGCTCTCAGTGAACTTGTCGCCATACAGGCTGAGCTGGTAATAGAGGTTCCCGCCGACGACGATGACCTCACCGGTTCCGAGGGGAGCCGGCAGTGTGATCTTCAGGTCGGTGGCCTGGTTGGCCACGTCCACGTCGCCCTCGACGGTCGTCCCGGCAAGGTCGAGGTTCAGGCCGAAACCCCCGAAGCCCAGGCCGGGCACCGCGCCGGTGTTCACCTTGCCGGTGGCGTCGATCTTCACGTGGACCGACTTAGCCGTCTGCAATGCCACAACGGACTTGGCGATGACGACGTTGGGATCGGTGATCGGGGGGGTCGCACTGGCGCAGCCGCTGGCGATGACGACGCCCGCGAGTGCTACGAGCGCAACGGCGAGCCTTGGAAAACGGGTCACGGTCAAGCCTCCCTGCGGGTGCGTATGCCATGACAGAGTGCTGACCCGGGAGTGCGGTGTCAATGGCGCCGGTCGGCTCCGTCAGCGCGGCGCGGGGGGAATCACCGGAACCCCGGGATTTGCCCGGGGTTCCGACTCTCCGCCCACTGCGTGGGCCACCGCTGGCCCGAGGGAGGCGTTACTTCTTGGCGGGGATGATCTCGCTCGCGGCTGGCGCCGTGATGGTGACGGCCGCGTCGTAGTTCGTGATCGTCACGACCAGGTCGATGGAGCCGATCGCGGAAGATGCTCCCTTGAGCTCGATCTTGGCCAGCCGGCTGCTGGACTTGTAGATCCACACGTCGACGGACGCGGAGTCGATCTGGACGTTGGGAGCGCTGCTGGCGCTCCCCGCGGCCGCGGCTATCTCGGCATTGATCTTGTCGATCGGTATCGAGACACTGATGTGGTTGGCATCCTGACCGCCGATCTGGTCGACGCCGACGAGCGTCGCGGTGACACCGGCCTGATCCATTTGCGCGCGGAGCTGGTTCAGCTCATCGGTGACGCCGCTCATGGCGGAGGCGCCCGGCGTGGGCACCGCCACGGGCAGGGCGCCGGTCAGCGCCCCGGTTAGGCTGCCGAGGCTCATCATCGTGTACTTGGTTGCCGGGGCCATCTTGTAGTAGAGGATGCCGCCGACGAGGATCACGTCGGCGTTGAGCGGCACGGTCGGCAGTGCGGCTGTTATGTGGGCGGCCTGATTGGCGACGTCCACGTCACCGACGATTGTCGTGCCGTCGAGCTTGAGATTGCCTTTTCCCGCTCCCAAGGCTCCCCCGCCGGCGCTCGCCATCGCGGCCTCGCTGACCGAGCCGCTGGCGTCGATCTCGATGTGGAAAGACTTGACCGCGGATACGCTGGAGAGGGCGGCGGTGATGATTGAGCTTGGGTCGGTGGGGTTGGCGGCCGAGGCCGCGGACGACGGCGCGCCAGGGGCGCCGGTGGCGCCGGCCGCGACGACCGTGGGCGCGGCCACGCCACTGCTACACGCACTTGCGATTACGACGACGAAACCGGCCAGCAGCGAGATGGCCGGCCTGGGGACGCGGAACACGGTATGGAAACCTCCTCTGGGGCCTGGATGCGGCGCCAGACTGGGCGCGTCCCAGGGAGGTGTCAAACTAATAGTTACCTGGTGAGCGGTCGTCTCACCCTGCGAACAGAGAGCCCCGGGTTAATGCACCCGGGGCTCCGCTCGCCGACCAGCCGGCGCATTCCTTCGTTGGCTTTTGCGCTCGCCGGCCGCGATATGCCGTTCGTGGACGGACTTAGTAGTCCATGTCCCCGCCGCCGTGGTTGTGGCCACCGGCTGCGTCCTTCTTCTCGGGAATGTCGGTGATCAGCGTTTCGGTCGTGAGCACCATCTTGGCGATCGAGGCCGCGTTCTCGAGGGCTGAGCGCGTCACCTTGGCGGCGTCCACGATGCCCTTCTCGAACATGTCGCCGTACTCGCCCTTGAGGGCGTCGTAGCCGAAGCCCGCCTTGAGGCCGCGGACCTTTTCGACCACGACCTCGCCGTGTGCGCCGGCGTTATCGGCGATCTGGCGGATCGGGTACTCCAGGGCCCGGCG
>PMIQ01000245.1 GCA_003157175.1 Chloroflexota bacterium
CGACCTGCTCAACAACTACCTCCCAGGCAAGCTCTTCGCCCGTCGCTTCGAGGGCCTCTGGACCGACGCCGGCACGGTGACCTCGCTCCTCCGCGCCGCCGAACTGGCCGAGCAGGAATCGCGCTCCGGTCGCCTGGCGAGTCCGCCGGCCAGGCCGACCTCGTGACCGAGCTCCCAGCGCCGCGCTTCCCCCGGCTTCTGGTCACCGGCGGGGCGGGCTTCATCGGCTCGTGCTTCGTCCGCGACCGGCTCGCCCGCCGCGACGGCACGCAGATCGCCGTCCTGGACAAGCTGACCTACGCCGGCAACCTCGCCAATCTCGCCGCTGGGGAAGCGGACCCGGAGCAGGCGGCGAGGCTTCGGTTCGTCCGTGGAGACATCGCCGACGCGGCAATCGTGGCGCCGTTGGTGGCCGGCGCCGACGCCGTCGTCAACTTCGCCGCGGAGTCCCACGTCGACCGCTCCATCCTCGACCCGGAGGCTTTCCTGCGGACCGACGTCCTGGGCGTCCACGTTCTGCTCGAGGCCTGTCGCGCCGAGCAGGAACGCGCCGCCAGGGGAGAGCGCGCGGCCGCTCCGCGCTTCCTCCAGGTCTCAACGGACGAGGTCTACGGCTCCGTCGAATCGGGCGAGAGCCACGAGGAGGACCGCCTCGAGCCGCGCTCGCCCTATTCCGCGGCCAAGGCCGCCGGCGAGCTGCTGGTCCACTCCTGCTTCGTCACCTACGGCCTTGACGCGGTCGTGACACGCGGCTCGAACACGTACGGCCCGTATCACCACCCCGAGAAGCTGATCCCGTTGTTCATCACCAACGCCATCGACGATCAACAGCTGCCGCTCTACGGCGACGGACTCCAGCGCCGCGACTGGCTCTACGTCGGCGACCACGCCGGGGCCATCGGCCACGTCCTGGAACACGGCCTGGCGGGCGAGGTCTACAACATCCCCGGCGGCAACGAGCGAGCCAACCGCGAAGTCGTGGTCAGGCTTCTGGAGCTGCTCGGCAAGCCCTGGTCGCTCGTCCGGCGGGTCGAGGATCGCCCGGGCCACGATCGCCGTTACGCCATGGACGGCGCCAGACTCGCCGCCCTGGGCTGGCAGAACGAGATGCCCTTCGAGGCCGGCCTGGCCGCGACCGTCGAATGGTACCTCCACAATCAGGCCTGGTGGCGGGCGATCAAGGCGGGTGAATGGGAGGACTACTACCGCCGCCAGTACGCCACCAGGCTGGCCGGCTCCCGAGACGCCGGGTGACCGCGTCGAAGGGTCGACCCTGATGCGCGTCGCGGTCGCGGGCGCCGGTGGCCGGCTCGGGACGGCCCTCGTGGCCGGTCTTTCCGGAGCCGACTTCGTCGACGAAGTGCTGGCCTGGGATCTGCCCGACCACGACCTGGACGACGCCGGGTCGGCCATGCGATTGGTCGGCCGGGACCGTCCGAATGTCGTGATCCACGCCGCGGCCTGGACGGACGTCGACGGCTGCGCCCGCGATCCCGGGCTGGCCATGCGTCGAAACGGAACCGCCGCCGGCGAGATGGCCCAGGCCTGCGCCTTGAACGGGACGGCGATGATCGCGCTGTCCACCAATGAGGTATTCGACGGGCTGCGAACCGACGGAAGGCCGTACGCAGCCACGGACCTGCCCAGCCCCGCCAACGCCTACGGAGCGGCGAAGCTGGCGGGCGAGCAGCTGGCTCGCGAGGCGTTCCGGGCCACAGACAACGACTTCGCGGCGGCGGCGCTCATGGCGCCGGGAACTCGCCCGACCGCCACTCCCCCGCTGGCAATCGTGCGGACGGCCTGGCTCTTTGGGCGGCCTGGGGCAGACTTCCCGGCGAAGATCCTGGCCGCCGCCGAGCGATCGCGGGCCGAGAACCGGACCCTGGATCTGGTCTCGGACGAGTTCGGCTGCCCGACTTACGCCACGGACCTGGCGGCGGCGATCGCGAGGCTGGTGGAGCTGGCCGGCAGGAAGGGCTGGAATGTCGTGGGTGGCATTCATCACGTGGTCAACGGCGGGCACGCGTCGCGGGCCGAGTGGGCGCGCGAAGTCTTGCGTCTTGCCGGGGTGTCGGTGCCTACTCGGGACATGCCCATGAGCAAGTGGCCGCGGCCCTCGACGCCGCCTCTCTGGGGAGTTCTGGAGCCCACGCCACTCCCCGGCGGCGGGCTGCGGCACTGGCAGGCGGCGCTGGCGGAGTACGCGACAATCCAGGCCAGCGAACAGGAGCCGTCACGATGAATCCAAAGGAAGCCGGATCGCGCTTGGCCGGCGTGCGATACGGAAAGCTCCAGCGCATCGGCGACCGGCGCGGATCCTTCGCCGAGCTGTGGCGCGCCTCGACCTTCGGCGAGCTCGGGCTCGATGTCGCCGGCCTCCCGGACGCCCGCTTCGTCCAGGCCAACCTTTCGACCTCCGCGAGGGGCGTGCTGCGCGGGCTCCACTACCACCGCCGCCAGCTCGACTACTGGACCGTCGTCGGCGGCCGGGCGCTGGTCGCCCTCATCGACGTGAGGCCCGTCCTGGCCGATCCCTCCGCCCACGCCGTCGTCGAGACACGCGAGCTCAGCGAAGGCGAGTCGGTCACGATCCCCGCGGGCGTGGCCCATGGCTTTCTGGCCCTGGAGCCGCTCTCGCTGCTCTATCTAGTCACGAACGAGTACGACGGCAGCGACGAGCTGGGCTTCGCCTGGGACGATCCCGCCGTCGGCATTCCCTGGCCGGCGGTTCCGGGAACGCCAGACGGTCGTCCGATTCTG
>PMIQ01000168.1:0-4376 GCA_003157175.1 Chloroflexota bacterium
TTGTCAACCACACCCGATCGAGACTCTGGCGCCTCCTCGGTCAACCTCGTTGACGGGTCGTAACTTAGGATTGACACTATGGCAACGATGTCAGAGCGTCGCCTCGTTCCTTGCGTGCCGGCCTGCGCGCCCGCACTGAGCGCCAGACTGGGGACCCGCCACGATGAGCGATGAAAAGATCGAGGCCACCGACTCGCCCACCGCAGCGAGCCCGGCTGCCCCGACCCTGTTTCGCCCCGAACTCGCGCGGTCCAGGGGAGACACGGTGGCTGGCCGGGCTGCGGGCCTCTCGAGCGGGCGTTCCGGTCAGGCCACGATGCGCGACGTCGCTCTCGCTGCCGGCGCCAGCCTGAAGACCGTCTCGCGAGTCGTGAACATGGAGCCGGGCGTCCGGCCGGAAATGCAGCAGCGCGTCGAGGAGGCGATCGTCGCCCTCGGATTCCGCCGCAACGTGGTTGCTCACAGCCTTCGCACCGGCCACCGGATCGGAAGCATCGGGCTCATCGTCGCCGACTTGATGAACCCGTTCTACTCGAGCGTGGCAAAGGCCGTGGAGACAGTGGCCGCCCGCCACAACGCGGTGATCATCATCGGCAGCTCCGGCGAAAACGCAGCCCGGGAGCGGGAACTGGTGATGAACCTGCTGCATCGCCCGGTCGACGGATTGATCGTGGTGCCCGCGGGCAGCGACCATCGCTACATGGAACCCGAGCGGCGGCGGGGCGCGCAGGTCGTCTTCCTGGATCGGGGCGGCGGTAACATCGAGGCCGACGCCGTGGTCCTGGACAACTTCGGGGGTGCGAAGGAGGCCGTCGAGCATCTGATCCTGCGAGGTCACAAGCGGGTCGGGTTCATCGGCGACTCGACCACGGTTCAGACGGCAGTAGAGAGGCTGGAAGGTTACAAGGCAGCCCTTGCCGAGGCCGACATCCCTTACGACCCCGAGCTGGTCCGGCTCGGCTCACCCGCCGTCGACATGGCTGAGACGGCCGCCGGCAAGCTGCTCGCGCTGGACGATCGGGCCACGGCCATCTTCGCAGCCAACAACCGCCAGTGCGTTGGCGTGCTGCGAGCAATTCGGGCATCGCAACGACTGACCGCGCTGGTCGGCTTCGACGACTTCGAGCTGGCCGACCTGCTGCCAATTCCCGTGTCGGTGATCGCCTACGACCCTGCCGAACTGGGCCGATCGTCGGCCGAGCTGCTCTTCGCCCGTATGGGCGGCGATACCAGGCCGCCCCAGCGGATCGTGATCCCGACCCGCCTGATCCAGCGCGGGTCGGGCGAGATGATGGCCCAGGTGCCGTAGGGTGTGGCCGGTTCGGCCATATCGCTTGCGGCCGGGCGCGGCCTGCGAGCGTGGCGAAAGGACGATAGATGGCACTCCGCTACGGAGCCCCGGAGCAGGACATCGCGCACTAGACGGGCCATCGCATGGCCAGCCCCGGGCCTCTCGACGGCAGGGCCCACGGCCCGGCCTGGGACAAGGCGCCGCGCTCGCAGCGATTCGGCGGCCCGGCCGTCGAAGTAGCCCGGCTCTAGCTCACGGGCAGCTACCCCGGGTAGCGTTTGCGGCGGGTCCGCGGCCGTCTGGCGCCGCGCAGGGCGCGATGTGTCCGCTCAGTCGACTGCTACGCTTCGGCCATGAGCGACATCCTCGGCGGATCAATCGGGCGGATCGTGCTGGCCGACAACCTGACCGTGCTGGGCTCGCTACCCGACGATTCGATCGATCTCGTCTACATCGACCCGCCGTTCAACACCGGCAAGCGGCAGACGCTGCGGCGTTTGCAGACGATCCACGACGAGGTGGCCGGCGATCGAACCGGCTTCGGCGGGCGGCGCTATCGGACGATCCAGCTGGGCGCGCAGAGCTACCTCGACGTTCACGATGACTACCTGGACTTCCTCGAGCCGCGTCTGGTCGAGATCAGGCGCGTCCTGCGCCCGACCGGCAGCCTCTACCTCCACCTCGACTATCGCGAGGTCCACTACGCCAAGGTGCTGTGCGATGCGGTCTTCGGGCGCGAATGCTTCCTCAACGAGGTGATCTGGGCCTACGACTACGGCGCCCGAACAAAGCGGCGGTGGCCGGCCAAGCACGACGACATCCTCGTCTACGTGAAGGACCCGCAGCGCTACTGGTTCGACGCGGAGGCGGTGGAGNNGGCAAGCTCCCGACGGACACGTGGTGGCAGACGATCGTGCCGCCCGGCGGCGTCGAACGGACCGGCTATCCCACCCAGAAGCCAGTGGCCGTGCTCCGACGCGTGCTGTCGGCATCGTGCCCTCCTGGGGGAGTGGTGGCGGATTTCTTCGCCGGGAGCGGCACGACCGGCGCCGCGGCGCTCGAGCTTGGCCGGCGCTTCCTGCTCGTGGATTCGAACCCCGACGCCATGGCGGTCATGCGGCGCCGGCTGGGGGCAGCGGCCGGGGTGGAGACGGTGGGGTAGTAGGGCCAGGCACCGCCGTCACCGCCTCAACGAATCCGCGGCGCTGCCTCCGCCAGTTCGAGCATGACGCCCGGATCAGTCGCCAATCGCTCCACGGCCGAGCGGGCTGAGGCGAGCCGGACGTTCACCTCGAGCAGCAGCCTGTCGAGGTCGATGCCGGCAGACGCGCCCCAGCTCGGGTCCCGCTCTATCGAAGTCGTCAGGTGCTTGCGGGCGCCTTCCAGGTTACGGGTCATCCCGATCGGGTTGCCGCGGACGGCGTGGACGTAGCCGGCCGCGAGTTTGATCAGGCCCTGGTACAGCGCTCTCTCGGCCAGGTCGGCGGTGCCCATCCAAGCCGGCTCGAGCAACTCGTGCGCCTGGAAGAAGTCGCCGCGCTCGAATGCCGCGATGCCGTCCTCGAGCGCTTCGCGGCGCCGATCCTCCGGTATCGGCCGATACGCCTTGGCCCTGTCGCCCTGCATGACCGTGCCCGTCGAGCCGCGCTCTGCGCGGCTCGACGGGCACGGGGAGGGCGCCGACGGCTCGCTCGTCAGACCAGATCCTCCAGCCGGTGGCGCGAATCGAAGCCCTCGGTCGTCTCGTGCCACCAGCCGACCTCAGCTTCGCCGAGTCGCCAGCACAGCCAGATCGGACGGCCCGAAACGAGCGCCGGAAAGTCCACGAGGCCGGTGTCGATCTGGCGCAGGCGGATGCCCCAGAAGTCGATCTGGGCGGCGCCCGCCTGCATCTGGTCGACCATGCCTTGCAGCCGCAGGCGAAGCAGGCGGGTCTCCTCGTCCACTTCGGCGCGGCGCGCTCCGGAGGGGGTGGAGGCCGCGGCCCCGGCGACGGCCCACGGCGCGTTCAGCTCCACGATCCGATCGCGCAGGGCGATCACCTCGGTTCGAAGACCGCGCAGCATGAGCAGCGTCTCCGCCAGCTCGGGCAGCCTGGCGTTGGCTCGGTCGATGTCGTAGAAGTCGGGCATGGCGGCATGGTAGCGGTGCTGCCGCCGGAGTTCATCAACCCGTTTGGGGGGCGCGCAACTCGGGACTCGGGGACTCCGCCGGCGGCTGGGGCGCGGCGCCGCTCGGAACCGGGCTAGCGCGCCTCGACCGAGGCCAGCCGCTCGCGCAGCCGGCGCAGCCGGTCGGGTCGTTCGCGGACGAAGCGTTCGATCGCCTCGAGGATGTGCCCGGTGTCCAGGTGCGCTTCCTCGATGACCTCTTCGACCGAGCCGCCCGTCCGCCAGCGGTCGTCCCAGTCCGCGCTGAGCGAGTACTCGCGCACGATCGGATCGTCGGCCCAGTCGCGCATCAGCTTGTAGGCGCCGTTGGTGATGACCATCGAGTCAAACCGATCTGCCGGCTCCACCGTGGCCGAGCGGTACGCGGCGTCCTGGCGGGCGAAGAGCTGCGGACTGATGGCGGCCACGATCTTGACGTTGAGCCCGCGCCGATCCAGCTCGGGCAGCACCTTCACGAGATTGGCCGTGCTCATCGTCCCACGCACGAAGATCGTGCCGGATTTGGGCTCTGCCTCGCGGAACGGGCGCATGACGTACGCGCCGCGCGCCGCCGCGAAATGGCTCGGCATCCCGAGCGCGGCACGGTCCGGGATCTCGATGGGTGGCCGGGTGAGGTGCAGCGCCACGATCGGCACGTCCGTGGCGAGGGCCGCGGCCAGGACCACCGGCACTTCGTTGTATTCCCAGGGATGCAGGTCGATGAGGTGGCCTTCCGGGAAGAGCTGCGTCACTCCCGGCGAGAAGATCCCGAAGTGGGTGCGCGAGTCCTCGGCCGTCTCCGGTCCCGAATGGCCGGCCACGTAGAGCACCTTGCCGACGCGCAGGTCGCAATCCTGGGCGAGCTGGCTGAAGAGTCGCAGTGGACCGTACTTGAGATAACTGAACGAGGCGTAGGTGGAGCAGGCGCCCCAGAA
>PMIQ01000168.1:4417-4910 GCA_003157175.1 Chloroflexota bacterium
GCGACGGCGTTGACGTAGGAACCCCAGGCCGCGAGGGCGGCCCGGTTGGGCTGGCGATCGCCGGGCTTGCGCCACATCGTTTCCGGGTAGTGCTCGAAGTCGAAGATGGCCGGATCCGCGGCGGGGCTGATCGCCCGCTTGGCGACGGTTTTTGCCGCTGGTCTCGAGGCGGGTTTGGCCGTCGCGTCCGAAGGCGTCCCAATGTCGCCGATCCCAAGGCGCAGGCCCGGGATCTCGTCCGGCACCGTCGCCGCAATCTCGAGCAGGCGATCCGAGAGCCACTCGACGAGCTTCTCGTCGCGTCGCATGACGCTCATCGCGGTCGAGAGGTTCGCCTCCGCCTGCGCCGCCAGAGCCGCCGGATCGGANNCTGGCTGCGTCTACCTTGCCGTAGCCGCGGCCCTTGCGGGTCCGGAACCAGGCCATGCTTGGCGCCTTGGCCGGGTTGTCGCCGCGGCTCGCCTCGAGGACGGCGCGCGTGACCGGGCCCCAC